>JAYZKL010000026.1:0-19478 GCA_036163455.1 Pseudomonadota bacterium
GAAATAAAAATTATTTTTTTTGTACCTATAATTTATTAATGTATCTAAGTTGATAACTTGTTCTTTATCTCCCAACTTTTCATGTTTTACGCCTAAGGCAGGACTATTAACCTTTATAAATCCCCTATCATATGCACCTTTAGATTCTCCAGTGAGATTAAAAACAGCAAGGTCATTATTAATTAATTGGATATTTTTGAAATTAAACTTGAACTTCATTCTTTTTATTGTGTTAAGGTCAATAAAACTAGCATCTTTGATTTCTCCAGACTTTATATTTTTAAAAATTTTATAAATACTTTTGCTTGATGGATTAGGGATTATATTTATAAAACTCTTAAAATCAGTTATCTGTAAACTCTTAAATGACAAGTCAGTACCTTTATTATCTTCAATCTTCAAAAAGAAATGGTTGTTTAAATATTGATGTAGTTGAGTATTAAAATTAAAATTTGTTAATAAAAAATTTTTAATTTTATTGTTCGAATTGTAACTAATATCAGATCTTAGGTTAGCGAGCAATAACTTCTTACTTGTTTTCTTATTGACCAATTCTAGATTATTTGCAGAAAACTCACCATTTAATGTCTTAAATTTTCCATCATCAAGTTTTGACCAAAGAGTATAATTAACAAATTGAGCATAGGTTTTTATATTATTAATTTCAATTGGAAATTTTTTTAAATTTAAGTTAATTCCCCTGGAATATATCTGGCCTGTAGGCCTCTTATTCTTATCTAGATTTAAATCTGCTGCAATATGAACAACTTCATTAATATCAGTATGATTGAATGTAGTAAATATTCTTAGATTTTTTTTCTGAGTTGTCAAAACAAGGTTCATGTTTTTTAGTTTATATTTTTCAATATATGGTAAATTATCAAAAATCAGTGATGAATTAGTTATTCTAAATGTCAGTTTTGAGAAATCTGTTTGGTTCTTGCCTTTTGAAAAAAAATCTTTATTAATTTCAAAAATATTTTTATCTTTGAAAAATAATTCTCCATTGTTATATGTCAATCTAAGGCTTGTATTTACAATATTAAATTCTTTTGGGATTATTTTATTTTGAAGAAAAGACTGATATACGTTTATTGTAGATACAAGCTTATCTCCTGATATGATTTCTTTATTTGTTTTTTTATTAATTAATGTTATTTTATGAAAAATAATTGTAGGTTCAATACCGTCCCATTCAATATCTATATCATTAATTTTAATATTTGCATTAATATTTTTCTCTAATGTCTTAATTATAGAATTCTTATAATTATTATTTATGAAGTCTGTATTCTCTGTAATAAACACAACTACAAATACAGCTACTAAGACCATTAAAAAAAAATTTATTAAATATGATGTGATTGTTTTCATCTAATTATTAGAATGTATAATTATCCGCCTTAATATTTTCATCCCATAGCTTCTCGAGTGAATAAAAGTTTCTTTTTTCTGGATGCATCACGTGAACTAATAGATCACCGAAATCTATAAGAATCCATTCAGATTTAGCATATCCTTCTATCCCAATTGGTTTTATTTTATTTTTTTTAAGTATTTTTATGAGATTATCTGCAATTGATTTCACATGCCTTAATGATCTTCCTGAAACAATAATCATATGGTCTGTTACAGATGTTTTATTTTTTACATTTATAGAAATTATGTCTTCGGCTTTATTTTCTTCAAGCGTGCTTATAATAAATTCTTTTAATAATTTCATATAAATTAATAGACCTTATTTTTCTCTAACCATTTTTCTAAATTAACATTTACTAGGCCTGAAATTGGTTTATTGTTTTTGAGTCTATGTCTAATCTCCTTTGAAGAAACATCAACAATAGATGTGTTTTCTATAAATATTTTACCATATGATTGGTCATGAAATATACTTTCATTTTCTGCCATATAACATGAGATATTGTTGTCTATAGTTATTTCTTTCAATCTATTTCTGCGTGTAACTAATATATTAGATAATTTAATAATTTCATCAAAGGATTTCCAAGAATTTATTTTTGTCAATAAATCATCACCTATTATGCAGTATAATTGAGCTTTGGGGTTTTCTGCTCTTATCTCTTTAATCGTATCGTATGTAAAAGACCTTCCTCCTCTTTTTATTTCTCTATCATCAACTATAAAGTTTGCTATGTCCTCAATAGATTTCTTAATCATCAATAATCTTTCTTCTGAGTTAGCTACAATCTTTTTATTAGAGTTAGAAATATGGGTAGGAATAAAGTGAACTCTTTCTAATTTATGTTTTTGAACAATTTCTAATATAGGGTTTATGTGTCCTAAATGTATTGGATCAAACGCACCACCATAAATACCAATTCTCATCTTTAAATTTTTTCTAATTACGAATTTTACCTTGGCTGTTTACAACATATTTTAAACTGGTAAGACCTTCAACGCCAACTGGTCCTCTCGCATGAAGTTTATCAGTACTTATCCCAATTTCTGCTCCAAGACCATATTCAAATCCATCGGCAAATCTAGTTGAAGTATTTATCATTACTGAACTTGAATCCACCATATTGACAAATTTTTCAATAGATTTTTTGTTTTTTGATACTATAGCATCAGTATGGTTTGATCCATACTTATCTATATGAGCAATTGCTTCATCTAAATCTTCTACTATTTTAATAGAAATTATAGGGCCTAAAAACTCTGTATGCCAATCTATATCTTTAGCCAAAACTACATTCCCTAAATATTCTTTTGTATTTTTACAACCCCTAATTTCTACACCTTGTAATTGGAGTTCATTTGCTAATTTAGACAAAAGTTTTTTTGATATATTTTTATGAATCAAAAGAGTTTCCATTGCATTGCAAACACCAAACCTCTGTGTTTTAGAGTTTATAGAAATTTTCATAGCTTGATTTAAATCAGCTTCCTTATCGATATAAACATGACAATTTCCATCAAGATGTTTAATTACAGGAATTTTTGATTCTTGCGTGATTCTTTTTATTAAATCTTTCCCTCCTCTAGGGATTATCACATTAATAAATTTATCCATTTGAAGGAGGCAACCAACAGCATATCTATCGGTAGTTTCTATAAGCTGCACTAAATCTAGACTGTGCTTATTCTTATTTGATTTCAGAGATTTTTTTACACTTTTCATAAGCCTTTTATTAGTGAAAATTGCTTCTGAGCCACCTCTTAAAATAACGCTATTCCCTGATTTTAAACATAGACCAGCTGCATCAATTGTAACATTTGGTCGTGATTCATAAATCATTCCTATTACTCCAAGAGGTACTCTCATTTGACTAACTGTTATTCCGCTTTTCTGTTTAACAGAATTTATTTTTTTATAAAGAGGATCGGGTATTTTGATAATCTCATATAAACCTTCACACATTGCTGTTATTCTCTTTTCATTAAGAATCAAACGATCAATCATAGAGTCATTCATTTTTCTCTTACGCGCATTATTTATATCAATAGTGTTATCTTTTTCTATATTTTTTCTGTCTTTATCAAGATTATGGGCTATAGATTTTAAAATATTATTTCTATCTTTGCTTGAATTTAAGGCAGCTGATTTAGATGCTGAAACAGCTTTATTACATAAATTTTTTATATACTTATTAATCTTGGATTTTAACATGCTTCTTTCCCAATAAAGTCCTCAATAGATTTGTTAAGTATAAAGCAGGAAATAAGGATTTCAAGTTGATGCCAAAGGTTAATGTCTCCTAACCCTATCTTTATAGATTTATCAATATTGTGACAATATTCAATAAGAACAATGAGATTTTTAGGATTAACTTTAGTGAGTAAAAAATCATAGTTCTTAATTTTGAAATTTGGTATATAAATATTTAATTTATTGCCTATAGCTAAGTTGTAAATTTTTTTTAATTCACTATTTAATAAAAATAGAAGATACACGGAGGGAAAATTTACTTCTTGGAGGTATTTCAAGATTTTTAGTGATTTAGATAAATCAAGATTATGCAAAGAATTAACTAAATCAAATTCTGAAAATTTATAATCATTTTGTACAATATCAAAATAACTATCTACATCATCAATTTCAGCTAAAGACATTTTATATATTTCTTGGATTATGGCTAATGTATTCCCTTCAGTTTTTTCAATAATTTTTTTAAAAACTTCTTCATTAAATTTCAAATTATATGTAGCAAATTTTTTTCCAACCCAAGCTCTTAAATCACTTCCAGTTAATTCAAAAATTTCTATGACATTATGTGATTTTAATAAATATTCATAAAACTTCGTTTTCTTGAATGCAGAAGTCTGTCTATCAAGTTTTATCAAAATTTTTAAATCATCTGAGATTTTTGCTTCCATTATTATATCTTTGACTTTTTGAGGAACACTATTTGATACAATGTTTAAAGTTATTATTCTATTTTCTTTAAAGAGCGTATTTATTTCTAACTCTTTTCTAAAATCATTTAATGGAAAATCACTATCAATAACAAAATTTTTTCTAGTTAAAAACTCAAATCTTTTAAAATAATTTTGTATTTTTCTCTCAATCTCATTCTGTAAGTGTCTTGGGCTACCATGAATAAGATAAATAGCTGATTCGGGTATTTTAGATCCTTCTATAAATTCTTTGTAATTAAGTTTCATATCGAAAAAAGAATGAGATTATATATAATATAACATGTAGATGGCTAAAAAACTTAACAAAATCGTTGGCTTCATAGGCTTAGGTATTATGGGCAAACCTATGGTTAGAAATTTATTGAATTCTAATTATCATGTTAATTTTTTTGCCAGAAAAAAACCTGTTATAAAAGAAATTGAAAAAATTGGCGGTGAGTTTAATTCAAATATTAATGATATTTCAAAAAAATCTAAAATAATAATTACAAACCTACCAGATTCAAATGATGTGCGCGAAGTTATACTAGGCCAAAATGGTCTAGTAAAAAATATTGCCAGAGGTTCTATAATCATCGATATGAGTACAATTTCACCTGAGTGTACTATAGATATCTCAAATCAATTGAAAAAAAAAGGAGTATCATTTATAGATGCTCCAGTTTCTGGTGGAGAAATTGGCGCAATCAACGGTGAATTATCCATTATGGTTGGCGGTGAGAAAAAAATTTTTAATACAGTAAAACCAATTTTGAGTATTTTGGGAAAAAGTATAACGTATATTGGTAAAAGTGGTTCTGGTCAAATAACGAAGGCATGTAACCAAATCTTAGTTGCAGAAACAATGATGGCGGTTAGTGAAATTCTTTTATTAGCTAAAAAATCAGGCTGCGATCAAAAACTGATAAGGAAGGCTCTGATGGGTGGATTTGGTTATAGCAAAATTTTGGATATACATGGTTTACGTATGATTAAAAAGAATTACGCGCCTGGATTTAAAGCTTCTTTACATTTAAAAGATCTGAATATAGCTACAAAACTTGCAAAAAAACTAAAAATAAAACTCAAAGGCGCAAATTATGTTAATAAACTAATGAAGGTTGCTGTTAATCGTCATTTGAATAATAAGGACTCATCAGTGATAAACAAAGTTATAGAAAAAGACAATAAATAAAAAACCTTTCAATTGAGCTCTTTAAATATATAATGTATATATGAAAGAAAATTTCGAAAATTATTTGATAAAGAATCAGATTAAGCCAACAAAACAACGTTTAAGAATTGCAGCTATAGTTTTTTGTCGAGAACAACATTTCACTGCTTCAGATTTGATTGAGAAAATTAATAAATCGAAACTAAATATTTCACAGGCTACAATATATAACACTTTATGCCTTTTTGAATCTAAAGGATTATTAAAAATAATTAATCTAGATAATGAACAAAAGTTTTACGATACTAATCTTAGCCATCACCACCATATTTATAACCTAAATAATCGTAGCTTATTTGATATTCCAGAAGAAAAAATATCATTTTCTAAATTACCAAAGATTCCAGAATCAATGAAGGTTGAAAAAACTGAAGTTGTTATAAAAGTTATAAATAAATAATTTAACTAACTAAAATTTCTTTCCTGATTACTTAAGATCAAAACGATCTAGATTCATTACCTTAGTCCATGCTGCTATAAAATCAGCAACAAATTTAGGTTGCGAATCTTCGCATGCATAAACTTCCGCTAAGGCTCTTAGCTGTGAATTTGAACCTAATATTAAATCAACGCGCGTAGCATTCCATTTAACTTTATCAGTTGTTCTGTCTCGCCCTTCAAATAAATCTTCCTTTTTAGAAACTTCTTTCCATTTTATTCCCATATCAAGCAAATTTACAAAAAAATCGTTTGTAAGCACTTCGGGTTTATCTGTAAAGACTCCATTACTCGAATTATCATAATTGGTGTTTAATACACGCATTCCACCTATTAGAACAGTCATCTCGGGAGCAGTTAGTTTCATTAATTGAGCTCTATCTATTAAAATTTCTTCTGCCACAGTACTGAATTCATCCTTAACAAAATTACGGAATCCATCCGCCTGAGGCTCAAGTAAAGCAAATGAGTCTACATCTGTCTGATTTTCTGAGGCATCAGTACGCCCAGGTGAGAAAGGGACTTTCACATCATGTCCTCCATTCTTGGCAGCTTTCTCTATCCCAGCACAACCGCCTAAAACAATTAAATCTGCTAGAGACACCTGTTTACCGTTAGCATTGAATTCATTTTGTATTTTTTCCAATGTTCCAATGACTTGTGATAATTCTGATGGGTTATTGGCTTCCCAATCTTTTTGAGGAGAGAGACGAATTCTTGCTCCATTTGCTCCACCTCTTTTATCAGAACCACGAAAGGTTGATGCTGATGCCCAAGCAGTTCTTACTAGTTGAGAAATAGATAATCCTGAATCTAATATAGTTGCTTTAAGAGTATCTGCATCTTTTTCATTTATAAGTTCATGCGTAACAGCAGGAAGTGGATCTTGCCAAATAAGCTCTTCAGCAGGAACATCCTTGCCAAGATAACAAGCTCTAGGCCCCATGTCTCTATGGGTTAGCTTAAACCAAGCTCTTGCAAATGCATCTGCAAACTCATCAGGGTTTTCATGAAAGTTTTTTGAAATAGGTCCATATTGAGGGTCCATTCTCATTGAAAGGTCAGTTGTTAACATCATTGGAGCAACCTTTTTAGATGAATCATGCGCATCAGGCACAATGTTAATATCAGCTCCATTCTCCTTAGGTTTCCATTGGTGAGCTCCTGCAGGACTGGCTGCTAACTCCCATTCATAACCAAATAATAAATCTAAATATCCCATGTCCCATTTTATAGGGTTGGCAGTCCAGGCTCCTTCTAAACCACTACTAATTGTGTCTGCTCCCATGCCTGTTCCATAATCACTGTTCCACCCTGTAGATTGTTCTTGAATTTTTGATCCTTCCGGCTCAGGGCCTTTATGAGATTCAGGTGCAGCGCCATGAGACTTTCCAAAAGTATGTCCTCCTGCAATAAGTGCAACTGTCTCATAATCATTCATTGCCATACGTCCAAATGTTTCTCGGATATCATGCGCAGCTTTAAGTGGATCAGGGTTAGCATCTGGTCCTTGTGGGTTTACATATATTAATCCCATATGAGCTGCTCCCAAAGGATTTTCTAAATCTCTAACACCACTATAACGATTAACGCCAAGCCATTCTTTTTCAGAACCCCAATAAATATCTTCTTCAGGTTCCCAAATATCTTCTCTACCTCCACCAAAACCGAATGTTTTAAAACCCATTGATTCTAAGGCTACATTTCCAGTTAAAATAATTAGGTCAGCCCATGAAATTCTTTTTCCGTATTTTTGTTTGATAGGCCATATCAATAATCGCGCTTTATCTAAGTTGACATTATCAGGCCAGCTGCCTATAGGGGCAAAACGTTGGTTACCAGTTCCAGCGCCTCCTCGTCCATCACCTGTTCTATAAGTACCAGCTGCATGCCAAGCCATTCGAATAAAAAATGGCCCATAATGTCCGTAGTCAGCAGGCCACCATTCTTGCGAATCCGTCATTAAATCATGTAAATCTTTTTTAACCGCATCGAGATCAAGTTTATTAAATTCTTCTGCATAATCAAATTCCTGTTCCATGGGATTAACCATAGACGAGTGCTGAGATAAGATTTTTAGGTTTAGACTATTAGGCCACCAATCTTTATTTGATGTACCTTTGCCAGCTGGATGTTTGGCAGGTCCTCCAACACCAGTAATTGGACATCTTGATTTCTCATTATCACTCATAGTATCCCCCTTTTTTGATTATTCTTATTCACCTTTATTAAGTTCTGAAACTTCATTATAATGTTACAGATAGAGTTAGTCTATATTTAGAATCATTCTAATTTGTAAACTATTAATAGTCAAATTAAATCTATTAAACTTACAGAAATGATTCTCAGTTAATGACAAGTGCTAATATGAGCTTAACAAAAATTCTTTTTTCATTATATCAACGTTTTATTTTTTTATTTGAGCCAGAAAAGGCACATTATTTATCGTTAACAATTGCTGAACTTATTTATAAATCCTGGCTTAAAAAAATATTAAAATCTAGAATTAAAAACTTCCCTACTGAATCCATGGGAATACAATTTAAGAACCCAGTAGGCCTGGCAGCGGGTTTTGATAAAAATGGCGATTACCTAAATTTTTTAACAAGTATAGGGTTTGGTTTTATTGAACTAGGCACTGTAACACCTAAGGCTCAATTTGGTAATAATAAACCAAGGGTTTTTAGAGTAGCTGATGAAAAGGCAATAATTAATCATTTAGGTTTTAATAATCATGGAGTAGATTATCTAAAAGAGAAATTAAAAAAATTCAATAGAGATATTCCAATAGGAATTAATATTAGCAAAAATTCTGCTACGCCGATTGAAAAAGCCTATCAAGATTATGAATATTGTATGAGAAAAATCTATTCGTTAGCAGATTATATAACGTTGAATGTATCATCACCAAATACAAAAGATTTGAGAAGTTTGCAATTGGATGAGAACATTGAAACTCTCTTAAAAAATATTAAAAAACTTCATGACAACTTAAGTAAAGTTTATAAAAAATACATTCCATTAGTTATAAAAATTTCTCCTGATTTAACTACTCAGCAACTCGAGAAATTTTGTAAAACGCTACTAATCTATGAAATTGATGGTGTAATAGCCACGAATACAACAATAGACAAAAAAATACTTAAGGATGATAAATATCAACACTTTCAAGGCGGAGTTAGCGGGAATCCTATATCAACAAAGTCTAATGAAAAAATTAAGCAACTCAAAAGTTTTCTTGATGATAAAATTGAAATTATTGGTGTTGGCGGTATTACATCTCCGGAATCTGCGTTTGAAAAAATTTCATGTGGTGCAAAACTCTTACAAATGTATACTGGCTTAGTATATTCCGGAACTGGGTTGATTGATGATATTGTTGATGAACTAATAAAGCAAACTATTTAGGTTTCCACTTACCGAATGCTTCTTCTTGGTTTTGTCCTGTTTGTTCTGTAAATGAAGATGTTTGTTGATCGTAGACATACTTTGTAAATTCTAACAATTGTTGTAAAATTTCATTTTTTTGTTTTTCTTGTAAATCTGCGTTAGCCACAATAGAGCCGACAACCGCAGATAAGTACTGAGCAGCTAGTATCGGGTCTTCATTAGCTGGCTCATAGTCAACTAAGACTTTTTGCAAAGCTTTTATTAATTCTGGCTTAAGTACAATTTCTGTCATAGAGTCTAAATTAGTTTTTATAAAATATGATATAATAAGTAATTATGCAAGGATTAAGTCAGCCATTTAAAATAAAAACGTTTGAAGTAGGTCCAATGCAAAATTTAATCTATCTAATTTGGGATATAGATACTAAATTAACTGCATTGATTGATCCTGCTTGGGATTTAACTGGTGTAAAAAAATTTATAAAAACAAATGGACTTGTTCTAGACAAGATACTCTTAACTCATAGCCATCATGATCATGTAAACTCCATTGATAAAATTCTGGAAAAACAC
Source organism: Pseudomonadota bacterium (assembly GCA_036163455.1). GTDB lineage: Bacteria > Pseudomonadota > Gammaproteobacteria. The sequence continues at coordinate 9,995 of JAYZKL010000026.1, forward strand.
GATGTTCAGATACATATAAATAAAAAAGAAAAGTCTTTCTGGGGAAAGGTCTATGACAATTTTTATATCAATGATGGTGATGATTTAATTATGCTTGGTAAAACAGAAATAAGGTCTATGCATACACCTGGACATACCCCTGGCTCAACATGCTATCTTATTGGATCAAACCTTATAGCTGGTGACACGCTTTTTGTTTTTGGCTGTGGCCGATGTGATTTACATGGTGGGAGTCCTGAAGAAATGTATACTACTCTCAAAAACCTTCAGTCATATCTCAAAAGCGAAACTCTAATACTTCCAGGACATAATTATTCCACGAAAAAAACATCTACATTAAAAGAACAAATTGATGGTAATCCATTTTTTCATTTCAATGATTTAAAGAAATTTGTAGATTATCGTATGAATATTCATGATAAAACGAGAGAAACTCCCTATCAGTTTCATAAAAGAAATCATTCACATTGATTCAATTTTTGCTTTTAATTTATTAACTACAATGCTGGCAGCAGTAGAAACCATCTCATTTTTAATTTCTTCCTCTCTATCTGTAGTTCCTAGAATTCTGCTTTCATCAAACTGGTAATCTCTATACAAGACGACACTGTCACCTATCCCATTTTCAATAGGAGAATTTATCTTAAACCTTACGGTAAAGACTAATTCATATTCATTAACTCTTCCATCTTGATTAATCGACAACTGTCTTTTATTATGTATTTCAGAAATGATTTCGATTTGATATGCATCAGATAATTTTCTATTGGTAGTTTCAATTCCTATATTTGTTAAGAGTAAGTTTATTTCTCTAGAAATAGGGCTATATACATCAGTAATTATGGCAACATTTTTAATATCATCAGGAAGAACTAATTTTCCTCTTAATGTATATCCGCAAGATACAAGAGATAAGGATAGTATTATTAAAAAAAAATTTTTTGTAATAGACTTCATATGCTAGATAACAAAATTAATTAATTTATTCTTGACAAAAATCACCTTTTTTATCTTCACCTTATCTAAATATTTGGATATATTTTGACATTCACGAGCTTTGTCTGCAACTACACTTTCTATTTCATCATTATTAACTGAAATTCTAGATCTAAGTTTACCATTTATTTGTATTATAATCTCAACTTTTGCATCTGTTAACACATCTTCATCTGGCTGTGGCCATTTTTCTGATATCACTGGTTTTGAATGGTTTAATTCAATCCAAATCTTATGTGTTATATGAGGAGCTATTGGTGATAACATTTTTACAAGCGTTTCAACTCCATAAACTAAGACATTATTAAAATTAGTAGATTTTGAATTGAATTTTACTAGCTCATTGAGCAATTCCATCATAGCAGCGATTGCTGTATTGAAATTTTGCCTATCAAAAATATCAGAGGTTACTTTTTTTATTGTGGAATGAATTTTTTTATTTAGGAGAATGGATTCAGGCTCATTCTCTTCAAGAGTTTTCTTGGTTACGTTATTATCTTTCTTCTCAATTATAGAATGGCTTAATACCCAAAGTCTCTTTAAAAATTTATAGGAACCTTCTATGGCAGAATCTGACCACTCAAGATTTTGTTCTGGGGGTGCCGCAAAAATAATAAAAACTCTAATAGTATCTGCACCAAAATTTTTTATGATATCATCCGGATCAATTGTATTATTTTTTGATTTTGACATTTTCATTCCTTTATTTAGGACCATTCCTTGTGATAAAAGAGAATAAAATGGCTCTGAATTATCCACTATATTACAATCTCTCATTAATTTATGGAAAAATCTTGCATAAAGAAGATGAAGGATAGCGTGCTCTATTCCTCCAATATATTGATCTACAGGCAACCATTTCTTTCTATCAGTTGTTAGAATATTATTTGAATCTGTAGGCGATAAAAATCTTAAGTAATACCATGAAGATTCAAAAAAAGTATCAAATGTATCAGTTTCTCTAACAGCATCTTTTCCTGTATATGGGCATTTAATATTTTTCCAAGTCGGATGTTGTTCTAATGGGTTACCTTCACAAGAAAAATCTATGTCATCAGGTAGTTTCACTGGTAACTGTTCTTCTGGTACCGGAAAAACAGATCCATCTTTGTGATAAATGACAGGTATCGGACAACCCCAATACCTTTGTCTAGAAATACCCCAGTCCCTCAATCTAAAGTTTATTGTTTTTTCTCCCAGTTTTTGCTCCTTTAGGCTTTCTAGGATTAATTTTCTTGCTTCACCTGAATCCTTTCCAGAAAAATTTTCTGAATTACATAAGATGCCATCATCTGTAAATACTTCTTGTTCTTCTCTAGAATCTTTTGATTGAATAACTTTATTAATGTTTAAATCATATTTTTTAGCAAATTCATAATCTCTTAAATCATGTGCTGGAACTGACATAATAGACCCTGTTCCATATTCTGCAAGAACATAATTGGCAATCCAAATAGGGATTTTATTTTTAGTAATTGGGTGTATCGCATTTACTCCTGTATAGATTCCCTCTTTTTCAACTGTTGATAGTGATTCCTCAGAAACTTTTACAGAAGAACATTTTTTTAAAAATGAATTTATATTATCTGCTTTATCTAAATCATGGTCAGTAATAAATTTATGACTTGGAGAAACTGCTAAGAATGTTGCTCCAAAGATGGTATCTAATCTAGTGGTGTACACTTCAATTTTATCATTACTATCTTCTATTTTAAAAAATATTGTTGCACCTTCCGACTTACCAATCCAATTTTTTTGCATTGTTTTAATAGGTTCAGGCCACTTAGGTAATTCATCAATACTTTTTAGAAGTTCATTTGAATATTTAGATATTTTTAAAAACCACTGAGGTATTTCTTTCCTTTGAATTTTTGCTCCAGACCTCCAGCCTTTTCCATCGATGACCTGTTCATTTGCCAAAACAGTTTTATCGATTGGATCCCAATTAACTTCTGATTTTTTCCTATATACAAGTTTCTTCTCTAATAATTTTAAAAAAAAACCATTGTTCCCACTTAAAATAGTCTGGATCTGCAGTTGAAATTTCTGCTGACCAATCATATGCAAAGCCAAGATTATTCAATTGTCCTTTCATTGATGCAATATTATTTGTTGTCCATTCTGCCGGGTGAACTTTATTCTGGATTGCCGCATTTTCTGCTGGCAAACCAAAAGCATCCCATCCCATTGGTTGAAAAACCTCTTTACCAATCATTTTATTTGCTCTTGAAAGTAAATCACCAATTGTATAATTTCTGACATGGCCAATATGTAACTTCCCACTAGGATATGGAAACATACTTAAACAATAATATTTATTTTTTGTACTAGAAAAATTAGTTATAAATGAATTATTTTTTTCCCAATATTCTTGGGCTTCTTTTTCAACTTTTTTAGGAATATATTCTTTATCCATTACTTTCGAGTCTATTCTTAAACACTAAGAACATAAATAGGAATATTAACATCAAAATAGGATAATCTCCAAAATCCATGTAAGGCGTTCTACCTTTGGAGCTAAACACTTGGCCATCCAAAATACCTTCTACTTCAAAATCAAGTTTATCTAAAATTTTACCATTTGGATTAATTAATGCAGAGACTCCGGTATTTGCCGCTCTTAGAATATAGTATTGGGTTTCTAATGCCCTAACCTGAGCAATCTGTAAGTGTTGGTATGGGGCAAATGAATCACCGAACCAAGCATCATTACTAATATTTATTATTAGACCAAAGCTATCGTAATTTGTATCAATTAAATGTGGATAAGCAACTTCATAACAAATAAGTGGATAAATATGAGATTTTTTAAATTGAAGGGCAGAGTTTTTTCTGCTGCCGGCTGACAGATTAGACATAGGTATATTTAATTTTTTTGCCAACAAACCAAAAAATGAAGGGAATGGCGTATATTCTCCAAATGGCACCAAATGCCTCTTATCATAAAATTGTGGATCCTTGTTTAATAAAACTAAGCTATTAAAGTATTTTCTTTTATTTTTATCTAATCTAAATACTCCTGATAAAACAGATGTTCCTTCATCCATATTTCTCATAAGTTCAGCAAAAAAATTTTTATCATTATGGTATAAAGTTGGAATTGCTGTTTCTGGCCATATTACCAAATCTTTGTTTTTCCTTTGGAGTGTAGAAGATGAAAATTTTCGTTTAATTGCCATAATATTGTTTTGTGAGAACTTAACCTCTTGTTTAATGTTAGCTTGTATAATAGAAAAATTTATACTTTGTGTTGAATGTGTTGTCCATGATTTATCAAAAATATTGATGATAAAAAGAGCAACAATGATTGTTGTTATTCCAATAAAACATTTTCTGATTCTATGTTTATTAAAAAAGATTAGTGCTGTATAAAGCATTAATGAAACAACAGTAAAACTAACAAAATAGGTTCCTAATAATGGGAATATAGCATCTAAATAGGTCCCGGTTTGACTATAACCTAATAACAACCAAGGAAAGCCACCAAATAAATTTGATCTAAGCCACTCTAAAAAAATCCAAATTGATGCACCGATTAGAACCCTGCTGTGAATAGAATATGAGAGATATGTATTATTAATAAATATTCCAGTTGGGATAAATGTTAATGCAAAGATAAAAAGAAATAAAAAAGTTAAGAATAATGAAATATATAAATTTTGCCCCCCAAAATTATAAATACTATTAAAAATCCAACTAACACCGAATAATAATATAAAAAAACCATAGATAAATGATAATTTCATTCCTTCTTGAGGTTTTGACTTTAATAGAGTATAAAAGTAGATTAAAAGTGAAAGGTAAGCTAATAATTTAAAATCGTAAGGAGCAAACGCATATGGAAAAATTATACCTGCAAAAATTATCAGTGAGTATTTAAAAAAAATATTGTTTTGCAATGTAGGAATATGCACTTTAATGCTTTTAAAATTAAATTCTTTATTTATGCCTTGTTAGGCTCTTTGTTACTTGTATTCTATTAATTTTTCGTGAATCAGCTGACAAAATCTTAAACAATAAGTTATTAATTTTGATGTTATCACCTTTTTGAGGGACTTTTTCAAATTGATTTATTAAATAACCACCTATAGTTTCCACATCTTCATCTTCAAAGTCAGTAGAGAAATGATTATTAAATTCTTGCATGCTTGTTAGTGCATCAACAATAAAGGTGTTCCTATTTTGTGTTAAAATTTTTAATTCTCCTTCCTTGTCATGTTCATCATCAATTTCACCAACTATCTCTTCTATTACATCCTCAATGGTTACTAGACCAGAAACGCCCCCATGTTCATCAATAACAATTGCAATGTGATTTCTACTTGTTTTAAATTCATTTAAGAGGATATTTAATCTCTTGCTTTCAGGAACAAAAGTGGCTGGATTAATTAGTTCATGGATTTCAAAATCATCTTTTTCTTCATCTGTAGATCTTTTAAGTAAATCTTTGGCTAATAAAACTCCAATGATTTCATCTCTATTGCCATCTATAACTGGAAATCTTGAGTGCCCAGAGGAAACTACCTTTTTAATCACTTCATCAATATCATCACTGATATCTAGTACTATCATATGGGGCCTAGGTATCATAATTTCACGTACTTGCATTTCTGAAACTTTAAAAACGCCCTCAATCATTGTGAGAGAATCGTTGTCAATTAATTCATCAACCAGAGACTCTCTCAATATATTGAGTAAATCAGATTTTTGTTTTGGTTTATCAATAACCAAATCTAAAATTTTATGAATCCATTTCTTTTTAGGTTTTTTAGATTGCATCATAAGGATTTGTGTAGCCAAGCTTATATAAAATCTCTATTTCTTTTTTTTCCATAACTTCTCTACTTTTTTTTGAATCATGTGTATAGCCTTGAAGATGAAGCATTGAATGAACTACTAAATGTGCCCACCTCTTATCTTTCTTTATTTTATAATGCTTGGATTCATTATTAATTATTTGTGGGCATATAACGATATCACCTAACAAATATTCACCTTTAGACACTTCTGATTTGAGAGGAAAGGACAATACATTGCATGCTTTTTTTTTGTTAAAATATTTCTTATTCAAATTCATTAATTCAGATTCTTTTGCAAGCTTGATATTTACAAAAGATTTTTTATTATTTAAAAAGGATATCTGTGCCCATTTTTTAATTTTATAATCACTAGGAATATAACCAGCATAATTATTTTTTAGAATATTAATTTTCAAATTTTTCACTTTTTCCTTTTACTGTATTCAGTAATTATGCTTTTAACTATATTGTGTCTCATTACGTCGTCAGAATTGAATGTTGAAATATGAGTTCCTTTGATTTTAGGTATAAACTCAAGACAATCTTTTAAACCTGATTTAATATCTTTCGGTAAATCAACTTGACTTATATCTCCAGTAACTACTGTTTTCGATCCATAACCTATTCTTGTTAAAAACATTTCCATTTGCGCAATAGTTGTATTTTGCCCTTCATCAAGAATAATAAATGCATCATTTAGCGTTCTACCTCTCATGTATGCTAATGGAGCAATCTCAATTATTTTTCTCTCTAACAATTTTGTGACTTTTTCAAAACCTATCATTTCATACAGCGCATCATATATAGGTTGCAAATAAGGGTTTACTTTTTCTGCTAAGTCACCAGGCAAGAAACCAAGTTTTTCCCCAGCCTCGATAGCTGGTCGAGCAAGAAAAATCTTTTTCACAACATCTTGTTCTAAGTAACTCACAGCACAAGCTACCGCAAGATATGTTTTACCTGTACCAGCAGGTCCAATCCCAAAAGATAAATCGTTTTGAAATATCCCCTTTATATATAATTCTTGGGCCTTAGATTTTGGCTTGATAGTAATTTTTTTAAGCTTCAGAACAGTTTCATTATCAATTTGAACATTTTTACTATCCTTTGATGACTTATTTCTATTCATATACATGTGCAGATGTTGAGGCGTTAGTTCTTCAAATTCTGCAATTCTATACAATTCAATAATTAACTGCTCAGTAAGAGGAACATTCTTTTTACTCCCCTTAATTCTAAAAGCATTGCCTCTATTGCTAATTTCAACCTTCATGTATGACTCTATTTGTCGTAAATTTTCATCTAACAGTCCACATAGATTAGCAAGTCTATTGTTATCTTCTGGATGTAAAGTTATATTTTGATGTGTAGTCTTTGTGGTCAAGGTTTCTCTTATATATTTATAGATTAGTAGATTCCGATAAATTTAAAAACTTACCTCTAAGTGTTGTAGATTTTATTTCAATGATCTCTACATTAACAAATTTACCAATTAAGTCCGATAAACCATTAAAGTTTACAACTTTATTCGAACTAGTGCGTCCAAAAAGTTCACTTTTATTTCTTTTTGAATAGCCCTCTACCAAAATTTTTTCTTCTGTACCTAATATTCTATTAGCATATTCTCTATTCATTGATTTTAGAAGTTGTTGAAGCTGTTGCAATCTCTTCTTTTTTATACTGTCTTGTATATTATCTTTTTCATACATAGCAGGAGTTCCTGGTCGTGGACTATAAATAAAACTATATCCATCATCAAACTTTAAATCCTCTACTAGATTGAGGGTATCTTCAAAATCATCATTGGTTTCTCCTGGATATCCAACAATAAAATCTGACGTTAGACTAATATTTGGTCTGAGTTCTCTGACTTTTTTAATTATACTTTTATACTCTAAAACAGTATGTTTTCTTTTCATTTTTAATAAAATTTTATCTGAACCTGATTGAATTGGTAAGTGCAAATTATTCGCTAACTTAAAATTATTATATTCATTAATTAAGTTCTCAGAAAAATCAATTGGGTGTGATGTTGTATATCTTATTCTCTGAATTTCATCTATATGTGAAATATGTTTTATGAGTGAAGCTAAATCAGCATCATCTCCGTCATTCATCTTTGACTTGTATGCATTAACATTCTGTCCAAGCAAAATAATTTCCTTTGTTCCAAGTTTTGATAAAGAGTATACTTCATGTAAAATATCATCAAATCTTCTGTTGACTTCTTCTCCACGAGTGTATGGGACAATACAAAATGTACAATATTTACTACAACCTTCCATTATTGACACATAGGCTGAAGGTGTTTTGTTTGTAGATTTAGGCAAAAAATCAAATTTTTCTATTTCTGGAAAACTTACATCAGTTAATTTTTTATTCAAGCTGTAAGCTTGCCTAATCATTTTTGGAAGTCTATGTATAGTTTGTGGCCCAAAGATTATATCTACTTGAGGCGATCTTGATTTCAAATTTTCTCCTTCTTGAGCTGCTACACAACCACCAACAGCTATTAACGTATTTGGTTTCTTAATTTTGAATTTTTTCCATCTACCTAATTCAGAAAATACCTTTTCCTGAGCTTTTTCTCGTATTGAACAAGTATTTAGAAACAAAATATCTGCCTCTTCTAAATTAATTGTTTGCGACATTTTTAAATTATATTTTAAAATATCACTTAATTTTTCAGAATCATATTCATTCATTTGACACCCATGTGTCTTTATAAAGAATTTTTTATTTTCAAACATTGACTTTAAAAAGGTATTTCATCATCCTGTTGTGGAGAAGGGTCTTGGCTTAATTCATCTTTTTGTTTAAATTTCTCATTATTGTTGTTTTGATTTTGAAAATCATTGTCACTGGAACTTGATTTGCTTCCTACAAAGCTAAATTCATAAGCTATTATTTCTGTTATGTATTTATCATTTCCGTCTTTGTCCTGCCATTTGCGTGTTTGTAATCTTCCTTCAATATAAAGTTCATGTCCCTTTTTAACATATTGGCCTATTGCTTCTGCTTTTTTATCAAAAAACACAACCCTATGCCATTCTGTTTTATCTTCCCAATCACCTGATTCTTGATTCTTAGCTTTTCTGTTTGTTGCCAGGGATAATTGTGCAACAGCTGTCCCACTCGGTGTATATTTCACTTCTGGATCAGCTCCAAGTCTTCCTAATATAATTACTTTATTAACCGACATAATTCACTTTGCTATCTAAAACGCATTTGCACAAAAGATGTTAAAAACCATATACCAGCTATTATAGCACAGACAAGAAAAATAGCACTTAAACTAGAGCTACCCAAAACAATACCGCCTATGACTCCTCCAACAAAAGTACCTAGAAATTGGAATGTAGAAAAAAAACCCATTGAAGATCCCCTGAAATGTGTTGGCACAATTTTTGATGTTGATGATGGTAATGATGCCTCTATAACACTAAATGATCCCATAAAGATGATTAGAGCTAGGACCGTATATATTGGATTCAAATAATATATTGTCATTATCACAAGTGAACACAAAAGCAAAAAAGTTGAAAGTAAACGTGCTTGCTCTGGTTTTTTCCTCTCAAAGATTAACATCGGAATAATTACTATAAGTGCCATTGATAGGATAAATGAAAAAACTTGTGGATATTCATTGCTAGCTATATCGTGAATATCTGTTAGAGTAATCGGGATTG
>JAYZKL010000027.1:0-7164 GCA_036163455.1 Pseudomonadota bacterium
TGAAAGAAAGATTAGGGTTTTTGAAAAAAATAAATATTGGTCAGTTGATTTTATGAATCATAAAATAAATAAATATTCCAAAGTTCTGAAAAATAAAAAATATATTTTTAAAAAAGAAAATTTTTCATTTTCTAAAAAAGACTCTCTCCAATCTGAAATTAATAATTTTTTGAATTCATGTAATGGATCTGAAAATCCTTTAGTTACTGGAACTGATGGAAAAAATGCTATTATTACAGCATCGAAAATATCTAAAATTTTAAAATAATGAAAAAAGAAATTAAGCTTTTTGATCTAACTAAACAGTATAAAACTATATCTAAAGAGATTAATAGTAAAATTATAAAAGTACTTCGTGATGGACAGTATATTTTAGGCCCAAATGTTAATGACTTTGAAAAAAAATTTTCAAATAAATTTTCTACTAAATATGCAATTACATGTAATTCTGGAACTGATTCATTAATTTTTGCTTTAAAAGTACTAGATATAGGTGCTGGAGATGAAGTCATAACAAGCCCTTTTACTTATTTCTCTACAGCTGAGGCAATTGTTCAATGTGGAGCAAAACCTATTTTTGTTGATATTAATCCATTAACTTATAATATTGATGCGCATCTAATAGAAAATGCTATAACTAATAAAACAAAAGCAATTCTTCCAGTTCATATTTTTGGACAATCTTCTGATATGATTACTATAAAAAAAATAGCAAGAAAATATAGGCTCAAAATAATTGAAGATTGCGCACAATCAATTGGCGCAACTTTTAAAAAGCTTTATACTGGTACCTTTGGTGATTTTGGGTGCTTTAGTTTTTTCCCAACAAAAAACTTAGGAGCAATAGGCGATGCTGGAATTACGATTACACCAAATAAAAAATATGCAGAAAAGCTTAAAAAATTACGTAACCATGGCGGATTATTGAGAAATGAGCATGAAATGCTTGGTTATAATAGTAGAATGGATGAAATTCAAGCAGCTGTTTTAGGTATAAAGCTAAAATATCTAGAAATTTTCAACCGTAAGAGGAATCATATAGCAAAACTTTATAATTCAATGATTCAAAATAAATTTATTAGATTGCCATATAAACACGAAGATAGTTATCATGTATTCCATCAATTTACCTTATGTGTTAATAACAGAAAAAAATTTATTAAACACCTAAATAAATATAAGGTGCCCTATGGCATTTATTATCCAAAACCACTATATAAACAAAAAGCCTTAAAAAGTCTTTGTTCTTTAAAGAAGATGCCTATAACTGAAAAAGTTACAAATCAATGTATATCGATTCCAATTTACCCTGAATTAGAGAATAAATCAGTTGAATATATTTCAGAAATAATAAATAAATATAAACAATGAACAAAAAACATATATTTATTATTGCAGGTGAATCATCAGGCGATCAACATGCAGCAAATTATGTTAAAGAACATAAAAAATTAAACTCTAATCATTATTTTTCAGCAATTGGACAACAAGAATTAAAAGATTCGGGCGCTGATATAATTTTTAATTCAGAAAGCATATCTGTAGTTGGAATCATAGAAGTAATTTCTAAATATAGTAAGATTAAAAAAGCATTAGATACTGCATATAATCACATTATTAAAAATAAACCAGACTTAATTGTACTTGTTGATTATGTCGAATTTAATTTAAAAATTGCAAAATTTGCTAAACATAGAAACATTCCAATTTTATTTTATATTGCACCACAAGTTTGGGCTTGGAGAAAGAAAAGAATTAAAACAATTATGAATTTAGTCAATCACCTTGCAGTTGTGTTTCCGTTTGAAGAGAATTTGTTTAAAGACTATATGCCAAATGTTACATATGTTGGACACCCACTTGCTGATGATAAGAGATTTTTTTCTCCTCAAAATATTAATGATAAAAAACCAATTGATGTAGGGATATTTCCTGGTAGTCGTGAATCTGAAATAAAAAATAATATTAGGTTTATGATTAATACAGCTAACTCTTTAAGTACCAATATTAATATATTTTATTCAAATCAAACATCAAAAATGTTTATTCAGAAATTGTATCCTGAACTTACAAGATGTTTATTTAGTGGTAAGGATACAAACAAAATTAAGGAATGCAAGCGTGCTATAACTGCATCAGGTACTATTACACTGGAGCTTGCTCTTTTGAATATTCCAATGATTATAATGTACAGACTATCACCTATTACTTATTTTATTATGAAACAATTGGTTAGATTAAAGTATATTGGTCTTGTAAATTTAATCCTCGGAGATAGTCTTGGATCAAAACCTATAGTTAAAGAATTTATTCAACCCAAGATGAATGACAAGAGTGCATCAACTGCTTTAAAAAGTCTTAAGTCTGAGGATTTTATAGATGGATATAACCAAATTAGAAAACTGCTAAAACCAGGTGCATCAAAAAATGTAGCCATAATAGCAGAGAGAATGATTAATTAACTATCTAGTTACTCCCCTTTTACTGCTTTCGATGAATTTAATAAAATTTTCAGCTTCTTGGCAGTTTAATTCAAGCTCATTATAAGCTTTCATTGCCTCATCTCTACTATGTTTGGATTTAATAAAAATTTTAAATGTTTTTTCTATAGCTGAAATAACTTTATTGTCAAATCCTTTTCTTTTAAGTCCAGCACTATTTATTTTGTATGCTTGAGCATGATTGCCAGCAACAAGAGTAAAAGGCGTAACATCCATTGCTATTACGGTTCCTAACCCCGAAAAAGCATACTCACCTAATACACAGTACTGATGCACAAGCGTGAATCCTCCCAATGTTACATTATTAGATACTTGAACATGTCCTGCGAGTGAAGCAGCATTTGAAAAAATACAATTATTGCTAACTATGCAATCATGCGCAACATGTGTATATGACATGAACAAGTTGTCATTGCCAATTACTGTTTTATTAATACCTTTTTCAGTTCCTCGATTTAAAGTGCAGTATTCACGTATTGTATTATTGTCACCTATTATTAGAAAAGATTCTTCTCCTGCAAATTTAAGGTCTTGAGGAATTTCACCTATTGAGGCAAATTGAAAAATATGATTATTCTTTCCGATAACTGTATTTTTTTTTATTACAACATGGCTTTCAATTACTGTATCAGAAGCAATTTGAACATCATCATCTATGATTGAATATGGCCCAACGATAACACTTGAATCAATTTCTGCTTTCGAGCTAACAATTGCAGTTTTGTGTATCATTTTCCTTTTACAGCACCTAAAAGTTCAGCTGAACATACTATTTCATCATCAACTTTGCAATTTGCTGAGAATTTGTGCACATCTTGCTTGCTTTGAATTAGATCTACTTGAATTATAAGTACATCTCCAGGAACAACTTGTTTCTTAAATCGTGCTTTATCAATTCCAACGAGATAATATAATAGTTCATTTTGATTTCTTTTATTGCTCTTGAAATCAAGGATAGCTGTAGCCTGCGCCATTGTCTCAAGTAAAAGGACACCTGGAAAAACTGGATGGTCTGGAAAGTGGCCCTGGAAAAATGGTTCATTATTAGATACATTTTTTTGAGCAATTAAAGATTTATGTTCTTTAAAGCTTATAACTTTATCAATTAATAAAAATGGATATCGGTGTGGCAGATAATTTCTAACATCATCATTATTCATTATTTTCTCCTTTGTTACCTTTCCTTATTAACTTTGCTAATTCATCAAGTTTTTTAAACCTTGCTTGATTTTTTCTCCATGAAGAAGCAGCTTCAACTGTTGTGCCAGAAGCATATTGTCCGGACTTATTTATGGAACATGTTACCATAGCCATTCCATTAATATGAACATCATCTGCTATTGTGATATGACCATTTAATCCTGCTCCACCGCCAATTGTGCAGTTTTTACCTATCACTGTACTCCCTGCTATTCCAACGCATGCAGCTATAGCTGTATTTTCACCAATTATGACATTATGGGCTATATGTACTTGGTTATCTATTTTTACATTACTTTTGATAATAGTACTATCTATTGCGGCTCTATCAATTGTTGTTGATGAACCTATTTCAACTCCAGATTCAATAATAACATTACCTATTTGAGGAACTTTCTCCCATTTTTTTTCATGCATTACTAATCCAAATCCATCAGAACCAATAATAGCTCCTGGGTGTATAATTACATTGTCACCAATAAATGTATAATCATTGATTACAACATTGGGATAAATCTTAGTGTTCTTTCCAATATGAACCCCTCTGCCAATTTGAACATTTTCAGCTATTATTGCTGATTGATCAATAGAGTTGTCTATTACTTTTTTAGTTTCAAGTAAAGCGCTATTTGTTAGATCTGCACAATCATTAATGATTCTAGAAAAAATATATAAAGGTTCATCAGTTATAATACATGGAATATTTATCTGTGCAGATAATTCTGTGGTCGATAAAACTGCTGATAAATGAGTTTTATCTAATTTATTTAAAAAACTAGAATTTGAAATATATGAAAGCCCATTCTTTTTTAAGTTTGTAAGACTACAAATGCAGTTAACTTTGACAATATTTTTAGTATTTACAGTACAGTTATATTTTTCAGAAAGTTCCTGAATTGAATATTCTTTTTTAAGTTTCATTATTCTAGTTCAGATATAATATCCTGAGTTATATCTAAATGATTTTTCCTATAAAGAGTTGTTCCGTCTGATCGAATTATCAAATCAAAATTATTTTCCTTTGCGTAGGCGTTTATGGCATTTTCTACAGTAACTTTAATCTTATCTAATTCTGACGCTCTAACTTTTTCAAAGTCCTTGCCAAAACTTTCAGCTTCAGAGCGTAATTTTAATTCAGATTTTTGAATCTGTTTTATTAGTGATTCTTTTTCATCTTTCGCCATTATTTTTTCATTTTTTAAATATTTATTGTTAAGTGAAGTAAGCTCAGTTTCCATAGTCTTTAATTCTCTCTGTCTTGGATCAAATTGCTTTTTAATTTTAGCTTGTGACTCTCTCCACATTGGTATTTCTTTTAGAATTACACCTAAATTGACAAGACCAATTTTTAATTCTTCTGATAATGTTGGTTTAGCTATAAATGTTAAAAGAATAATAAATAACATAGAAAGCATTTTTTTATTTATATACATCTAGAAACTTCCTCCCAATTGAAACACTACTGGTTGTGTATCATCACCTGTTTTCTTTTTGAATACATCTACAAACCCAAATGTGACAGCCCCTACTGGCGTAATGAAATCAACCTGTATTCCATAACTCGCTCTAAGTTCATCATATTCAAAATCATTTACTTTTTCAAATACATTTCCTATATCTGTAAATAATGATAATCGCATTGTTCTTGAATCAATTCCAAACATCGGTGGAGGTGGAAAAACCCAATTGAATTGCGCTACCGCAAGAAAGTCACCACCAATTGAGTCACATGTTTTTGCTGTACAACCATGAGTAGCACTTGGATCATTATATGTTAGAGGACCTAGGCTAGCAGCTTTAAAACCCCTTACTGATTTAGTTCCTCCTGCAAAAAACTTTGAGTGAAATGGGATAGAAGTGGCTCCAAATAAACCTGCTCCTACACCTAATTGCGTATTAATTCTGAAAACTGTATCCCAGTCGAAGAGGCCAAACGTTTCAAATAAATATGGAAAATTATATTCTCCAGTATACATCGCAGTAGCGTATGCCGCTCCTGTTGCTGGTATAAAAAAATCTGCATTGTAAGAATTTAGTACACCTGTCCTAGCAAAAATAGTCCTATCCCGAGTATCATGAGTATATGTAGCTTTTAATTTAGCTCCGAAGGATGTCTTTCCCCATTCATCTATGTGATGTGTTACAACAATGGGCGATCCTAAGGTTGTCGAATAACTTGTATAGAGTATGTCATAGCCAAGACCAAATGAGTCTGTTTCAGATATTGGTGTACTGTAAAAAACACCTCCTCCAAACGTGTCTGCTATATATGTTGCAGTAGATGTTGAACTAACGTCTGTTTCTGCATAAACAAGATTATTAGTTTTTGAGATTCCATCTGGAGTGTAATAAGGATCTGTGTAATAAAGTGTAAGTTTTTGAGTTACATTACTTTGTGCTGCATCCAGAGTAATATTATTACCTGTGCCTAGAAAATTATCTTGTTGAACCTTAACATTAAAAAGTGTTCCATTAGTATCTGACCAACCAGCACCAATTTTAAATTCTCCTGATGCTCTTTCACTAATATTAAAGGTTATATCGACTTGATCATCACTATCAAATACTTTTATCTTTTTGACTTCTACATTTTCTACATACTTCAGTCTTTGCAATCTAACTTTAGATCTTTCAATTTTACTATTTGAATGCAATGATGATTCAAATTGTCTAATTTCACGACGATAAACCTCATCATTTGTATTTTCATTCCCAGTTATATTAATTCTTCTAACCGTGGTCCTAGCGCCAGGATTTACTCTAAATTCAACATCTACAATCTTGGTCTGGTCATCTATAATAGGTACGGCAACAATTTCAGGAAAGGCATAACCCTCATCACCCAGTAAGTAGGATAGTCTATTCTTAGTTACTTCAATTTTTGCTCTAGAGAAAAGTTGACCTGGTTTAACAACGCTCTTTACAGCTAATTTTGCATCTTCAGGAGGGATTATTGTATTACCAAATAATTTTAAATCACCAAACTCATAAGAATCTCCCTCATCCAAACTAATTGTAATATATATATCCTTATTATTATTTGATAGGTTTACTTGATGTGAGAGAATCTGGAAGCGAACATAACCTTGATTTAGATAAAACTCTCTAATTTTATCTAAGTCAGATTGTAATTTAGGGCCTGAGTATACATCGCTGTCTGACCAAAAATCATAAAATGGTGCTACGCCAGAATCCATTAGCCTAGTGATTTCATTATAATTAAAAACTTTATTTCCTATAATATTTATTCCTTGTATTGTGGAAGCCTCTCCTTCGTCTATCAATAAGGCTAAGGTTACTCTGTTACGTTCAAGCGTAATTACAGAAGTGTCTATTCTTGCATCATATCTTCCTCTGTCATAGTATAACCGAACTAACTCTTGTTCTACTTTATCAAAGATATTTTTGTCAAAAGGCCTAGCTCTCGATATCCCAACATTTTCTAAAGCTTCTATCACATCAG
>JAYZKL010000028.1:0-14840 GCA_036163455.1 Pseudomonadota bacterium
CAAGAAACGACAGATTTGTCATATCCACGTGTTATTAAAAATGATAAGTCTACAGAAGTTTTTTCTGAACAAAAAATAACTAAAAGTATTTATATTGCGTTAGAAAAAAGGCAAGTTAGTGCAGATGAAATAGATAAGGCATTACAAAACATATTAAATAGATGCATAACGCAACAAGAAAAAGAAATTTCAACATCAAAAATTGGTGAGTTTGTAATGCAAGAACTATTAGCGCTTGATCATGTTGCTTATATTAGATATGCATCAGTATATTTAAGCTTTAATGAAATAGATGCATTTAAAAAATTAGTAGATAACCTTAAGGATGATTTATCTCCGGAGATGAAAAAATTACAAAAAAAACTTTTAAATGAAGATTAGTAGGGAAAAAGATATTTACTTTATGCAAAAAGCCTTAAATTATGCACATAAGGGGCTGTATTCAACACACCCTAATCCTAGAGTTGGAGCTGTATTGGTAAAAGAAAATAAAATTTTAGGAGCAGGTTATCATCGACATACTGGCTCTGATCATGCTGAATATATTGCAATAAAAAAATCTAAAAATAATTGTGTAGGTTCTACCCTTTATGTAACATTAGAGCCATGTTGTCATTATGGAAAAACACCTCCATGCTCTGATATCATCATACAAAATAAAATTAAAAGAGTAGTTATTTCGAGCATAGATCCAAACCCGCTTGTATCAGGTAAAAGTGTTAGCTTATTACGGAAACATGGCGTGGTAGTTGAAATAGGATTATTAGAAAATGAATCCATCAACATGAATAAAGGTTTTTTTTCAAGATTTCAAAAAAATAGACCTTATATAATTGCTAAATCAGGAATATCATTAGATGGAAAAGTTGCACTTCATAATAATGAAAGCCAATGGATTACATCAAGTCAATCACGGGATAATGTACAAATGGAAAGAGCGCTAAGCTCCGCTATCTTAACAACTAGTAATACTATTTTAGCTGATAACCCAAAATTAACAGTTAGAAATTCTAATTTGTTAAAAAAAATTAAATGTCAGCCATTATTGGTTGTTCTCGACTCTGACCTTAGATTGAGTAACAAAATGCATATTTTTAAAGACCTAAATAGACATATCATTATTTTTACAAAGAAAAAAATAAGTAATGCTTTACGTTTAAAATATAAAGATAATGTTGAAATAATTCAGGTCGCTGCTAAGGGAAAATACATAAATTTAAATGAAATTATGAAAATTTTATCAAAAAAAGAAATCAATGAATTATTAGTAGAAAGCGGCCCAACTCTTACAGGAAATTTAATAAGAGAATCACTTTTAGATGAATTAATTTTATATATTTCACCTAAAATACTTGGTCATACCTCAAAAGCATTTACAAATATCCACAATATAAAAAAGTTATCACAAAAGATTAATTTTAAAATTAATGATATTATTAAAATTAATCATGATTTAAAACTTTATTTATCAAAAATATAATGTTTAGCGGCATAATTGAAAATATCGGTATGGTCGAGAATTGCTTATCAGTAAATGGTAATCAAAAAATATTAATTAAAATAGATAATTTAAGCAATAAAATTAAGGATGGCGATAGTATTTCTATCAATGGTGTATGTCTAACAGTTGAAGAAATCAATTCTAATATATATAGCTTTAGTGTCTCTCCAGAAACACTAAATCTTACTACACTAAACCATCTTAAGAAAAACTCTTATGTTAATATAGAAACACCTTTAACAATGGAAAAATTTTTAAGCGGGCATTTAACAGCTGGACATATTGATAATACAGGCACAATACATGAAATATCTAAAGAAAATAATTCATGGAATCTTTTTATTAAGGTTAACAAAGGTATCCTAAAATATTCAGCCACAAAAGGATCGATAGCCATTGATGGAGTTAGTTTAACTATCAATCAAATTAAGAGTGATATTTTATGTATAATGTTAATTCCTCATACTTATGAGAATACTATTGCCCAATATTATAAAGAAGGCGATTTAGTTAATATTGAAATTGATTTATTGTTTAGATATATAGAGAAAATTAAAAATGGTTAATTCACCCGAAGAAATTATTGAATCTATTAAAAAAGGTAAGATGGTAGTTATCATGGATGATGAGAAACGTGAAAACGAAGGCGATCTTATTATGGCTGCACAATTTGTTAAATCAAAACATATTAATTTTATGGCTTCTCAAGGAAAAGGATTAATATGTTTAACTTTAACAGCCAAAAAATGTAAAAAACTTGGACTTTCTTTAATAAGGAAAACTGGTGAATCTCCAAAAGAAACTAATTTTACTGTATCAATAGAAGCAGCCAAAGGTGTCACAACTGGAATTTCAGCTGCAGATCGCGCGAAAACAATTCAAGTTGCAGTTGCTAAAAACTCTAAATCATCAGATCTTGTACAACCAGGGCATGTATTTCCTCTAATGGCCAGAGATGGTGGTGTTTTAGTTAGAGCTGGCCATACTGAAGCAGGTTGTGATTTAGCAAGACTTGCTGGCTTAGAACCATCTGCCGTTATCGTAGAAATACTTAATGCAGATGGAACAATGGCACGCAAGAAGGATTTACTTGCATTCTCTAAAAAAAATAAGTTAAAAATAGGAACAATTGAAGATTTAATTAAGTACAGAATTCAAAATGAGAAAACAATTAAAAGAGTTGATGAATTTGAAATAGAAACTGTGTATGGTAAATTTTATACTATTTTTTATGAAGATATTTTGACAAAACAAATTCATTTTGTCTTAATTAAAGGAAAAATTTCAAAAGACCAACCAACGCTAGTAAGAGTCCATGTACAAAATATTTTAACTGATAATTTCAAGATTGCTAATATACAAGGATGGCCTTTAGAAGATGCATTAAAAAAAATATCAAAGTCAAAACAAGGTGCTGCTGTCATAATTACAAAAAATACTTCTATTGATTCAATCAATATTATGAAGAACCTTATTATTAATAATAAAAGAAAAAAGGATACTAAATATGATGAGCAAAGAACTATAGGCATAGGTGCACAAATTTTAAAAGATATAGGTGTGAAACAAATGGCATTAATGAGTGCGCCAAAAATTTACCATGGCATAAGTGCTTTTGGTCTTGATGTAATTAAATATGTGAGAAAATAATTGAAAATAGATAATATTGACAAGAGTAGACTAATAACTTGCCCAATTGAAGTTAGTTCTAATTTACGTAGCAAAATACTAATCATTAAGAGCAAGTATAATGAATTATTAACTGATAGTATTACTAACGGCATAGTTAATGAGCTAACACTTCTAAACGTTGATATAGATCAAGTAGGGTTGGAAAATATTCCAGGTGGTGCTTTTGAAATACCATTAGCAGCAAAAAGACTTATTAATTTAATTAAGCCAGACATAGCAGTAGTTGTTGCATGTATAATTAAAGGTGATACCAGCCACTATGAATTTCTTTCTTCTACTGCAATCAATGCGATAAGAAATGTTAGTTTCGAAACAGATACACCTATAATTAATGGAATAATCACAACAGAAACAATTGAACAAGCAATTTCTAGAGCAGGAAATGAACATAATAAAGGAAAAGATTTTGCAAATACAATTATTGATTTAATAAAATATTATCACACAAAAAAAACTTAGAATATGAATAATAAGGAAAGAACTTTAGCTCGTGAAAATATTGTTAAAATACTATATCAAAAAGATATAAGCAAAGATGATTTATCGTCAATAATAGGAACCTTTGTTGAAAAACGAAAGTTTGATAATAGATATTTTGACGATCTCATTAAGTTATTAGATATAAATTTAGATGAAATTGATAACTATATCATAAAAAATTCAAATCTCTCTGAGCTTGAATCCACTATAATAGATAAATCAATATTAAGATTGTCGGTGTGTGAATTTTTATATCGAAAAGATATCCCAAAGAAAGTTATTTTAGATGAAAGTATAAAAATAGCAAAGAAATACTCTTCAGAGAAATCATTTAAATTTATAAACAAAATTTTAGACCAACTCCTATTATGTAATCATGATAATTAAAAATGAAAATGATTTATTGCTTTATATTAAAAAGAATATTTGTATAACATCTCCCAGCGTAATCAAAAGCATTGGTGATGATTGTGCAGTAGTAAAGATAAATAGTAAGAAATATTTTGTTTTTACTACAGATACTTCTCTAGAGGGGCCTCATTTTTCAAAAAAATATAGACCAGATGAAATTGGTTATAAATCATTAGCTACAAATTTAAGTGATATAGCTGCAATGGGCTGCATACCTAAATATGTTTTAATGTCCTTAACCCTACCTAATCTTGATGATAAGTGGATTAAATCATTTTATTCAGGAATAAAGAAATTGATATCGAAATATAAACTTACATTAATTGGAGGTGATACAAATTGCGGACCAATGAGTATTTCAATACAAGTAATTGGTATTAATAAGGGAAAAATTTTATACAGAGATAAGGCAAGAAACAAAGATGATATATATGTTTCTGGAACACTTGGTTCAGCAAGAGCCAGTTTAATGTTAGAGAAAGCAATAAAATATAAAAAAGAACAACAAATACTTAGAAAATTCTTAAGAACCCCTAAACCTAGGATTGAATTAGGTAAAGCAATTAGCAGTGTGGCAAATTCCTGTATTGATATCTCGGATGGCCTAATTAAAGACTTGGATTTAATACTTACTGGCAGTAAATTGGGCGCTTGTATTTATGTAGATAAAATACCGGTGCATCCGATAGTAAAGAAAATAATCCCTTCAGAAAAGTACTTTGAATGTGTGTTAGGAGGTGGTGAAGATTATGAGTTATGTTTTACAGCACCTAAAAATAAAAGATCAATGATAAAAAGAATTTCTTCTGCATTAAATCAGAGAATTACTTTGATAGGTAGCACAAATAAAGAAAAAATATTATTTTATAATAACAATAAACCTATCAAATTTAACTTCAAAGGCTTTGATCATTTTGCTTAAATTTATTGATAAAGGAATTATTTTTATTACAAGTGGATTTGGAATTGGCTACATATCTCATGCTCAAGGTACTTTTGGTTCTATTTTTGGAATCATAATAATTTTGATATTAACTAAAATAGAAGTTGAAATTAGTCTAAACTTTTTAATTATAATCATATTTTTTTCATCATTGTTATGCCATAGAGCAAATCTGATATACGAAGATGATGATTCAAAACATATAGTCTTAGATGAAATAATAGGTATATTAGTTGCAACCTATAATGTTCCAGTAACATTCTTAAATTTTCTAATATGTTTCTTATTTTTCAGGTTCTTTGATATTTTAAAACCCTTCCCAATATCATTTATTGATAAGAATTTTAAAAATGGGTTCGGAATTATTCTTGATGATGTGTTAGCTGGAATCTTATCAAATATTTTATTTATTGTATTTTCAAGCTATTTTTTAAAATTTGCATAACCAAAAAATTTTAAAAATTCAACCACTTTAATTAACGGTAACCCAATAATGGATGAAGGATCAGGGCCATGCATTTTCTTAACTAGAGTTATTCCCATTCCTTCAATTCTTATGCTTGCTGCACAATTTAACATATCTTCATTTTTGATGTAGTGATTAATTTGTTTTGTGGTTAATTTTTTCATATGTACTTTATAATTCACTATTGTTGTTAGAGATTTATTTGTTTGGGTATCTAACATGCATAAGCCAGTTTTAAAAACAACTATTTTATTTGAGATAAATTTTAGTTGTCTTCTAGCAATTTTATTTGTTATGGGTTTTCCTAGTATCTTATTATTAACCAGAGCTATCTCATCAGAACCAATAATTAATGCATCTTTATATTTTTTAGAAACTGCCATAGCTTTTTCTTTTGAGAGTCTTTTCACAAAAGATGTTACGGTTTCATTCTTTAGCTTTTTTTCATTTATATTTGGAGAAACTGATAAAAAATTTATTTTAAGTTGATGAAGTAGTTTCTTCCGATGAATTGAGCTAGATGCCAAGATAATTCTTTTTTTCATAAATCTAATAATATTATTTTAAACTCTTCCAAACTTTAAAAATACTATCAGAATCTATGATAATTTTAAATTAATACTTAAATGAATATTGTAATAGCTAATTATTTAGTAAAAAATGATATTTTAAATTGCTTGATTAGCAATTATTGCTTAGAATATCGATATATTAATATGTAGCTTAATATAAGGAAAAATCATATAATATTTGCTTCAAATATCATAATTATAGGAAAAATATGGCTGTTCAAAAAAGTAAAAAATCAAGATCTAAAAGAGATATGAGGCGTGCTCATGACTCACTTTCAACACCAAAATCTTCTGTAGATAAAACTACTGGAGTAACTCACCTACGTCATCATATTGCTAAAGATGGTTTTTATAGAGGCAAGGAAGTAATAAAGCCTAAAATTAAGAAAGAGAAAAAACAAGAAACTCAAGAAACTCAGTAATAGATACCTCAAAAGATTAACAAAAGATGCAAAAGAAAATTACTATAGCACTCGACATGATGAGTGGCGACCACGGACTATCTTCCGCTCTTCCAGCAGCTATAACATGTATGGAAAAAATGGATGACATATATTTATTATTAATTGGAGATCAAGAACAAATTAACAACAATATACCGCCCAAGATACAAAAATTACAAAATAAAAAATATTCAGTCTTGCATACAAATGAATATATTAGTATGGATGAGGATATTTTGTCAGCAATAAGATCAAAGAAGAACTCATCTATGAGATTGTCTATTACTGCAGTCAAAGATAAAACTGCTGATGCATGTGTCAGCGCAGGAAATACAGGTGCACTTATGGCTTTATCTAAAATAATTTTGAAAACTATCTCTGGAATAGATAGGCCCGCTATCTGCACTGCTTTACCTACAAAAAAAGGACATATGCATATGCTTGACCTAGGCGCTAATATTGAAAGCACCTCAGATCACCTATATCAATTTGCAATAATGGGCTCAGCATTAGTTCAGTCACTTGAAGAATCCTTAAATCCAAGAATAGGTTTATTAAATATTGGTTCTGAAGAATTTAAGGGAAATGAAACAATTAAAAATGCAGGAACAATGATGCAGAGCTCATCTCTAAATTATGGAGGCTATGTAGAAGGAGATGATATTTTTGAAGGAAATTATGATGTTATAGTAACAGATGGTTTTGCTGGAAATATAGCTTTAAAGAGTATTGAAGGGGTTGCTAATATAATAAGTCATTTTATTAAAAATGAGTTTAAGAAAAACTTATATAATAAATTTTCAGCTTTAATAAGTTTTCCAGTTATGAAGGGTGTAAGAAAAAAAGTTGATCCAAGAAGATATAATGGTGCTAGTTTGCTTGGGTTGCAAGGAGTGGTAGTAAAAAGTCATGGCGGTGCAGATTCATATGCTTTTGCACGTGCTATTCGTACTGCATACTATGAAGTAAAAAATGGAGTGCTGGGCAAAATAGAATCATTGATTGAAAGTAAGTTATCAAAATGAATAAAATTTTTTCAAAAATAATTTCCACAGGAAGCTACTTGCCAAAAAAGGTTCTTACCAATCAAGATATAGAAAGAATTGTTGATACGTCCAATGAATGGATTATTGAAAGAACAGGAATTGAAGAGAGACATATTGCATCTACAGAAGAATCTTCTGTAGATATGGCATACCATGCATCTTTAGATGCTATAGAGAGAAGTAATATAAAAGTACAAGACATTGACATGATTGTAGTGGCCACGACTACACCAGAAAGAAAATTTCCTAGTACAGCTGTCTTGCTTCAAAACAAGCTTGATTTAAAAAACTGTTCAGCATTTGATATAAATGCAGCTTGCACAGGGTTTGTTTATGCGATAGATATCGCTGATCAATATATCAAAAATGGTACATCAAAAAATGTACTTGTCGTAGGCACCGAAAAGATAACATCGCTATTGGATTGGAAAGATAGGAATACATGCGTCCTATTTGGTGATGGTGCGGGTGCTGTGCTTTTGAGTGCTTCTGAATCACCAGGCATAATTTCTAGCACTATAGTTTCTGATGGCTCATATAAAGATTTATTGACAGTGAACACTGACCCTGAATTTATAGAGATGAAAGGCAATGATGTTTTTAAAATAGCTGTAAATACACTAGGTGAACTTGCAACATCAACACTAGAAAAAAACAATATATCAGCAGATGAATTAGATTGGTTTATTCCTCATCAAGCCAATAGTAGAATAATTTTAGCTATTGCTAAAAAGATTAAACTTCCTAAAGAGAAAATAATCATAACAGTAAATAAGCACGGCAATACATCGGCAGCCTCAATACCTTTAGCTTTAGACGATTCAAATAAAAAAGGCTTATTGAAAGAAGGAAATCTAATTATGTTTGAAGCTTTTGGTGCAGGATTTACATGGGGCTCAAATCTATTACGTTTCTAAAAAATGCAAAATTTAGAAAAATGCAGATATTGCAAACGCATACAAAAAAATTTAAAACAATTAAAAAAATTATATCCGAGCTATCACAATCAACCAGTTCTATCTACTGGCTTAAAAATATCTAAAATTTGTGTTGTTGGATTAGCCCCAGGTTTACATGGAGCAAATAGAACAGGAAAACCATTTAATGGTGATTTTTCTGGAAAATTACTTCATAAAGTCTTAAACGATCATAAGTTTACTATAAGAGACAAATATCATAACTACAAACCAATCTATATAACTAATTCAGTTAAATGCTATCCTCCAAATAATGCACCTGTATTAGATGAAATTAAAAAATGTCAGAGATACTTGATTCAAGAGTTTAAAGATTTGAAAGACTTGAAAGTTATTATTGCGCTTGGGCATATAGCGCATAACGCAGTATTAAGAGCATTTTCTATGAAGTTAAGTTTATTCCCATTTGCTCATGAAAAAATTCATGAAATTAACTCATCAAAATTTCTTCTTGATTCTTATCATTGTAGTAAAATAAATATAAATTCTAAGAAACTTGATATAAACCGATTATCAAAGATTTTTAGAATAGCTAACGAAATTGCATATAAAAGATGAATAGAAATATATTAAAGAACCTTACACAGAGGCCTGGCATATACAAGATGTTAGATCAAAATAAAAAGATAATATATATTGGAAAGGCATCTAATTTAAAAAAAAGAATATCGTCATATTTTGTTCAAGGAAATTCTTCAGTTAAAACTAATAAATTAATTGAAAAAATAAATGATGTTGAGGTGATAATTACTAATAACGAAGAAGAAGCTTTGATATTAGAAAACTCATTAATAAAAGAAATAAAGCCAAGATATAATATATTATTAAGAGACGATAAATCTTATCCTTATATTTTTATAGATATAGAACATGAATTTCCCTTAATAAAATTCTATCGCGGAGATAGAAAATTAAAGGGTAAGTATTTTGGCCCATACACCCAAGTTAATAATTTAAGAAAGACTCTTAATATAGTTCAGAAAATATTTAAAGTTAGACAATGTGAAAACTCATATTTTAAGTCAAGGAAAAAACCATGTTTGCAGTATCAAATTAATCGATGTACAGCTCCTTGTGTTAATCTTATTAATCAAGAAAATTACGCAGAATCAGTTAAAAACTCAATTTTATTCCTTCAAGGAAAAACCAAAGATCTTATAGATTCATATACAAAACAAATGAAAGACTATTCGGACAAAAAACTCTATGAAAACGCTTCAGTTATTAGAGATAAAATCTCTATGATTAGGAATATTACTCAGAATCAAAACCTGATTACTGAAAAAGGAGATATTGATGTTGTTACAATTTCTAGTGTGTCTGATAAATCATGTATTGATGTATTTATGATTAGAGATGGTGTTAATTTGGGAAATAAACCTTATAGTTTTTCAAATAAGCAAAATACAGATGAAGTTACGCTATTAAATTCATTTTTGAAGCAATATTATTTAGATCATTTACCCCCAGAAAAAATTTTAATGTCATTAAAAATACCCGATAGACTGATACTTGAAAAAGCAATATATGCAAAATATAACAAAAAAATTAAAATAATAAATGGAACAAGAAAATTATATAGCTTCTATTTAAAAATATGTCAAGCCACGACTGACAATAGAATCAAACAGATTAATTTATCTTCTTCAAAAAATATCTTTAAACCTTTGTCTGCTGATTTGAAAGAAAAGAACTCTATAAAAAATATTATTTGTTTTGATATCAGTCATTTAAGTGGAGGTAATATGGTAGGTGCATCTATTTGGTTTTCATCTAGCGGTCCTGAAAAGAAATATTATAGAAATTATAATTTAGATAAAATAAAAAAGGCTGATGACTATGAAGCTATGAATTTCATAATTAGCAAAAGATTGAAAAAATTAAAGCAAGATAATAATCTTCCTGATATGATTCTAGTTGATGGCGGGAAAGGGCATATTAGCCAGGCAAAATTTGTGTTAGAAAAACTATTTATAAAAAATATAATTGTTTATGGCATTGTTAAAGGAGAAAAGCGTAAATCTAATAATGATAAAATTCTAGATATAAATAATAATGATGTTACTAATCAACTTAAGAAAAATAATATGAAAATACTTCAAACAATTAGAGATGAGGCTCATCGATTTGCAATAATGTCTCATAGAAAAAGAACAGCAAGAAATTATTTTAATTCTAAGCTAGATCATATTCCTGGGATTGGAACAAAAAGGAAACATCAAATCTTACAACATTTTGGCGGTATACAAGCAGCCCTAAGGTCTTCTATAGATGAATTGCAGAATGTTCCAGGTATAAACAAGTCATTAGCTGAATTAATTTATGACCATTTACAAAAATAAATATGTATTTAAATATAGCAAATAGTCTTAGTTTATTTAGAATTCTAGTCATACCGATAATGATTTATCTATTTTTATCTGGTGATAGCACAAACCGAATGTTCGCATCATTAATTTTTTTGATAGCAATCATTACTGATTACCTGGATGGGCTTGTAGCAAGAAGCATGAATCAACAAACACAGTTTGGTGAATTTCTTGATCCAGTGGCAGATAAGTTGCTGGTTATAATAATTTTATTATTATTGATAACTGAAAATAATGAAACTAACTTTATTTTACCATCTATTATTATTGTTATAAGAGAGTTTTTAGTAGTAGCAATCCGACAAAGATTAGCTGAATTAGGAAACAAAGGTACACTGCAGGTTACATATGTATCTAAAGTTAAGACTGCTATTCAAATGATTTCTTTATTGCTTTTACTTTATAAAGAGCCAATATTAAATATAGATACGTATCATATTGGCGTAATTTTTTTACAACTAGCATCTACCTTAACTTTAATATCTTTCATTTATTATGTTAAAAAGAGTTGGAATGCTATAATCTAACAAGATTAATTAATGCGGGAATAGCTCAGTTGGTAGAGCGCAACCTTGCCAAGGTTGAGGTCGCGAGTTCGAGCCTCGTTTCCCGCTCTGATTATGGCTAAGTGGCAGAGTGGTAATGCAGCGGCCTGCAAAGCCGTCAACGCCGGTTCGATTCCGACCTTAGCCTTAAATCATTTAATGAGTAAAATATGAAAATTTGTTTCTTTACTGAGAATAATTATCCTGGCGGTATGGATAAATATATATACACACTGATGAACAATTGGATTGGAAAAGATGATGTTATTACTCTTTATTGCAACAAAGGCCACCCAGGGTTTGATAATTTAGCATCTAAAGTTAAAGCTCCTCACCAAGTATTGCCTATTGGAATAATAACGCCTACTTGGGAATTCATAGATAGTATTAGATCTAAGAGAATAATGCCTGAATTTTTATTAAAAATTATCTCTTTTCTTTTAAAATATTTACAATTTCCTATTTATATCATAAAACTCAAAAGGTTTTTTGATAAAACAAATTTTGAGCAATTGCTGATTATAAATGGTGGCTATCCTGGAGGGAATAGTTGTAGAGATGCATCTATTGCTTGGTACCTTTCAAAAAGGAAATCCTCTCCTATGGCATGTCTGAGTACTGTAAAAGCATCTAGAAAAATCACTATAATTTTTGAATATGTTATTGATAAAATTCTAAAGAGGACTATTTCTAAGTTTATTTTTGTTTCAAAGTTTGTTCAGTCTACTTTGCCAGAAAGGCCTCAATTTCTTAAGAATAAAACTGCTATAATATATCCTTCTATAAACTCTCTAGATTTTGAAGAATCAAAAAGTATCCCTAACAAGAAAAATTATCCAAAAACCATTACTAATTTTTTAATGTTAGCTACTTATGAAAAGCATAAAGGGCATGATCTTCTTTTTAATTCTATAGTTAAGGTATTAAATGTATCAGATAAATTCCACTTTAAGATAGCAGGGCATGGCACAAGTGCTGATAAAGAACATATTGTTAAAGGAATTAATTCTAGGAAGCTTTCCAAATATGTGACTTTGATGGATTTTCAATCTAACCCTTTATCTCTCTATGAGGAATGTGATGTCGTAGTGATACCTTCAATTGCATATGATTCAATTTCTTTAGTAGCTGTTGAAGCCATGTCGTTGAGGAAGCCTATTATCACAACCAATATAGGTGGTTTAGAAGAACTATTTAATTTAAACCCACACATTGGATTAATGTCTAAAATTGATCCTGAGCATTTTTCTAAATGTCTGATAAAAATTATAGAGAATCATGAAATTAGAACTACCATGGGAAATAATGGATACAACTTATTTAGAGAATACTTTACTGCTGAAATTTTTGCTCAAAAATTTTATAAGAATGTGATAGAGTAGTCATCATATTCAATGTTTTAAATTATATGCTTAACTAGAGGTTATATGAAAAAAATAATAAAATGGATTCTTAAAAAACTTGGTTATCAAATTAACAAGTATGATGAAAATAGAGTTTTAATTAATCGGCTCGACTGGACTCCATTTAAGGATGAAAATGAAAATCATAAGTTGTATAAAGCTGGCATAAAAAAATCAGGTGAAGAGTGGACAGATGAATTTGCCAAACAATTAAGGTTCCATTCTTTGATTCAAATTATTAAAAGGATACTGCGCCAAGATAAAGTTTTTGATTTTGTTGAGTGCGGATGTTGGAGAGGTCATTCTTCTTATATAATTTCACGTTTAATACAGGATGCCAACAAAGATATAAAATTTCATATATTTGATAGTTTTGAAGGTGGACTATCTGTTTCCACTCCTGAAGATAAAGACTTCTACTTGAAGGATGAAAAACATAAAACTTGGATGACAAAGCATTTTGCTTCATCTGAAAGCTTTGTCAAAGACACTGTTTTAAAGGAATTTGCATTTGTTAAAACTTACAATGGTTGGATACCCGAAAGATTTAAAGAGGTTGATGATAAAAATTTCTCTTTAATACATGTTGATGTGGATTTATATGCCCCTACATTTGATACAGTCGATTTTTTCTTTCCAAGATTAGTTAAAGGTGGGGCAATAATATGTGATGATTATAATAGTTCACAATTTCCTGGAGCTAAAGATGCATGGGATAAATATTTTAAAGATCAGAAATTTGATTTCTTTTATGAAAGTCCATTTGGAGGATGTTTTATAATAAAATAACCTAATCGAAGCTTTGCATAAACCTGCCGTAGAAATATGATAGAGTAGTCAACTTGTCTCCAATGTGTTAAATTGTAGTTTTATTGGGGTTGGAAGTTTGTTAAACCATCTTCCATAGAAATTTATAAGTCTACAAATATTAGAAATACACGCCCGGGTGGCGGAATTGGTAGACGCAAGGGACTTAAAATCCCTCGAGAGCAATCTCGTGCCGGTTCGACTCCGGCCCTGGGCAATAAAGATATGAAAAAAACATATTTTATAGTTATTTTATTTATGATTACTGGCTGCTCGTCAAAGGGTTTGATTCCCATACCGACAAATTTGCTACCAGAACTTAATACATCACCTTCTTCATCAGCAAACTATGGAAGTGTTCCAAAGCAGTACCAAAAATTATTACAAACATATCTCAGAGAGAATCTACCTAACCCTCATAACGCAAAGATTGAATTTGTAAATACCCCAAGAAAAATTTCTGTTACACACTTAGATGAAGACTTGTATGGATATCGAGTATGCTTATCTATAGATCAAAAAAATAACAAAAATATATATACTGGATTTAAAAATCATTTCTTTTTAATTAAAAATGAATCCGTAATAATGCATCTTTATGACTCTGGTCTTCTCAAGATTCCTTTTGAATTATGTGTACAGAGATCAGAAGAGAAGACTCTATATCTAGATGACATTGATGATATCGAGACACCAACAGGCACTACAGTCGAAGAAATGGATGATCCTTCTTTAATCAAACCAAAGATAAAAGAAGAACAAAAAATTTCTAAAGACATTTATATTGGATGTAAAGTTGATAATACAGAATACACATATGTATTTAATGAATATAAAAATAGTTTAGATCAATCAATAGGAACTTCATCCAAATCATTCTTATCTGTTGAATTTTCTAAAACTCATATATTTGGTAAGTTAGAAAACAAAGAAGTTTTGATTAATAGAGTTACAGGGACTATATATGTAACAGAAAATGATGAAGAAAAACGAGGAATTTGTGAGCTTAAAAATAAGACAAAGTTTTAAATATTCTTGTTGAGTACGCATAGTTGAAGATTTATAGAAATAAGATTATAGTGAATAAGTTAACGAGGGGAAAAGATAATGAAAAGTGATATTGAAATAGCTCAAGCAGCAAAAGCAGAAAAAATCGTCGATGTTGCTAAAAAACTAGATATACCA
>JAYZKL010000029.1:0-19046 GCA_036163455.1 Pseudomonadota bacterium
TTTGTGCCAGAGGGAGATAATAGCGACTATAGCAGACAAAAAACTTTTTATGATGGAACTTATAATTATCTAAAAAGTATAGGCATTAAAGAGATTGTTTAATTTGATTAAAAGACTACCATACACACACACTTTTCTTTCTGAATAATGAGCTGTTTTTAAAGCAAATGGTGGCATATTTGGTGGCATAAATTTAATGTATTTTAATGATTTGTTGAATACATTGATTTGTAGCTTGACAAAAACCTCCCCGCCCGGAATCGAACCAGGAACTAAACCTTAGGAGGGTCTCGTTATATCCAATTTAACTACGGGGAGATTATTCATAAAATTGTATATAAAAAAATCTTAATGTACTATGTCTATTTATGAATATATTATCCATCGATACTTCTACGAATAAAGTTTCAGTTGCCTTAAAAATAGATAATAAAATTGATAGTTTGGAAAATAGACAAGAAATACGTGCTAGCCAAATTGTCCTCACCATGATAGATAAAATATTAAATAAGCATAAAATCAGTTGCAAAGATTTAAATGCTATCAGTTTTAATAAAGGGCCAGCCAGTTTTACTGGAACAAGAATTGCCTCATCGATAACTCAAGCAATTGGCTATACATGGAAAATACCAGTTTTTGGAGTTTCATCGCTCACTATTATGGCATTTGACTATTTTAAAAAAACAAAGCATTCAGAGATAATTTCTATCAAAAAAGCTTATAGTCAGAAAGTTTTTTGGGCAGCATATAGTATTGGTAAAAATTCATTTAAACCCATCAGTGGAAACCATATATCTAATTTTGCAGACATAAAATTAGATGGTGATTCTAAGTGGCATGGAATTTCAGATTGTTGGGATGATTATGAATCTGGCACTAATGGGTCAATTGATCAGTTGATTGAAAAAACAGATATCAATGAAAAAGGCAATGCAGAAAGAATTATCGATTTTGTTCTCTCAAATGGAAAAATAGATAAGGAATTTGATTATAAAGACACTCTCCCTGAATATGTAAGCCATGACTTATACGATTAAGAAATATTTTTTCCTATTTGAGATCCAACTCTAATAACTTTTCCTTTTTTTAGGTCATCTGATAGTTTCACCTTATCATTAAATAATAAAATAACAGTTGATCCGGTCTTAAACATTCCCATTTCTTCGCCTTTCTTTAAACTTACTCTTTTTTTTCTATAATCTGATGAGATTGTTTTTTTAGGTACAGGTGGAGATGATTCGCCTTTCCATACCACTTCTATAGATGAGACATTAATTGCACCAATTAATATTACAGAAAACTTAAGTTGATCTTTTTCAAAATTACATACCAATCTTTCATTTTTTAAATACAAATTATTTATTGCTTTAACAGCATGGGTTGTAACGCTATATAATCTTCCAGGAACATGCATAGTTTTCATTAATTTGCCATCCGAAGGCATATGCACACGATGATAATCTTTTGGGCCAAGATAAATTGTAACGAAAGATCCATTTTCATATTTTGATGATTTGTCATTATCATGTAATAACGAATCAATATTTATTGTCTTTCCTTTAACCTGAACAATCGTATTACTTTTGATTTCTCCAAACTCAAGTATTTTGCCATCACATGAAGATGTAATAGAATCTTTTTTTCCATCTATTTTGTGAACACTTTTTTTTAGTTTTCTCGTAAAAAAGTCACAAAAGGTATCATAATCATCTGGGGATGACATGATACATTCAGACATATTTACTTTGAAAACTCTAATATAAAGTCTTATTAGAAAATTTTTTAATGGATGTTTGGTGCGAGTAATTAAATAAGTAAATCGTGAAAATAGATGATGTGGTATAAAAAATAACCAATAAGATTTAATATAATTGAATATATTGTTCATAGATTAATTTAGAAACTCAACAATTTCGGTTTCTAGTTTAGAAAAATCAAATGGTGGTGAAAATATCCCTAGCAGCCTACCTGATTGATCCACTAAAAAGAGTGCGCCAGTATGTTCATAAAAATCTATGCTTTGGCTAGATGAAACTTTTTCATAATATACGCCAATTGATTGAGAAAGGCTTTTTAAATCAGTAGGACTCATTGTTATGCCTATAAAGTCATTATTAAAATACTCTACATAATTTTTAACAGTAGAAATATCATCGTTTTTTGTATCTACCGAAATAAATATTATTTGTAATTGTTCAAAATTTTCATAATTATTATTTTTCATTGATCCATAGATTTTATTTAGTTTAGCTAGGGTATCTGGGCAAAAGTCAGGGCATCTAGTGTACCCAAAGAATATTAGGCTGACTTTGTTTAGGAAATGTTTTTGCTCAAAATACTTGTGTGTAGTTGATTGTGCTGAAAGGCCTTCACTGAAGAAAAAATTTTTTGGTTTGAGCTCTGTGAAGGCTGGTTGCTCTTCTGGCTCATTGAGAGATAGCCCTAATAAAATGACTAACAAGATACCTAAAAAGAAATAAAAATTTTTCATAAAAACCCAATAATTTCAAAAATTCAGCTTTATACTATATAATAGTAGATTAAATATATGATATTTATTGAGCTTTTGCTAATTATTTCATTCTTAAACAACAGCCCTGATTATGTCTGGTAATACATTTGGAAAAATATTTTGTCTTACTTCATTTGGCGAAAGTCATGGAAAGGCACTTGGTTGCGTGGTAGACGGTTGTCCACCAGGCTTAAAACTCAATGAATCTGATATACAAAAGGATTTGGACAGAAGAAAGCCTGGAAAATCAAAATATACCTCTCAAAGAAAGGAGAGTGATAAGGTTGAAATATTGTCAGGTATTTTTGAGGGGAAAACAACAGGAACTCCTATTTGTTTATTAATTGCGAATGAAGACCAACGACCAAAAGATTATAAAGAAATTAAAGAAAAATTTAGACCAGGCCATGCTGACTTCACCTATACAAAAAAGTATGGATTTAGAGATTATAGAGGTGCTGGTAGATCATCGGCTAGAGAGACAGTTGCAAGAGTAGCTGGAGGAGCTATTGCTAAAAAATATTTAAAGCAGAGTTCTAAGATTAGTATATTTGGATATGTTTCTAAGATTGGCGAACATCGGGCAAATAAAGTTAATTATAATGATATTGAAAAAAACTCTTTTTTCTTTCCTGATAAGAAAATGGTTCCAATACTTGAAGACTACATTGGTAAAATAAGAAAAAGTGGTGATTCTATTGGCGCGGAAGTTACTGTAATAGCACAAAATGTTCCTGCTGGATTGGGAAACCCTGTATTTGATAAACTTGATGCATTACTTGCGTCATCAATGATGTCAATTAATGCTGTTAAAGGAGTTGAGATAGGTAGTGGTTTTGATGTGGTATCAAAAAAAGGTTCAGAATGTAGAGATGAAATTACACCGAAAGGTTTTAAATCAAACCATGCTGGAGGTACTTTGGGAGGTATTTCTACAGGACAAGATATTGTAGTTAAGATTGCACTTAAGCCAACATCAAGTATTTTAATTCCTGGACAAACAATAACAATAAAAAATAAAAAAACAACCATAGCTACAAAAGGAAGACACGATCCATGTGTAGGTATAAGGGCTACACCAATTGCAGAAGCAATGATGGCATTGGTTCTTTGCGATTTATTGCTTCGCCATAGAGCACAAATTGATTAATTATTTCTATCTAGGATAAATGAAACAAACCTTATACGACAAAATCTGGGATGAGCATCAAGTTATCAAAAATGATGACGGAACATCTTTAATTTATATTGATAGACATCTTGTTCATGAAGTTACATCCCCTCAAGCATTTGATGGTCTTTTAATAAAGAATCGTGAAGTTTGGGATAAGAATACAATTTATGCAGTTTCAGA
Source organism: Pseudomonadota bacterium (assembly GCA_036163455.1). Taxonomy (GTDB): domain Bacteria; phylum Pseudomonadota; class Gammaproteobacteria. The sequence continues at coordinate 3,867 of JAYZKL010000029.1, forward strand.
TCACAATGTTCCAACTGCAGATAGAAAATCTGGAATAAAAGATCCAATATCTAAGCTTCAAGTTGATACGCTTATAAATAATTGTAAAAAACATAAAATAAACTATTTTGATTTAAATGATATTAAACAAGGGATAGTGCATATAATAGGGCCAGAACTTGGGATTACACAACCCGGAATGACTTTAGTGTGTGGCGATTCACATACATCAACACACGGAGCTCTTTCTGCATTGTCTTTTGGGATTGGAACAAGTGAAGTTGAGCATGTACTTGCAACACAGTGCATCAATATGAAAAAGGAAAAAAATTTAAAGATAAATATAATTAGTAGTTTGAAAAACCTTGTAACGTCAAAAGATCTTATTTTATATATTATTGGTAAGATAGGTACATCGGGTGGAACAGGATATACGATTGAGTATACTGGCCCTTGCATAAGAGAGTTAAGTATAGAAAGCAGAATGACTATTTGTAATATGAGTATAGAGGCTGGATCCAAATCTGGAATAATAGGATTTGATGAAAAGACCCTTGAATACTTATTACAAAGGCAACACATTTCATCAAACAAGTATATTGATAAAGCAATCAAGTATTGGGAGACATTGAAAAGTGATGATGAATCAGAATTTGATAAAACAATCAACATTGATGCTTCTTTAGTAGAACCGCAAGTTACTTGGGGCACGTCTCCACAAATGACAACTTCAGTTCATGGCAAAGTGCCTGATCCTAATACAGTTAAGGATAAAGGTGAAAAAGAATCAATTACTAAAGCAATTGAATACATGGGTTTAGAACCTAATCAAGAAATTGGTTCAATAAAATTAGATAAAATTTTTATTGGATCATGTACAAATTCTAGAATTGAAGATTTAAGACTAGCGGCTAACGTTATAAAACAAAAAAAAATTGCAAGCAACATTAAGCAAGCTATCGTGGTTCCAGGTTCAGGGCAAGTGAAAGCACAAGCAGAAAAAGAAGGTTTAGATAAAATTTTCATTAAATCTGGGTTTGAATGGAGAGATCCAGGTTGTTCAATGTGCTTAGGAATGAATGATGATAAACTTAATGCTTATGAAAGGTGTGCTTCAACATCAAATAGAAATTTTGAGGGGAGGCAAGGTGAGAAAGGGAGAACACACTTAGTTAGTCCAGCCATGGCTGCACTTGCCGCAGTTAAAGGGCACTTTGATGACGTTACAAATGTTGAATGAAAAATAAAATTATTCAAGGCCAAGTAATTCCTATTAATCAATCCAACATTGATACAGATGTTATAATTCCTAAACAATATCTTAAAGCAATTGGTAAAACTGGTTTTGGAAAATTTTTATTTGATTCGTGGAGATATGATGAACCAGGCGACCTAAGTACAACAAAAAAGAGAAAGATAAATAATAATTTTATTTTAAATAAAAAACCTTATTCTTCTGGAAAAATTTTAATTGTAAATGATAATTTTGGTTGCGGTTCATCAAGGGAACATGCTGTTTGGGCAATCAAGGATTATGGGATTGAAGCTGTAATCTCTAGTTCTTTTGCAGAAATTTTTTCTAATAATAGTTTTAAAAACCAATTGTTATTGGCTCCAATTAAAAAATCTGAAATTGACTGGCTATTTGAACAAATCCCAGATTCTGGAATATATCAATTGACAATTGATGTCCTTAATCAGACAATTAGTACGCCTGATAATGTGACTATTAATTTCGCAATAGATCAATCAAACAAGGAAAAAGTGATTCACGGATATGATGATATCGAACTAACGCTTAAAAATAAAAAAGTAATTAAAGACTTTGAAAAAACAATAATAAATAAGAAACCATGGCTGTTTGAAAATGAATGAGAAGAAAAATAATATTTTATTGCTACCTGGTGATGGAGTTGGTCCTGAAATAATGGCAGAAGTGGTAAAGATTATTGACTATTTTAATAAACAAAAAGTATTTAATGTGGATTATGATTTTGCAGATATTGGCGGTATTGCACTTGATAATCATAATGTACCGCTTCCTGATAGCACTTTAAAAAAAGCATCTAAAGCTGACGCAATATTGCTTGGAGCAGTCGGTGCTAAAAAATATGAAAATAATGAAAGAACATTAAAGCCAGAATACGGTTTATTAGAGTTAAGACAGAAACTTGAATTATTTGTTAATTTAAGACCAATTTTCTTATTTGATTCACTTATTAATGCTTCAACATTAAAGTCAGATGTAATAAAAAATTTGGATATATTAATAGTTAGAGAATTAATAAGTGATGTTTATTTTGGTGAACCAAGAGGTTTTGATTCAAACAAAGATGGATCATATGCATTTAATACAATGAAATATACTGAAAAAGAAGTAAGCAGAATCTCAGATTTCGCTTTTTCAATTGCATCTACTAGAAATAAGAAAATAACATCAGTAGATAAAGCTAATGTTCTTGAGGTTTCACAATTATGGAGAGCAACCGTTGATAAAGTAGCCAAGAACTACTCAGATGTTAAATTACAGCATATGTATATAGATAATGCTTCAATGCAACTGATAAAGGAACCTAAGCAATTCGATGTGATATTGACAGGTAATTTATTTGGAGATATCTTGTCTGACGAAGCATCAATGCTAACAGGATCTATTGGAATGTTACCATCGGCATCTCTCTCATTAGAAAATAGAGGATTGTATGAACCAGTGCATGGGTCGGCTCCTGATATAGCTGGAAAAGGAATTGTTAATCCAATTGCTATGATATTATCGTTTGCAATGCTACTTGAATACACATTTAGCAAGAAAGAATTATCTGAATTGATAAGAATATCAGTTAATAAAGTGTTAAATAATGGTATTTTTACGAAAGATCTTTCTGGTTCTGAAGAATTTGTTTCAACTGGTCAGATGGGAGATAAAGTTTTAGAAGAAGTGATGAGAAATGTTAAGTAAAAAAGAAACATACAATATTGCTATTGTTGGAGCAACTGGAATAGTTGGAGAGTCATTGTTAGATATTTTGTACTCACGGAACTTTCCTATCTCTAATCTTTCAGTTATAGCTAGCGATAAATCTAAAAACACAAAAGTTAAATTTGGTTCAGATTTATTAACTGTTGAATCAGTCAATAACTATGATTTCAAAGAAACTGACATAGCTTTTTTTTCTGCTGGCAGTAGTGTATCAAAAGAGTTTGTCCCTCGCGCAGTAGATTCTGACTGTGTAGTAATTGATAATACCTCAGAATTTCGATACGTAGATGATATACCATTGATTATTCCAGAAGTTAATCTAGATCAGTTACCGAATTATAAAAACCAAAATATAATTGCGAATCCAAATTGTTCAACGATTCAGATGCTTGTCGCTTTGAAACCAATTCATGACAGATATATTGTCCAAGAGATTAATGTATCAACATATCAAGCTGTTTCTGGTTCTGGTAGAAAAGGAATGAATGAACTTATTGACCAGACAAACTCATACTTTGAAGGAAAAGATATTAAATCAACTGTTTATCCCAAACAGATTGCTTTTAATGTCATAACTTTTGTAGATAGTTTTTGTGATAACAGTTACACCAAAGAAGAAATGAAAATGGTATGGGAGACACAAAAAATATTAGGATCTAGCATTAATGTAAACCCTACAGCCGTTCGTGTGCCAGTATTAATTGGTCATTCTGAAAGTATTGCGGTAAAAACGGAGAAAAATATTGATGTAAATCAGGCAATTAAAGATTTTCAAAATCATGATAGTATACAGATTGTAGATGATTGGAAAAATTTTGCTTTTCCAACCGCATCTTCTGAAGGACAGGGCTCAGATGATGTGTACATAGGAAGAATCAGAAAAGGCCTTGATAACGATAATATTTTGAATCTTTGGGTTGTTGCTGATAATGTTAGAAAAGGAGCAGCACTTAATAGCGTACAAATTGCAGAAAAATTAATTGAGAGTTTGTAATGTTTAAGATAATTTTTAATTTAGTCATAGCTTTTATAATTACTATTTTCATTCTAGAATCTACATCTGTCATAAGACCTTTTTCTGAATCATTAATTAGAAGTGGTTATCTACCTCCCATAGAACCTGGTAGTTTTGCTCCTGGCATCATAGATGTTTTAATAATGGTGCTGCAGGGAATCTTGGTTTCTTTAGAACCTGTCTTTAATGTCCTAATGGATATAATTTTTCATTTAATAAATATAGTTTTAACAATACAAATCACTATGACAGGTCTAATATACTTTCTAGTTATATTTTTTTTACTTTCATATCTATATGAAAAATATAGACGTCTAGTTTTACATGTTAATAAAATAGAACAAGATCTTAAACAAAGTACATCTAGTATTGATTTAGCGCGTGCATTAGAAGAATCTGAGAATCATGTAAAAAAACTTATAAAAAATGAATCATCAAAAAAGAATAAAGATTTACTTGAACAAGCAACTCTAATCAAAGATTTATTATTAAAGATTAATACCTCAATAGAAACTGACGATAGCGGACTAATTGACAGAGCCAAAAAAAGTAGAAGAGCGCAAGTTATTAATAAACCAAAACCAAAAGCAAAACCAAAACCAAAACCAAAAGTAAAATCAAAGCCAAAACCAAAAGCAGCAAATGTCATTGAAGATGAAAATATATCGAATATTGATTTAGCGCGAGCATTGATAGAAAGTAAGGATATAAAAAAAGCGCGTGAGATATTAATTAAAGTTGCTGAATCAGGAAATGAATCAGAGGTACATGAAGCTAAGCTCCTTTACTTGCAATTGAAATAATGAGAATAGTTCTTTGTATCGAATACGAAGGTACAAATTATACAGGCTGGCAAGCTCAAAATAAATCATCCAAAAAAACAGTTCAATATTATTTAGATAAATCAATATCGAATGTTGCTGATTCCAAAATTACATCAATTTGCGCAGGGAGAACAGATACCGGCGTCCATGCTATTTCTCAATTTATACACTTTGATACCAATAAGAAAAGAGACGAGCAAAATTGGATTAAGGGTATTAATAGTCACCTACCAAATGATATTAGAGTTAAAAAACTATATTTTGTTGATGAAAGTTTCCATGCTAGGTACTCTGCTATTTCAAGAAGTTATCGATATGTAATCTTTAATCAAAAGACTAATTCAGCAATATTATCTGATTTTGCTTTATGGTATGACACAGATATAAATATAGATAAACTTAAAAAGTCAATTCAATATATAAAAGGAGAGCATGATTTTAGTTGCTTCAGATCTTCTGGCTGTCAAGCAAAGACACCAATTAAGATTATTAAAAAAGCCAATATTACAACGGAAAAAAGCCTTATAATTATAGATATAACAGCAAATGCTTTTTTGTATCATATGGTTAGAAATATAGTCGGAACATTATTGGATGTTAATGAAGGTAAGTTGAAGCCTTCTGACATACCAACCATAATAAAAAGTAAAGATAGAAAAAATGCTGGAAAAAAAGTTTCACCGCAAGGTCTCTATCTAATGAATGTAGAATATCCAAAGCATTATAAAATTTCTGTTACAAAAGATTTTTTTCACTATGTATAAAACTAAAATTAAATTTTGTGGCTTTACAAACAGTGCTGATGTAAAAGAGGCGTTGGAGCTAGATATAGATTTTATTGGATTAGTTTTTGTTGAATCTAGCCCAAGAAATATAAAATTAGAGGAAGCAAAATCTATTTGCAAACTTTGTGAAGGTAAAGTAAAAACAGTTGGCGTATTTATGAATAATTCTGATCAATTCATAGCTGAAGTGATTCAACATACAAATATCAATATACTTCAATTTCATGGACAAGAGAGCCTGGAAACATGTATTGCTTTTAACAAACCCTATATTAAAACCTTACATGTCAATAGCGTTAAAACAGATGTATTTAACATAGATGAAAATCATCCATTACAACCTAATTTTTTTAAATATATGTTAGATACTAAACTCGGACATACCCAAGGTGGAACAGGAACAGCATTTGATTGGAATCTAATAACAGCTTATAAAAAAGAATTAAATTGTAAAGACCCACATTTTTTTATAGCAGGAGGTCTCGGTTCAACTAATGTAAAAGAATTAATTCTTAAACATAATCCATGGGGAATAGATGTGAGTAGTGGGATTGAATTATCTAAAGGTAAAAAATCTCCATCTTTAATGAAAAAGTTTGTAGAAAATGTAAGAATAGCAGACAGTGAAAAAAATAAAAAAAAATAATTATAAAAACCAGCCAAATCAAAAAGGCCATTTTGATTTATATGGAGGAGCTTATGTATCTGAAACCCTAATGTTCCCTCTAAAAGAACTGTTAAAGTCATACAAAAAAATTGCTAAATCTATCTCTTTTAAAAAGAAATTACTTAATGAACTCTCTCATTATGTTGGAAGACCAACCCCAATATATTTTGCTGAAAAAGTTAGTAGATTATTAGGCAATTGTAATATCTATCTAAAGCGTGAAGATTTATGTCACACTGGCGCACACAAAATTAATAACGCTTTGGGCCAAGCATTGTTAGCAAAAGAAATGGGTAAGACTAGAATAATAGCTGAAACAGGTGCTGGACAACATGGTGTTGCTACAGCAACAGCATGTGCGCGATTGAATTTAAAATGTATTGTCTACATGGGCAGTGAAGATATTAAAAGGCAAAGCATCAATGTTTATCGTATGAAATTATTGGGAGCTGAGGTCATAGAAGTTACTTCAGGATCAAAAACATTAAAAGATGCATTGAATGAAGCTTTAAGGGATTGGGTTACAAATGTTGATGATACACATTATATTATCGGTTCAGTAGCTGGACCCCATCCTTACCCAATGATTGTGAGAGATTTCCAATCAGTGATTGGTTCTGAAGCAAAAAAACAAATGAAATTACTTATAGGAAAAAACCCTGATGTATTAATTGCATGTGTCGGTGGAGGCTCAAATGCAATTGGTTTATTTCATCCTTTCTTGAATGATAATGTCGAGATGATAGGTGTAGAAGCAGGTGGTCATGGATTAGGTACTGGAGAACATGCTGCTCCGCTTTGTGCAGGAAAGCCTGGCGTTCTTCATGGAAATAAAACTTACATAATGGAGGATGAAAGCGGTCAGATTAAACCTACTCACTCAATATCTGCTGGCTTAGATTATCCTGGGGTTGGACCAGAGCATTCATGGTTAAAAGATAGTGGCAGAGTACAATACGTGAGTGTTACAGATAAGAATGCATTAAAAGCATTCTATCTTTTAACAGAAGAAGAAGGAATAATTCCAGCACTAGAAACCTCTCATGCGTTAGCGTATGCATTTGACTTAGCAAAAAAAAGAAATAGAAAAAATATACTAATCAATTTATCTGGAAGAGGCGATAAAGATATTGATAGCATTGCCCTACTGAAAGGAATGAAATTGTGAACAGAATATCAAATGCTTTTTTAAAATCTCTTCCTAAGAAGAAATCAGCTTTTATTACTTATCTTGTTTGTGGGGATCCAAACATAGAAGGTACTAAAAAAATTTTAAATATAATGGCTGATAGTGGGGTAGATTTAATAGAATTAGGGATACCTTTTACTGACCCTATTGCAGATGGACCAATTATACAAAAAGGAATAGAAAGAGCATTACAAAACAAAATTACTTTAGAAAACACATTAACTATTGTTAAAAATTTTAGAAAAAAAAATACAACGACACCTATAGTCCTCATGGGATATATGAATCCTATAATGAACATGGGGTATGAGAAATTTTCTATTAAAGCGATTAATAGCGGTGTTGATGGAGTATTGATTGTTGATCTTCCTATTGAGGAATCCCATGAGATAAATCAAGTTTTTAAAAAAAATAATCTAAAACAAATATTTTTAGCATCACCAACAACTGATAATAATAGGTTAAAAACGATAATAGAACATACAGAGGGATATCTTTATTATGTCTCAATCAAAGGAATAACTGGAACATCTATTAAAAATATTTCATCAATTAAAGAAAAAGTAAACAAAATTAAAAAAATCTCTAATAAAAAAATTCCTATTGTAGTAGGATTTGGTATAAAAAATAAATCTTCTGCTAAAAAAATAGGTCTTTTTTCTGATGGTGTAATAATAGGTAGTTCTATAGTAGAATTAATAGAAAAATACAGACATAATAAAAATATAATGTATTCAAGAATTAGAAACTTTTTACTTGGAATTAATAAAACTTTGGAAAAAAAATGAGTTGGCTTGATAAAATTTTACCAGCAAGAATTAGGGCGGCTGTAAAGAAAAAATCTTCAGTTCCAGAAGGTTTATGGCATAAATGTCTTAATTGTGACGCAGTTATTTATAGAGCAGAATATGAAAAAAATTTAAATGTCTGTCCAAAATGCAATCATCATGGGAGAATATCTGCTAGAAAAAGAATTGATTTATTTTTAGATAAAAGCGAAAGAGTTGAAGTATTAACATCAATTTTACCTAAAGATATTTTAGGCTTTAAAGATAAAGAAAAATATAAAGATAAATTGGCATCTACTCAAAAGAAAACTGGTGAAAAAGATGCTCTTATTGTTTTTAAAGGTAATATAAATAAAATACCCCTTGTCGTGTGTGCATTTGAGTACTCTTTCTTTGGTGGTTCCATGGGTTCTGTTGTTGGAGAAAAATTTTCATCAGCAATTAAAATTTGTCTTGATGAAAAAAAACCTCTAGTTTGTTTTTCTGCAAGTGGAGGCGCTAGAATGCAAGAATCTTTATTTTCTTTATTTCAAATGGCTAAAACTAGTTCAGCATTAAATAGATTAGGCCAAAAAGGTTTACCATATATATCTGTCTTAACAGATCCAACTATGGGTGGAGTATCTGCTAGTTTAGGAATGCTAGGTGATATAAATATTGCTGAGCCAAACGCTTTAATTGGTTTCGCTGGACCTAGAGTTATAGAACAAACTGTTGGTGAGAAATTACCTGATGGGTTCCAAAGAAGTGAGTTCTTAAAAAAACACGGATCAATAGATCTTATAGTAAATAGAAACGAACAATCAAAAATTATTTCTCAATTAATCGCTGTGCTAATAGGTGATTTAACACGTGAAAAAACAGTTTAAAAATCTTTCTGAGTGGTTGGATTGGCAACAGACCCTTCATCCAAAAAATATTGATTTTAAATTAGAGAGAATAAAATCTGTATATGAAAAATTAAAAATAAATAAAATTGCTAAAAAAGTAATAATAGTAGCCGGAACTAATGGAAAAGGATCTACTGTTGCTTTATTAGAAAGCATTTTACACGAAAAAGGATATAAGATAGGTTCATTTACCTCTCCTCATATGATGGAATATAATGAGAGGATAAGAATTAATAAAAAAGAAATAGAAACAAATAAAGTTTTAGAAGCTTTTGAATTTATTAATCATTATAGAGGGAAAACAACTTTAACTTATTTCGAATTTGCTACTCTCACTGCATTTTATATATTTCATCAACTAGATTTAGATTTTGCAATTTTAGAAGTTGGTTTAGGTGGAAGACTAGATGCAACCAACATAATCGACTCAGATATCTCAATTATAACTTCGATTGGAATTGATCATGTTGAGTTTTTAGGCTCAACTGTTGATAGTATTGCTCTTGAGAAAGCAGGTGTCATGAGGCCATTTTGTCATTGTATTTTTGCACAAAAAAACCCACCAACCAGTCTATTAAGTTATGCTAAAAATAATTCTACAAACTTTTTATATAATGATAATGATTTTTCTCTAAAAATTTCTAAAGATAGCTGGTCATGGACATACAAGGATAATAAGATTAATAATTTACCTCTATTACCTTTGACTGGTGATTTTCAATATAATCATGCAGCAGCTGCTTTGACTGCTCTACATTGTCTTGATCCTAATATAATAAATGATGCCAATGACTTATCCTCAGGTCTAAAGCAAACTAGTTTATTAGGTAGGCATCAACTTATTTGTAAGAATCCTGAAATTATTCTTGATGTAGCACATAATGGTGATGCAGCAGATCAATTATATAAGAACTTGTCTCAATCTAAAAGAAAACGAACTATTGCAGTTATTGGGATTCTTGATGATAAGGATGTATATAGTTTGGTTAGACCTATGAAGCCACTAATTGATGAATGGTTTTGTGGGACTATCAATAATCAAAGAGGAATGAATGCTGATGAAATTAAACTTAGAATTTCAAGCTTAATAGATAAAAAAAACATTCACTCATATCAATCTATTTTAGATGCGTATAATGGCGCTATAAGCTCTTTAAGAAAAGATGATCGTTTAATAGTTTATGGTTCTTTCTACACAGTCTCAGAAGTTTTAAGGTTTATAAAGTTTAATAAAAACAATGTTGTCAATTTATAATGAATACTAAAGTTACACTAAAAGTACTCATACCCATACTAATTATCTTTTATTTGTTCATGAACCCATTCCTAGAGTATGTAAATAATTACGGTAAAATTACCTATGTAATGGATATTCCTGATAGACCTAATGATAATTCTAAAAATTTAGAATCTATTAGTATAAAAGATGTAGATACTACAAATCTACCAAAAATAGAAAAACAAATAGTTGAATCATGGGTTGTTTCATTTCCAAATGTTAGTGGAAATAAAGAGATTAAAGCTTTCAAGTCAAAAGCAAAAGATATTGGCATAAAGTCTTTCATTTTTGTTAAAAATAATAAAAAAAGAATAATATCTATTGGACCCTATGTGGATGAGGCTATGGCTGTAAGAATGAAAAATAAAATTGTTAAATTGTTAGATTATGATGGCAAAATTTTAAGAATAAATAATTAATGGTAATTACGGACATCATAATATTTTTATTTTTATTGTTTTGGACAGTGCTAGGGCTATCCAAGGGTTTTATCAATGAAATAGTTTCGTTATTTTGTTGGGCTTTTGCATTATATTTTTCTGTTAATCATAATGATATTCCATCAGAATATATTTTTTCTTTTATTCAATCACCTGATTTAGCGAACATTCTCTCCTATATATTTATATTTATACTTACTTTTATTGCAATAATATTCTTGGGGTTCTTTTCAACACAACTAGTAAGAATATTTGGATTTTCATCTTCAAATGCAATTTTAGGCTTACTTGTTGGGTTTTTAAAAGGAAATATATTTTTAATTATAATCATTTATGGTCTTAGTCTAACTGAATTTATATCTACAACTTATTGGGAGCAGTCACAATTTATACCCTTTTTTGAGGATTTCATTCAAAAATTTATCAAATCTCATGATTCACTCTTTGATAGTTTGGAATTAAAAATATAATATATAGCATATGTGTGGCATCGTTGCAGTTTATGGTACTAATCAAGTTGTTCATGATATATATGAATCGCTTACAGTCTTACAACATCGTGGTCAGGATGCATCTGGTATATTAACAAACTATGATGGCAAAATTGCGCTTAGAAAATCATTAGGACTAGTTAGAGATGGTTTTAGCCATCGTCATATCAATCGCTTGAAGGGAAATCTAGGTATAGGGCATGTACGCTATCCTACTGCAGGTCATGCTGAAAGTTCTGCTGAAGCACAACCCTTCTATGTTAATTCACCATATGGAATAGGGCTTGCTCATAATGGGAATTTAATAAATTCATCAATATTAAAAAATAATCTTTTCAGTGAAGATCTAAGGCATATTAATACTAAATCAGATTCTGAAATCCTCTTAAATATTTTTGCTCATGAATTGCAATTGCATGGAAAGGATAGTTTTACGCCAGATGATGTTTTCTATGCAGTTGCTGGAGTACATCGAAGAGTTAGAGGTGCTTATTCTGTTGTTGCATTAATTGCAGATAGAGGAATAGTTGCCTTTAGAGATCCTATGGGAATTCGTCCATTATGTTTTGGTGAAAGAAAAGTAAATGGTAAAAAAGAAGTAATGATTGCATCCGAATCAGTTGCCTTAGATTCGACAGGCTATAAACTAATCAGAGATGTGCAACCAGGTGAGGCTGTATTTATAGATACAAAAGGGAATGTTCATACAAGACTATGTTCTGATAAGACGGGTTATACGCCTTGTATTTTTGAGTATGTTTATTTTGCTAGACCCGATACGATACTTGATGGAATTTCTGTTTATAGAGCTAGGATGAGAATGGGGCAAAGCCTTGCAAAAAAAATAAAAGAAGAATGGAAAGATCATAATATAGATGTGGTAATTCCAATACCTGACACAAGTAGAATAGCAGCGCTTGAATTATCCACGTCATTAAAAGTTCCATTTCGTGAAGGGTTTATAAAAAATAGATATATAGGAAGGACTTTTATCATGCCAGAACAGATGCAGAGAGTTCAGTCAGTAAAAAGAAAACTTAACGCTATAGGTTCAGAATTTAAAGATAAAAATGTTTTACTTGTTGATGATTCAATAGTCAGGGGGACCACCTCAAAGCAAATTATAGAAATGGCTAGAGAGGCAGGAGCAAAAAAAGTCTACATGGCATCGGCAGCTCCACCAGTTAAATTTCCAAATGTTTATGGTATTGATATGCCAGCAAGCAATGAATTTGTAGCTCATGAGAAAACTGAAAAACAAATTTCTAGCTTCATTGGTGCTGACAGATTGTTTTATCAAGACTTAGATGATCTTATTGCATCTGTAAAGGAAGATGGTTCTGAAATTCAAAAATTTGATGCCTCATGTTTTGATGGAAAATATGTCACTGAAGATGTAACTCAAGATTACTTAAAGGAATTAGACACTGTAAGAAATGATGCTTCTAAACAGAAACAGTCAATTGATATATCAGAAGACGTGATTGTATATTGAAATGCCAGACATTAAAGAAATCATTCATACGACAAAAAAAACGTTACTTGATAAATTACCAGATGATAAAATTAAAAAATATTTAATAATAATACCATCTACACAGAAACTATATTTAATAAACAATGAAAATATTTGTTTTGAGTCATTTATCTCTACTTCAAAGAATGGTCTTGGTAATAATGATGGTTCTTATAAAACACCAGTGGGCCTTCATAGAGTAAAAGAGAAAATTGGTGAAAATGTATCAAAATATACAATCTTTAAATCTAGGCAACCAACTAACATTAAATACAATTTAGACGATATTCCAAATGAAGATTTAATAACCTCTCGAATAATTTGGTTAGATGGAATTGAAAAAGGTATTAATTCAGGTGGAAATGTTGATACATATTCAAGATATATTTACATTCATGGAACGCCTCATGAAAATCAGATAGGGATACCTGTTTCACATGGATGTATTAGAATGAAAAATGATGAAATAATTAATCTTTTCCCAATGGTTGATTTAGGAACCCCTGTTTCAATAGTAGATTACTAAAAAATTTCATCTAATAATTGATCAGGTTTGGTAATTATATAATCTGGATTCCAAGATGATATGATCGAATTATTAAATACAAATCCAAAATCAGCAGCAACTGTAATCATACCGGCTTGTTTGCCAGCTTGAATATCTCTTCTATCATCACCTACATATGCAATAATATTTGGTTCCTTATTCAATTTTCCGCTTGCCATTAATAGCGAATCTGGCTCAGGCTTGCTTTTTTCAACCATATCTCCTGTAACAAGGCATGCTAATTTATTAAGGTAACCAAGTTTTTTAAGTATATTCTTTGCAAATCTTTCATGTTTATTTGTAACAATACCCCAAACAATTTTCTTTTCTTCAATTTCTTTAATTAACTCTTTCATTCCATCAATTAAATGTGTATGAATGCAGACGTTTTCTTTATAAACAGCTAGAAATTTTTCTTTTAATTGATTTTTTGTAATTTGATCAACAGAATTTTTGCAAGCAAATTGAATGATTCCTTCTGCGCCTTTAGAGATATGAAATTTAATTTCTTTATGATTAACTGGAATTAAGTCATTTTCTTCTAGAACTAGATTAAGGGCATTACACATATCTTTAGAACTATCAATAAATGTGCCATCTAGATCAAATAGAATTGCTTCTATTTTATTTTTTATTTTTTTTTGCATAAAGGAAATAATTTACATTTGTTATTGATGAAAATTCAAAATTGAAGATTAATGGATTAAAGCTTAGGCCAACCACTTCTTTAACTTTATATTTTAATATATCTAAGTTATCTGATAACTCTGATGGTTTTACAAATTTCTCGTACTTGTGTGTACCTATAGGTATAATTTTTAGGAAATATTCAGCAAAAATTTTCGCAAAAATGAATGACTGTAAATTCCTATTAATTGTAGATAAGAATAGAGAAGAATCTTTTTTTGAAACAGAATTTATGTCTTTTAATAATTTCTTTGGATCAGGAACATGTTCAATGAGTTCAAAACATATTATACAGTCAAACTTCTTGTTTGATTTCTTTAAATATTGATCAATAGTCATACATTGATAATCAATTTTTAACTTAGATTCTTTGGCATGTTTTTTTGCCACTGAGATTGTTTTTACTGATGCATCAATACCAGTAACATTGGCTCCTTTTTTTGACATTTCTTCAGCTAATAAACCTCCACCACAGCCTATATCCAAAACAGATAATCCAGTAAGATTAATCCTATCTGTAATAAATTGTAATCTGAGAGGATTAAGTTTATGCAACAATTTATATGGACCCCGACTATTCCACCATTCATGGGCGTGACCATCAAAATTACTAATTTCTTCTTTATCAAGATTCATTTGTAGCACTATTATTTGATTTACATAATACCACTTTTTTCTGAATTACTTCCATCTTGATTATTAATTCATCCTTATGACCGTTTTTTAGCCTATTTTTGCTAATTTATAAATTGACTCGTGTATATGACTGCTTTGTGATAAAATACAGTTTTAATAAGTTTCTGCAGTTAATAACATTATATGTCCCAAAATCAAGAAATAAAACTTGAGCAAGAAATGAGGCAATCTTACTTGGATTACGCTATGAGCGTAATCGTTGGAAGAGCTTTGCCTGATGTCAGAGATGGGCTCAAACCAGTTCATCGCAGAGTCTTGTATTCAATGTATGAACTTAATAATGGTTGGAATAAATCATACAAAAAATCTGCTCGTATTGTTGGTGATGTAATTGGTAAGTATCACCCTCATGGCGATTCTGCTGTATATGATACAATTGTCAGACTTGCTCAACCATTTTCTATGAG
>JAYZKL010000030.1:0-21495 GCA_036163455.1 Pseudomonadota bacterium
AAAGAAATCCTTCAACTGTCTTTTTTGGACTTATTGTGGGGCAAAGCAGTGTTGAGCCAAAGTTTTTTCCTATTAAATATGCTGCAGTATCTGAAAAAGAGACTAATACAAAT
Organism: Pseudomonadota bacterium; assembly: GCA_036163455.1. Taxonomy (GTDB): domain Bacteria; phylum Pseudomonadota; class Gammaproteobacteria. The sequence continues at coordinate 114 of JAYZKL010000030.1, forward strand.
AAAAATATAAAATAATACTTCAGATTATCTTCAATGACATTGTAAGAAAAAATTAAACCTTGGGTATTTGACATAAGGGTTGCGTCAGAAATATTAAAAGAAAGCAAAAGATACCATGAGGATAACATCACAAAAAAAGCCAATACCACAGGGAGTCTTTGCAAAACTACTTTAATAAGCCCTAATCTTAATAAGATATCTAATGAAATAAAAACCCAAAACATAAGATAAATCTTATTAATATAATTTGTTAATGTATAATTGCTAAAATAGAGTAATGCAATCATCGCAAGAAAAAATAGGATTAATACAATCTTTTTCCTTGAATTCGCAATATCCATGAGATTAATCCATTCATTAAATGCCAATATGGCTATCATGGTAAGAACTAAACCTAATATTATGGGATTAAAAAAGACTAGTAATAAAATAAAGAAACTAGCCAAAAAAAGTGCAGTTATTATTCTATTAAACATCACTTTTTTTTGACGGTCTAGATTGGGTAAGTGCTCCAAATGTTCTTTCCCTTTCTTGAAACCACTTTATAGCCTTATCTAAATCAGAAATATCAAAATCTGGCCATAAGCATTCAGTAAAATATAATTCTGTATAGGCATGCTGCCATAATAAAAAATTACTTAACCTATATTCTCCACCTGTTCTAATTAACAGATCTGGACAATTTGAATAGGTTGACAGATATTTTTCAATATTCTCTTCTGTTAAACTATTTATATCAACTTTATAATTATTTTCTTCAACTAATTTTTTAAAAGCATTTAATAAGTCCCATCGGCCTCCATAGTTCACAGCTAGATTTAGGGTCATGCCAGTATTAGCCCTTGTTAATTTCTCAGCATTATCTATTCTTTTTATTAATGTCTTTGAAAACCCTTCATAATTTCCGATAAATCTAATTTTAATATTGTTTCCATCTAATTCAGAAATATATTCATCTATCGATTTCTTAAATAAGCTCATCAAAAAATCTACTTCATAATTAGGTCTTTTCCAATTTTCACTGCTGAATGCAAAAAGAGTCAATTCTGATATTTGTCTTAATGAACAAGCACGTACAATTTTTGTAATTACTTTTACTCCAGACCGATGCCCATATGCTCTTGGCATGCTTTTTTGTTGAGCCCATCTTCCATTGCCATCCATAATTATTGAAATATGTTTAAGGAGTTTATTTGACATGCTTAGACTTCGCTGATTTCAGTTATTTTTTTGGATATAACTTCTTCAGATATTTTGATGTATTTATCAGTCATTTCCTGAATTTCAATTGTATAATCTCTTTCAAAATCTTTTGAAATCTTTTTATCTTTTTCTAGATTGCTAATAGAAGTATTAGTATTTCTTCTTATGTTTCTAAGGACAATTTTTGTATTTTCTGCTTCTTTTTTTACAACTTTTATTAGCTCTTCTCTTCTGTCTTGTGTAAGAGGCGGTATCTTTATGTGTATATTTGTTCCATTAACAGTAGGAGTTAATCCTAATCCTGATTCATGTATTGCTTTTTCAATAGACTGTATCGCATTCTTATCCCATACATTTAGAGTTATTGTTGAGCCATCAGTTACACTAATATTTGCTAATTGTTTTAATGGAGTTTTTGCATCAAAATAATCAGCCTCCACTTGATCTAACATGCTCGGATTTGGTCTTCCTGCTCTAATTTTTCCTAATGATTGATGCAGAGAATCAATTGATTTGATCATTAAATTATCAGTCTCTTTTTTTATTTCTTTAAACATACCTATATTACCATTGCCACCTATAATATCATCATAGGGTATTTTTCTAAGTTTTTATAGGGTATTTAATAATTTAGTATTATTTAATTTGATTATAGACTTCTTGCGCAAAATCATCTTTTTCTTTATCAATTCCCTCTCCTAATTCATAGCGAACAAAGCCAATTATTTTATTATTTTTTATTATTTTTTTTAATGTTGTGGTGTCATCTTTTATAAATGGTTGATTAAGGAGAGTATTACTGTCTAAAAATTTTTTAACTTTTCCATCAAGTATATTTCTTTTAATATCATCTTTTTTATTTATTTTATCTAACTCAGATTTATAGATATCTTTTTCAGTGGCTAGTATTTTTTTATCTACCGAGTCATGATCAATTGCTAATGGATGTGATGCAACTATTTGCATAGCAATATCTTTACAAAGCGATTCATCCTTATTTTCTAAAATAACGACTGCTCCTATTTTCCCGTTATGCACATATCCACCAACATAATTATTGTCAGTCTGCTTTTTCATAATATATCTTCTTATAAGTATATTTTCACCTAGCTTTGTTATGATATTCTTCCTCATAGTTTCTATATCATTATAGAGATCAGTGGTTTTATCTGAATTAAAGTCATCATAATTAGCTCTACTGGATAATATAATCTTTGAAGCTATATCATTTACAAATTTTTTAAAATCATCACTACGAGCAACAAAGTCTGTTTCTGAATTTACCTCAATTAAGAGCGATTGATTATTTTCTATAAGCAAATATACTAATCCTTCTGCAGCTGTCCGAACAGATTTTTTATCTGCTTTTACGCCTTCTTCTGATCTCATTAATTTGACAGCTTCATCTAAATCGCCATCAGTTTTATTTAAATATTTTTTACAATCTAAAATTCCAGCCCCTGTGATATCTCTAAGCTGTTTTAAAAGATTCAAATCTTCTTTCATTGTTATACCTATTTTTTCTTTTCTTCTGTTTCTGCTTTAACTATTTTTTTCTGTGGCTTTTTTTTGTGAGCTGTTGATTGATTCTTCTTAGCATCAACCTTTACAACTTGTTTTTTTCTAACGCTTTTTTTATTAGCATTATTTTTGTCTGTTACATTTGATTTAATAGGTGTTTTAACTATATTTTTAGTTGTATTAGCAATCTTCTCTGAAATTAATCTTATAAATAACTCTATTGATTTCATTGAATCATCATTTGCAGGTATCATATAATCAACACCTTCATAGGAGTTATTACTATCTACTAAAGCTATTACAGGGATATTTAATTTATTTGCTTCTTGAATTGCAATTCTTTCATATCTTGTATCAACTACAAATAAAGCATCAGGAGTTTTATCTAAATCCTTTATTCCTTCTAAATTTTTATTAAGTTTGACAATTAATTTTTTTATTTTTAGTGATTCTTTTTTTGTAAGATTATTAGTATGTTCCAAGTCTAATTGTTTTTTAAGGTTATCTAGCTTAGAAATTGATTTTTTTACCGTATTAAAGTTTGTAAGCATTCCTCCCAACCAACGATTATTCACGTATGGCATTTTTGCTTCTTTTGCATATTTCATTATAATTTCTTTAGCTGCTCTTTTGGTACCAACAAAAAGTATTTTTGAGTTTTTAGCTGCAAGTTCTGTTATAAACCCAAGAGCCTTAGTGAAGCTATCTGCGGTCTTTTCAAGATTAATAATATGTAGCTTTTTGTGAGTTGTATAAATATAGGGCTGCATTTTTGGATTCCAGTACTTGGATTGATGACCAAAATGGACTCCAGCCTCAAACATTTCTTTTATAGAGATATCAGCCATAAAAGATAATTAACCCTTCTTTAATCTTATTTATAATTGCTTCAAAATTTATCATGATTATTATAGGAAGTTTTTATCACATTTACATGGATTCAACAATAAAAATCTGATAATTTGAGCTAAAAAGTGTCATTTGAGTTATAAATTATGGTTGATATCAAATCAGAGAGCGATATTAGAAAAATGAGGGTTGCTGGCAGACTTGCATCCGAAGTCCTAGAAATGATTGAAGAGCATGTTGTTCCAGGTGTAACAACAGGGTTATTGGATGAAATTTGTCATAATTACATTGTACAAAAACAAAATGCGATCCCAGCTCCTTTGAATTATAAAGGTTTTCCTAAATCTATTTGTACTTCTATTAATCATCAGGTCTGTCACGGGATACCCTCTAAGGAAAAAAAACTTAAAGAAGGTGATATTATAAATATAGATGTAACTGTAATAAAAGATGAATTTCATGGTGATACAAGCAAGATGTTTTTTGTTGGAAAAACATCTGTCTTAGCAAAAAGACTATGTGAAATCACAAAAGAATGTATGATGAAAGCAATAAATTTAGTAAAACCTGGTCTCCATCTTGGTGATATTGGAGCAATAATAGAAGAGCATGCAACAAAGCATAATTTTTCTGTAGTAAGGGATTATTGTGGACATGGTATTGGTAAAAAATTTCATGAATTACCACAGATACTACATTATGGGACTAAGAATACTGGTATGAAACTGGAAGAAGGTATGACCTTTACTATAGAACCAATGATAAACTCTGGTGGAGAAAAAACTAGATTACTTGGTGACGGATGGACAGTTGTGACCCAAGATCATTCTTTATCAGCTCAGTATGAACATACTATTTTGGTAACCAGTAATGGTTATGAAGTTTTGACTATAAGAAATGAAGAAAAAGGATTAGAGTTTAAATAATAAATGCAAGAAAAAATAATAAATATCTTAGAAAAACTAGTCTCTTATCAATCCATCACTCCCAACGATGAAGGTTGTCAGGATTTTATTGCAAATTACTTACAGGACTTAGGTTTTGGAATAACTAAAAAGAAGTATGATGATGTTGATAATCTAATAGCAAAAAAAGGGTTTGGAAAACCTATTATTGCTTTTGCTGGACATACAGATGTAGTTCCTGCTGGTGATGTAGAAAAATGGAATAGCAATCCATTTAAACTTACTAAAAATAAAGGCGCTGTTGTAGGACGCGGTGTTGCTGATATGAAAGGAAGTATTGCATGCATGTTAATAGCCATTGAACATTTTCTGGATTCTAATCCATCACATAATGGGTCTATCGTTGTTGTTTTAACAAGTGATGAAGAAGGAATTGCGATTAATGGTATTAAAAAACTAATTGAAGAAAATGACTTACAAAAGAATGAAATAGATATGTGTTTAATCGGTGAGCCGACATCAAAAAAATCTTTTGGAGATACAATTAAAATTGGTAGAAGAGGTTCGCTGTCGGCTAAAGTAAAAGTCCTTGGATTACAGGGTCATATTGCTTATCCAAATAATGCAGTTAACCCGATACATAAAGTCATACCAGTAATTAATGAATTGACTAATACCGAATATGACAAAGGGAATAAATTTTTTCCTCCAACATCATTTCAGATTTCAAATATTAATAGTGGCGTAGGTGTAGATAATGTAATTCCTGGAGAATTATTATTAAATTTTAATTTTAGATACTCTCCTGAAATAACGAAAAATAAACTTATGTCAATGGTTGAAGATTTATTTAATAAGCATGGTTTAAATTATGATATATCATGGCACCATTCTGGTGAACCGTATTTATCATCTCAAGAAAAATTTTTAGACATCTGTTGTGATTCTATAAAAGCAATTTTAAAGGTAAATCCTGAAATATCTACAGATGGCGGAACTTCTGATGGAAGATTTTTAGCAAAAATATGTAATCAAGTTATAGAGTTTGGTTTAGTGAATGAATCTATACATAAAATAAATGAGAATACCAAAGAACAGGATTTAGTTTTATTATCAAAAATTTATGAAAAGATTTTATCTAAATCATTATCTTAATTAATCTAGAAATGATGATTTGATTAAATCCTTAGTATAATCTTCTTTTGGATTTTTAAAAATCTGATTAACAAAATTATTTTCTATAATTTTTGAATCTTTAATTATATAGATTCTGTGAGCTATAGATCTAATCAGCTTTAAATCATGGCTGATAAAACAGTAACTTATAGAATACTTTTCTTGCAATGAAACAAGAAGTTCAAGGATATTTTTTTGAACAACAACATCTAATGCGCTAGTGGGTTCATCTAATATAATAAGTTTTGGTTTCATTGATAATGCTCTAGCTATTGCAATCCTTTGTCTTTGGCCTCCTGAAAATTGGTGTGGGTAACGTGTCAACATATCTTTGTCTAGACCTACTTCTGATAGAAGTGTTTCACAAGCTTTATTTAAATCAATAATATCTTTTTCTTTTTTAAATTCTAGTATTCCTTCTGATAAGATTTCTTTTATAGTTAATCTAGGAGATAAAGACGAAAATGGGTCTTGAAAAACTATTTGAAAGCTCTTACGTTGATTTCTAAGTTCTTGCTTATTAATTCGTTTTAAATTTTGTTCATTAAACTTAACTGTTCCGTTATAAGATAATAATTGTAAAATTGCTAATCCAAGAGTAGTTTTACCTGAACCTGATTCTCCTACAATACCCACAGTCTCTCCTTCTCTAATAGAAATACTTACATCATCTAATGCTGTAAAAAATTTCTTCTTACTTTCAAAAAAACTATTCTCTACTAAAAATTTACATCTTAGTTTATCTACTTCTAGTATAGTTTTCCCATGAACTTGATCAGTTACTAATCTTTTAGGTTGGCTTGCAATTAATTCTTTTGTATATTGATTTTTTGGACTGCTAAATATCTGATTAGTCGTTCCCTCTTCAATCACATTTCCATTTTTGAGTATCAAAATATCATCTGCATACCTCTTAACTAAATCTAAATCATGTGATATTAAAATAAGAGACATCATTTTTTTTTCTTTCAAAGATTTTAATAATTCTAAAATTTGTAATTGCAATGTAACATCAAGTGCTGTAGTTGGTTCATCTGCAATTAAAATATCAGGATTACAAACTAGAGCAATTGCAATCATAACTCTCTGTCTTTGTCCACCTGATAACATATATGGGTAACTATTTAAAATTTTTTCTGTTTTTTCTAAACCAGTTTGTATTAATATTTCTTTAGATAGAAATTGAACCTTTTGTCTTTCCGAGGTGATATGAAGTTTAATTATTTCTTCTAATTGTTTTTTTATTGTTTGGACTGGATTTAACGATAGCATTGGTTCCTGAAAAATCATAGAGATTTTATTTCCCCTAATCTTTCTTAATTCACTATCATTTAAAGTTGCAATCTCAAGTCCATTAAAATGAATTGTCCCAGAATCAATATTGAAATTATCTGGGTCTAATAATTTAGTAATAGATAAGCCTGTTAGAGTTTTTCCGGACCCTGATTCTCCTACAATACCTAATGTCCTTCCTTGTTGTAATTCAAATGAAACATTATTAAGAAGCCTTTGATTTGATATGTCGTTCTTCAGTGTTATGGATAAGTTATTTACTTTTAGTATATTCATGATGACCTTGAATCGAATGATTCACGAATACCTTCGCCAATAAATATCAATAACATTAGAGTTCCAACTAAAACTAAAAAAGTTGTCAATGATAACCACCAAGCTTCAATATTTTCTTTACCTTGCGAAAGAAGTTCTCCCAAACTAGGAGTGTTTGGAGGCACTCCTAATCCTAAAAAATCTAGACTTGTTAAAATTAAGATAGCGCCACTTATCCTAAATGGAAGAAAAGTAATTACTGAAATCATACTATTTGGCAAAATGTGTCTGAAAATAATTTTTAGATCTGAAAGTCCGAGCGCTCTTGCTGCTGTGACATAATCTAGATTGCGTCCTTTTAGAAATTCAGCTCTTACATAATCTGAAAGACTCATCCAACCAAAAAGTGACAGCAACAAAACTAGTAAAAATATACTAGGCTCAAAAAGAGAAGAAAAAATGATAAGAAGATATAATTCAGGCATTGAGCTCCAAATTTCAATAAATCTTTGTAAGAATAAATCTGTTCTACCAGCAAAATATCCCTGAATAGCACCAAAGAAAATTCCTATTATTATTCCTATAGCAGTTAGTATAAATGCAAAAATAACTGAAAGACGAAAACCATATATCAGGCGAGCTAAAACATCTCTTCCTCTATCATCTGTTCCAAGATAATTAAATTGTGAGGGTGGAGCTGGATTAGGAGTGGCGTTATTTAAATTAATGCTATTATAAGAATGTGGGTTTATAGGAAAAATTGCCCAATTATCAGCTTTATTAATTTTTGTTGTTATAAAATATCCTTTATAGTCAGCTTCTGTATCAAATGCGCCGCCTAATTCTTTATCCGTATAATTAAAAATAATTGGCGCATATATCTTATTATCTAATTTCATAATTAATGGTTTATCATTGCTGATAAATTCTGCAAACAAGCTAAGGATAAATAGAAATAAAAAAATATATAAACTAAATAAATTTCTTTTATTTAACTTAAATTTTAGCCATGTATTAGCAATGTTTGACATAGTATATTTTGTTAGTTCTCCGTCTTATTTAAGGAATCAAATTGAATCCTTGGATCCACAAAAACGTAACTGATATCAGTCAAAAGTTTCGCAAATAAACCTAAAAGTGTGAATAAAAATAAAGTTCCTAATACAACAGGATAGTCTCTGTGTAAAATTGATTCATATGATAAAAGCCCAATACCATCAAGAGAGAAAATTGTTTCTATTAGTATACTGCCTGTAAAGAACGCAGCAATAAATTGGGCTGGAAAACCTGTCAGAATTGGTATTAATGCATTTTTAAATATATGTCTATATAAAATAGTATTTTCAGTTAGACCTTTTGATCTTGCTGTCAAAACATATTGTTTTTTTATTTCCTCAATGAAACTATTTTTAGTAAGCATTGTCATAACAGCAAAACTTCCAATTACAGAAGAAATTATTGGCAAAGTCATGTGCCAAAGATAATCAAATATTTTATCCATCATAGATAAAGTGTGCCAATTGTCAGAAACTATACCTCTGGTTGGGAAAACATCAAAGAAGCTACCACCTCCTAATAAAACTATTAAACCTATTCCAAGCACAAAACCAGGTATAGAATAACCAACTAAAATTATGATACTGGTTGTAACATCAAATCTTGACCCGTGTGTAATAGCTTTTTTAATACCTAAGGGAATACAGACAGAGTAAATAATAAAAAAACTCCATAAGCCTAGACTTATTGATACTGGAAGCTTATCAATAATTAAGTCTGAGACTGATTGATGATGAAAATAACTTTCCCCTAAGTTAAAGCTCAAATAATTTAGAACTAAATCTAAAAACCTCTCCAAAAAAGGCTTATCAAAACCATAGAATTTTTTTAATTGATTTATATGGTCTTCATCTAAACCGCTAGAGCCACGATATAAATTAGTGCTACCTTGAGATACTTCCCCAGAAACATTTAGTTCACTAAGTTGATTAACCATCTGTTCAACTGGTCCACCTGGCACAAATTGTATAACAGCAAATGTTAAAAATAGTACTCCAATTATTGTTGGAAATATCAAAAGAATTCTTTTAAAAATATATTTATACAAAATTATTTATACCACCAAGTTTTAAGTACATAATTAGTTGCCTCGAAAAATTTTGGAAGATGATTTGGTTGCTCAAATTTATTGAAATATGCAATTCTATGTTTATTAATATACCAATTAGGAAGTAAATAATATTCATTCCATAATAATCGGTCCAACAAATGTGCGGCATTAATTAATTCTTCCCTACTAGAATTATAAATAATTCTTGATAGAACCTTATCAACATCATTATCATTTATTCCAGCTAAATTATACGACCCTTTTTTATTTGCAGTAGATGAATGAAACATGGAAATTAATTCATTACCTGGTGATTGAGATTGAGGATAACTCATAACCATCATATCGTAGTCAAACGTATCAACTCTTCTTTGATATAAAGATAAATCAATCGTGCGATAATGTAGAATAATTCCTAGTTTTTTTAAATTTTCTGCAAATGGAGCAAGAATTCTTTCAAAACCTTTTTGGGCTAAAAGAAAATTAAATTCTATTTTTTTTCCTTCACTATCATACAAAATATTATCTTTTACATTCCAGCCAAGTTTATCAAATATTTTCTTAGCTTTTAAAAGATTATCTCTCATTTCCTCAGGCGTATGAGGATCTGATAAAATTTCTTTATTTTTGAGTCTCTCTAATGGAATATTTAATTCTTTAGCTAAGCTGTATTCTTCTTCCGTTGGTTTTATCATAGAAGATAATTCGCTATTACTAAAATAACTTTCACACCTTTCATATTGATTATAAAATAAATTTTTATTTGACCAATTGAAGTCAAAGGCTAATGTTATTGCTTTCCTAACATCTTTATTTTTAAACATTGATTTTCTTGTATTAAAGATAAATCCTTGTATTCCAGCATTATTATGATGAATTAACTCTTTTTTTACTATTTCATTAGATTTAAATTTAGGTCCGTTATAGTCTCTAGCCCAGCGCTTAGAGTGATTTTCAAAGATAAAATCATATTCACCGGCTTTGAATGCTTCTAAAGAAACTGTCATGTCTTTATAGTATTTAAATAAAATTGTATCAAAATTATACATACCAATTCTTGTTGGTTTTTTTTCGGCCCAGTAATTTGGGTTTCTTTTATAAAGTATATATCTTCCAAATTCATATTTATCTATAATATAAGGGCCGCTAGCAATTGGTTTGGTTAAAATTGTTTTACCAAAACTATTATCAGCTATCCATTTTTTTGAAAATATTGGTATATCTCCAACAATCATATGTAATTCTGGATTTGCTTTTTTGAAATAAAATTTTATAGTTAGACTATCTATAATTTCTACTCTTTTGATATCGGCCCAATAAATTTTATATTGTGGATGAGCATCAGGACTAGTCAGCATCTCAAATGAGAATTTTATATCCTCAGCCGTTATTGAATCATTATTAGAAAATTTTGCCTTTTCATTAATAGTATATATTACAGAGAGCTTGTCCTTTGATAAGATAAATTTTTCTGCAATATGTCCATAACTAGAAGATGGCTCATCTAGGCTTCTCTCCATAAGTGTCTCGAAAACTAGTTGATTCATTCCGACAGGGGCAAGTGATTTTAATAAAAAAGGATTAAGGGATTCAAAAGTACCAAAGGCAGATAGCTTTATCTCACCGCCTTTATTCGCATATGGGTTAACATAATCAAAATGAGTGAAATTCTCTGAATACTTTGGTTTATAACCAATTGCGGCAGAATATTCAGACAATGCTGGAGAAGATAGTATTAAACCAACAAAAACTAATAGATATTTAAAATTTTTTTTTATCATTACCAATGAATAATTATAAATATTATATTATTATGATATTCTATATGTCTTTAAAATCAAAATATTTAAAATGAATCTTAAAAACAAGAAAGCGCTTATCATTGGTGTAGCAAGTAATAGATCAATAGCTGCTGCAATTGCAACGGCATTTGGTCTAAATGGAGCAGATTTAGTATTAACTTTTCAAACTGAAAAATTAAAGAGTAGGGTTGAGGATATAGCAAGAGAAATTGATGAAAATATTGAATGTTTTCCGTGCGATTTATCATCAGATGAGGAAATAGTTAATCTGAAAAACCATATAAAAAAGAAATGGGGTAAACTAGATATAATAATTCACTCAGCAGCTTATGCACCACGAGAGCTTCTTGCTGGTGATTATGTTGATAATGTAACTCGAGAAGGGTTTAATATTGCTCATGATATTAGTTCATATTCGTTTGTTGCATTAGCTAAAGAGTTTAGTGATATTTTAAATGAGAATTCATCTTTATTAACTCTGACATATTTAGGATCTCAAAAGGTCATCAAAAATTACAATATTATGGGGCTTGCAAAAGCAAGTTTAGAAACAAACGTAAGATACATGGCGCAGTCTCTTGGCAAAAAAAATATAAGAGTTAATGCAATATCAGCTGGTCCCATAAAAACACTTGCTGCTGCTGGGATTTCTGGATTTAATGAAATTTTAAAACATGTTGAAGAAAGAGCCCCTTTGAAAAGAAATATTACTTTAGATGATGTTGCTAATACTGCTGTTTTCTTGACTAGTGATTCATCATCAGGAATAACAGGTCAAATAATTTATGTAGACTGTGGATATAGTATCAGCGGCTTCTAATCTGAATTTAGATAATCTTCATTAATGTCTATTTTTACATTTGCTTTAAGCGCTTGTTGGAAAAGAGTATATTCGGACTCACTCCTCGTATTTGTTATAAAATTAGAAAATTCATTATCTTTGGTATAAACTTCTTTCAAATTTTTAGGATATTCAATTGAATCAATAATATAAATCAGATAATCTCCATTATCCATTTTTATAGATTTATATTCATTCAAGATATTGCTACCAAAAATAGTCTTTTTTATTCTTGAATCTACATCATCTGAATTTAATGACAAATTAAATGTAATGGCCTTATAGTCTGTGATTTTATTAGTACTATTCAAATTATCACGAATTAAGTTGCTTGTTGATAATATATTTTTAGTAGATTTTTGAGTCTTTAGCAATGCCAGGATAGCATTTTTTGATTCATCAAAAGAAAGATTTTGAGGCGGGTAATATTTTATTAGCTTAGCAACAATAAACCTATTATCATTAACATAAATCAGTTCCGAATTGAGATTATCCTTTATAACTTCATCAACAAATAATGCTTTTCTTATATGATCATAATTAAAAATATTATAACCCTCGGTTTCGCTAATTTCTTTTGAAGTCTGCAGTTTTAAATCAAGTGTATCTGCAATGTTGTTTAAATCTTTATTTTCAAAACTCTGTTCGCTGATTTTATCTGATAAATCAAAAAATAGCCTAGTTCCATGTTCTGTCTTATATTCATCTATAATATTATCTTTTACATCTTCAAAATTATAATTAGTTGCAGGCTGTTTTTCTTTAATTGAAAAAATATGAAAACCTTTGTCGGACTCTACAATATTAGAAATTTCATTCACTTTTAACTTTACTAAATCATTTTGAAAATAATCTGGCAAATCCTCAGCCAGAAACTCACCAAGATAACCATTATTGCCTTTAGTTTCTTCATCGTTTGAATATGCTTCAGCAACTATCTTAAATGACTTTCCATTAACTAATTCATTATGAGCTTTCTCAGCAATAGTTTTTAGTTCATCATAATTTTGATTATCAATTTTCGATATTAAGATATGATTAATTTTGTAATTTGCTGGTCGAAAATAATCCTGATTTTGTAACTTTTCATCATATATTTCCCTTAAAATAGTTTCATTTATTGAAATAGATTTTATCAAATCAAATTTATCAATATCAATATACTTAAAAACTGCTTTATCTTCGGTCATAAAAGCATCACTATTTTCTTGAAAATAATCAAATGCCTCTTTCTCAGTTACATTAGTTTTCTTTTTTATTGATTTATATGGAATCAAAATATATGAACCTTTTCTTTTATGAAACCTAAAGCTTGCCAAATCCTCTTGTTCCTGTTGAGTTAGAAAAGATGTATCTGTTATGGCAAACCTAAGCTGATCGCTTATTCCTTTTTGAAAGATATACCGCTCATAGTCTTTTGGTGCCATATTAAAACTAATTAATCTTTGTTTATATAGATTCTGATTGAATCCATCATCATTTTTAAATGCACTGGTATTTTTAATTTCATTAATAATTGATTCATCACTAAATTTTAAGCCCATCTCATTTGCAGCCTTTTCCAATAAAATCGATCTTATCATATATTCAAGTGTGATTTTTTTAATAAAATTATCTGTATATATAGGTGGTGGATTACCTTTGTAGTTTTGATTTAAAGCTCGCTTATATTGAAATACTTCCTGCTCTAATCTAGCCCTGCTAATTATTTGATCATCGATTATGACTGAGTAGGTTTTTTGAGGGGCCTGATAATTACCAAGTCCCATAAATACAAGGGGGATTGCAACTAAAATTAATAAAATAGCAACAATCCAAATTCTCAGTTTTTCGCGTATAGAAGATAACATAATCAAATTCTAAAAAACACATTAAGTCCTCGGAGACGAAGGGACTCGAACCCTCGACCTCCTGCGTGACAGGCAGGCGTTCTAACCAACTGAACTACGCCTCCAAAACTAAAAATATAGTAACATTTTTTAAAATTTTCATAAATAAAAAGAAGCAGACAATGCTGCTTCTTTTAAATTTATCTCTGGGTGCTGTAAGAGTCGAACTTACGACCTCCGCCTTGTAAGGGCGGCGCTCTAACCAGCTGAGCTAAGCACCCCTCTGTTTAAGGTTGACTTAGTTTAGAGCATCTTTTAGAGCTTTACCAGCCTTGAAAGAGGGTACGTTAGACGCTGCAATTTGGATAGTTTCACCCGTTCTAGGATTTCTTCCTTGACGAGCTTCTCTTCTCTTAGATTTGAAAGTTCCAAATCCTGCAATTGCTACTTCTTGACCTTGCTTAAGAGTGTTAGTGATCACACTAACCATTGCTTCTACATGAGCAGTTGCATCAGATTTACTAGCTCCAGACGCATCAGCTAATGCTGCGATAAATTCTGCTTTATTCATTCAAAACCTCTGTGTGAAAGTTGATTATTTTTATAAAATTAGAATTACTCATATTATTATTATGTAAGAAAATAAGTTTTCCAATTTTCCTTATAATGTTCTTACGAAATTACAGTACTATTCTACAATATTTAGGATAAAAAAAGTCTGATTTTACTCATTTTTCAACATTTACAAGGGTATTTAAATGTGCTAGTGAGTTAGCTCATTCTCTTTTATGCGTTTGATTTTTTTTACCTTAATTTTAGGTTTTTTACTAATATCTTTTTTATTTTGAATTTTGGACTTCAAACCAATAGCAAAAACCTCGTCCACAAATTTTACAGGATGAATTTTTAGAGCTTTGAGTATATTTTGTGGCATTTCTGTTAAGTCCTTCTCATTATCTTTAGGGATAATCACCTCTTTTATACCACCCCTCATTGCTGCAAGTAGTTTTTCTTTCAATCCACCAATCTCTAACACTTCTCCACGAAGAGTTATTTCGCCAGTCATTGCAACATCTGCTCTAACTGGCGTACCTGACAACGTGGATGCAACTGCTAAAGCCATGCTTATGCCTGCACTTGGTCCATCTTTTGGTGTTGCACCTTCAGGTACATGTATATGTAAGTCTTTCGTGTCATGAAAATCACAACTTATATCAAGAGATTTAGATCTGGTTCTAACTACGGTGATCGCGGCTTTGATAGATTCTTGCATCACATCACCTAACTGTCCAGTTTGAATAAATTTACCTTTACCAGCCATTAAAGCACATTCTATTCTAAGAAGTTCTCCGCCGACTGATGTCCATGCTAAGCCATTAACTTGACCTATTTGATCTTTATTATCAACAATGCCAAAATTATATTTCTTTATTCCAAGGTATTCCTCTAAATTTTGCGGAATCACTTTAATTTTTTTAGTAGTTTTCGTTCTTTTTATGATTATATTTTTTACAACCTTTCTGCAAATTTTAGAGATTGCTCTATCAAGGCCTCTAACTCCTGCTTCACGTGTATAGTAACGAATTATTTCTTTGACTGAGGCTATGTTAATTGAAATTTCTTTTGATTCTAAACCATTTTGTTTAAATTGTTTAGTCATTAAATATTTTTTTGCTATATTAACTTTTTCATCTTCTGTATATCCTGGTAATCTAATTACCTCCATTCTATCTAGTAATGGTAACGGTATATTTTCTACAGAATTTGCAGTTGCGATAAACATTATGTCAGATAAATCAAAATCAATTTCTAAGTAGTGATCGCTAAAACTATTATTTTGTTCTGGGTCAAGCACTTCAAGTAATGCAGATGAAGGGTCACCTCTAAAATCCATAGCCATCTTATCTATTTCATCAAGCAGAAATAATGGATTGCGTTCTTTTGCTTTAGCTAAATTTTGTATGACTTTACCTGGCATAGAGCCAATATAAGTTCTTCTGTGACCTCTAATTTCTGCTTCATCACGTACACCGCCTAAAGACATTTTGAGAAATTTTCTATTGGTAGCTCTAGCAATTGACATTCCTAGAGATGTTTTACCAACTCCTGGTGGTCCAACCAAACATAATATCGGGCCTTTTAATTTTTTTACTCTTTTAGTGACTGCAAGGTATTCTAATATTCTTTCCTTCACTTTTTCTAAACCATAATGATCATCTTCAAGAATTTTATTTGCATGTGAAATATCTGAATTAACTTTAGCTTCTTTATTCCAAGGCAGCCCAATCACTGTATCTATATAATTTCTAACAACTGTTGCCTCTGCAGACATTGGAGACATCATTTTAAGTTTATTGTATTCAGACATAACTTTCTCATTGGCGTCAGCAGGAAGTCCTAAACTTTCAATTTTATTTAAAAGTGAATCTAGATCGCTTCCTTCTTCACCAATTTCTCCTAATTCCTTTTGAATTGCCTTCATTTGTTCATTGAGATAATACTCTCTCTGACTTTTCTCCATTTGCTGTTTAACTCTACCTCTTATCTTCTTTTCTACTTGTAGCACATCTAGTTCATTGCCCATTGAGCTAATGAGGAATTCACTTCTTTCTTTAATATTAGATAGTTCTAAGACTTTCTGTTTCTCATTCAGTTTTAATGTCATATGTGCAGCAATACTATCTGCTAATTTAGAAATATCATCAATACCAGCAACAGAAGATAATACTTCAGGTGGAACTTTTTTATTAAGCTTCACATATTGACTAAATGTATCCTCTAATGTCCTTGAAATTGCATCAGACTGCGTTTGATTCAAGTTAAGAGCCTCATCAATTAATGAATAGTCTGCAACTAAATGTTTGTCTGTGTCAGATATGTTTATTATTTTAGCTCTACTTTCACCTTCAACTAAAACCTTCATTGTCCCATCAGGTAATTTTAAAAGTTGTAAAATAGTAGCTATCGAACCAACTTCATACAAGTTTTCAGGATCAGGATCATCTATTTCTGAAGATTTTTGCGTCACCAATAATATTTTCTTATTATGCTCATTCATTGAGTTTTCTAAAGAAACAATTGATTTTGGCCTTCCAACAAACAACGGGACAACCATATTTGGATATACAACTACATCTCTTAGGGGAAGCAAAGGAATCTGGTTTATTTTAGTCTTTTTTGTCATATTAGTATTTATCTAATTATTGGGACGAAATTTAAATTTTCAACTAGTTTTTTGATCCTGACTTAGCTTTTTTATTTTTAGCATAAATTAAAAGTGGTTTATTTGACGTTTCCACAACGCCACTATCAATTACTACTTTTGATATATCAGGATCTGATGGCAAATCATACATTGTATCAAGCAATATTTTTTCTAGCAAAGTTCTGAGCCCTCTAGCACCTGTTTTTCTTTCCATTGCTTTTTTTGAGATACTTATCAGAGCATCTTTTCTAAACTCTAATTCACAGTTTTCCATCTGAAATAATCGATGATATTGTTTTACTAAAGCATTCTTTGGTTCAGTCAGAATTTTTACTAAACTACTTTCATCTAATTCTGCCAAAGTTGCAATCACTGGCAATCTACCCACAAATTCTGGGATTAAGCCGTATTTAATTAAATCTTCTGGGCCAACACTATTTAGTGCCTCAAAGAAATGTAAATTGTCATTTTTTTCACGGACAGTCGCAGAAAATCCAATTCCAGACTTATCGGTTCTTTCTTGAATTATTTTATCTAATCCAGCAAAAGCTCCTCCTACTATAAATAAGATATTTGAAGTATTAACTTGTAAAAATTCTTGTTGTGGATGCTTTCGTCCACCTTGAGGTGGGACCGAGGCAATCGTTCCTTCTATTAATTTAAGTAAAGCTTGTTGAACACCTTCGCCAGAAACATCTCTGGTAATTGATGGATTATCAGATTTTTTTGAAATTTTATCAATTTCATCTATATAAACTATTCCAGTTTGTGCTTTTTCAACATCATACTCACAATTTTGTAGGAGTTTTTGAATTATATTTTCTACATCCTCACCAACATATCCAGCCTCAGTTAATGTTGTCGCATCAGCGATTGTAAATGGCACATTTAGTAATCGAGCAAGGGTCTCAGCAAGTAAAGTTTTTCCACATCCAGTCGGACCTATCAGCAATATATTGCTTTTATTTAACTCTACAGAATTTTTTGAAACTTTTGAATTTAATCGTTTGTAATGATTATATACCGCAACAGATAAAACTTTTTTTGCATGCTCTTGGCCTATTACATATTCATCTAAAAAATCTTTTATTTCGTTTGGTTTTGGTAAACTTTCTCTTGACTGTAAAGATTTTTCTTCTTGTTCTTCTTTTATAATCTCATTGCATAGTTCTACGCATTCATCGCAAATAAAAACAGATGGTCCTGCTATAAGTTTATTAACTTCATTCTGGTTTTTACCACAAAATGAGCAATGTAGTAATTTATTTGAATCTTTTATATCAGTATCCATGTATATAATCCTTATCTTGAATTATACATCTCATTTACCAGATTGTAAAAAAATAAAGAAAATGTGCAAATTATGGTATTTATTTCTTTTTCAGTGGCCTGCTTTGAAGAATACTATCAATAATACCGTATTTCTTTGCCTCACTTGATGTCATAAAATTATCTCTTTCTGTATCAAGCTGTATTTGTTTTAGAGACTGTCCTGTGTTTTTGGATAAAATCTCATTTAATCTTGTTCTTATATTGAGAATCTCTTTTGCCTGTATATCAAAATCTGTCGCTTGACCTTGGAATGAACCAATAGGTTGATGTATCATCACACGAGCATTTGGTAATGAATGTCTTTTTTTTCTAGCACCACCTGATAATAATACAGCGCCCATGCTAGCAGCTTGCCCTACACATAAAGTACTTACATCTGGATTAATAAACTGCATTGTGTCATATATAGACATACCTGCAGTTACAGATCCACCTGGAGAATTAATATACAAGTGTATGTCTTTATTTGGATTCTCAGACTCTAGAAACAATAACTGTGCAACAATCAAATTAGCTGCGTGATCATCAAGTGGCCCTACTAGAAAGATTATACGTTCTTTCAAAAGACGAGAATAAATATCGTACGCTCTCTCGCCTCTAGAAGTTTGCTCAACAACCATAGGAATTAAATTATTCTGTATTTTATTTTTTGTCATTTAATTCATAACCTCTGAAAAACTTTTTTTAATTTTATTTAATTTACATTTTTCCTTTATATGATTAATGATATCATTTTCTAGAATTTGATTCTTTACTTGATTCAAATATTTTTCATCTTTTTTAATTTTTTCTATCATAACCTCTGATTCAGCTGGATATTTTTTTGAAATAAATTCATAAACATCTTTTTCACTAATACTAATTTTAATTTGTTCAGCAATTTTCATATAAATTAAATTTAATTTAGCTCTTTTTTCTGCAACTCTTTCTAGTTCCAGTTTTGTTGAATCATCTATTTTCTTCATCATTCCTTCATACTGATTTACTATAGACTGCTTCTCAGATTCAATCATATATTTTGGTATTTCAAATTTATTTTTTTCTACTAAAGCATTATTAATTGACGCAGTTTTATGAGAATTTATTCTCTGTTCTAATTCTTGTTCCATGTGTTTTAGAATATTTTTTCTAAACTCTTTTTCATCGCATCCCTTTAAACCAAATTTACTAAAAAAATCATCATCAATTTTTGGCATAATACCTTTGTAAACTGATTTAATTGAAATAGAGTATTTTGCTTCTTTGCCAGCAATATTTTTGTCTGGAAAATTTTCAGGTAACTTATATATAAAATCCTTTTTTATGCCAGCAGTCTCACCTTTAATCGCAGTATAAAATTGATTAAAAAGCCCCACTGTAGCATCGTCTCCCTTAACTGTATCATCAATAATTAATGTAAAATCTTTCTGACTACTCCCCTCAAATTTATTGTTTTCAACTAAAGCATCATAGTCGATGATAACTTTATTTCCAGTTACTGCCTTTTCTTTAGTATTTTCCCATTTCATATGTTGTCTTTGTATATTATTTATTACTTCATCAATATCACTATCATTTATATTAACTTCAAATTCTTCAATATCCATCTTAGATAGATCTTCAATTTCAAATGATGGGATAACTTCAAATTTTACTGTAAAAACAAAGTCGTTTTCAAAAGTAGGTTCTGAATCAATTGATAATTTTGGAGGGCTCGCTGTTTTAAGATTGTTCTCTGATAGAACTTTTTGTAGATTTGTTTCTACTAAATCATTAATTGAATCTTTATGAATTTGATTTCTATACTTCCCTAAAATTAGTCTATCAGGAACTTTTCCAGATCTAAAACCATCAAACTTAGCTTTAGACTTATATGCTAGTAGATACTTATCAAATGTTGATTTATAGCCTTGCTTAGGGACAGTTATCGTAACTGAACGCTCAAGTCCATCTAGAACATTAATTTTAGTCGCAGTACTCATAATTATTTACATTTGAATGTTAGAACATATTTATCATTTTCAAAGGTATTATCTTCTACTTCTTCTCTAATTACTATATATTCTTCAGACATGCACTTATTTTTAGCCAAATTTATACATTCTTCCTCTTCTTCAGATAAGCACATCATAGTTTCATCAGACATTATTAATTTAGCCTTAATTGCATGAGCGCTACTTGGCAAATCTTTGGTAGTACAAGCTGTAAATGTTAGTAATGTAAATAACAAAATATAAATAACCCTATTCATTATTCCCTTCCTACAATTGTTTGGAGATTACGAGAGGAGAGACTCGAACTCTCACACACTAAGGTACTGGATCCTAAATCCAGCGCGTCTACCAATTCCGCCACTCTCGCAAACTATAATTCATATAAAAATTAAAATTTGTATAAAGACAATAATATCATTAAATTTAAAAAGTTTTCTATAAGAAAGTATTTTAATCAATATTCTTTTTAATATAATCCCTTAAATGTAATCCATCTTTAAGTGATGAATGAATTTCATTCAAATATTCGGTATTTATATTTTCTGAAAGGATAAAATTCTCAATTTGATTTATATTCTCAGCAAAAGGTATTTTGATATTTTTAAATAGATGTATCGGCCTGTCTTGATTTATAGTTGATGTAGCACTAGAGTTTTTATATACAATGAAAGGTATGTTATGTATTGCTGCATATAAAATTCCAGTTGTCCATGTCATAAAAATAATTTTTTTATGCTCAAGCATCAATGATTGGCTATCCAATAAAGGATTGCACAGGTTAATTTTAAATTTAGTTAATTCTTCAACTCTATTTTTCTGTAAGAGCATAGTAGACTCAGAATCAATTCTTGGTGTTTGATTTGTTAATTCATGATATTTCCATGTAGCAGAAAAATTGTGTTTTTTTAATATAGTTGTCAAATCAAGAATATGTTCTTCAAAAGAATTTAAATCAGTTCTGTTTCCGTGCCCTAACATAACTAGAAGGTTGGATTTTTGCTTCTTATTATGTTTTATTGTCCTTAAAGGAAATTTAACAATTTCTGTATTCCAACCTTTACTCCTCAGTTCTGCTGATGAATCATGATTCC
>JAYZKL010000031.1:0-24416 GCA_036163455.1 Pseudomonadota bacterium
ATTGTATGCCACGCTAATTGTTTTTCTGGGTCATTTGTAAAATTTTTAAATAAATTTGTAGCACCATCAACAGTTACTTGGTTGAAAACTCCAGAAAAAGATTTAAAAATATAAGAAATAGTCCAACCTGCGATTACACTATAGAAAGATAGTATAATAATACCAGCAAAAACGCCCATCCATCCTATCAATTCCCAGTTTGTATAATCATCTTGGTTAGAGTGTTGATACTTTGTTTGCTTTATTCTATTTAAGTCATGATCTAACTCAAAAACTTCAATTTGACTAGCTTCGTTAGATAAATAACGAAGGCTATTTACAGGATTTTGTTTTCCTCTCCTACCAATTAAAACCTCAGCAATCATAATCGGCAAAGCTATCAAAGCTACACTTATTAAATAAACTATTACAAAGGCTCCTCCACCACTTTCTGCTGCCATCCAAGGAAATTTCCATATATTCCCAAGACCTACTGCAGAGCCAGTTGCAGCAAAAACAAACAATATTTTTGATGACCACTGTCCATGTATCGATTTTCTTTCGTTTTGCGCTATGGTAATCCCCTTATTTATAATTAGTTTATGATAATATGTAATATTATACATAATGTAAAAATTAAATGAATATTCTGTGTTCTAATAAGAAAGCTAGTTTTAAATATTCTCTTACTAAAAAAATTGAAGCTGGGATTGTACTCGAAGGATGGGAGGTAAAAAGCTTAAAATCAGGACATGGCCAGATATCAGAAAGTTACATAACAATTAGAAATCAAGAAGCTTTTTTAGTTAATTCCCATTTAAAAGTTTTAAATACATCAAATGATAATCACAAACTTAATCCAATGAGAGAAAGAAAGATTTTATTAAATAAAAAACAAATACTTCAGTTAAGTAATGAAGTAAAGCAAAATGGATTTGCTATAATCTTAACAAAAATTTATACAAAAAAATCATTAATAAAGCTTGAAATTGCTCTTGGAAAAGGAAAAAAACAACAAGATAAAAGAGCTGATATAAAAAAACGTGAATGGGAAAGGCAAAAGCAAAGAGTCCTCAAAAAGAATAATTAACTTGGTTTAGTAAAAAAATTTTGATGGTCTTTTAGTTCTTCTTCATTGGCATAAATAACCCTTTGTTTTCGATTATCTATTAACTCTGTTTCATTAATTTTCATTTCTTCTCTAACTTCGGTCAAACCCGATAGAGATGTTTGGCCAACAGTCATTTTCAAGTATACATTTGCAAGTAAGTGAGCATCCAGTAATGCTCCATGTTGTTTTCTAGATTCCCTATCAATTGCATAACGGTCGCAAAGTGCATCTAAAGAGTTTCTCTTGCCTGGATGTGAATTACGTGCCATTTTTAATGTGTCGTGTATTTTTCTTTTCTCGTCAATTGAATCAGGATTATCATCAGAATCTGCAATCTCCTTTTTTAAAAAACCAATATCAAATGGTGCGTTATGTATGATTAAATCTGAGTCTTGTAAATAAGAAAAAAACCGATCTTTAATTTTGCTAAAAATAGGTTTGTCTTTCAGGAATTCATTCGTAATACCATGTATTTTAATTGCATCCTCATCTATTTTACGATTAGGGCAGATATATTCATGAAAAACATTCTCTGTTATACTTCTGTCAATAATTTCTACACATCCAATTTCAATAATTTTATGCCCATCTTCCACATTTAAACCAGTTGTTTCTGTATCAAGAACAATTAGTCTCATCAATACCCTTTCCTAGCAAGCTCATCAGCTAAATTATTAAACTTCACATCTTCTTTATCAATATCTTGATGAGCTTTAACCCACTTCCATGAAATTTCATAAGTTGAATTTAAATCATCAAGAATAATCCACAAATCTTTATTTTTAACAGGCTTGTTTGAAGCGTTTTTCCAATTATTTTTTTTCCAGTTTTGGATCCATTCAGTTATACCATTTTTAACATATTTAGAATCTGTGGTTAACGTTATTATGTCTGCCTTATTTGCCATTTTTATCCCTTCAATTGCAGCTTTTAATTCCATTCTGTTATTTGTTGTTGATGATTCTGATCCGTTATTAGTTTGTATTGATTCATCCTTGTCAGATTCTTTAATAAAAACAACACCCCAACCACCAGGTCCAGGATTACCGCTACAGGCGCCATCAGTATAGAGTTTGATCTTTGTCATTTAATCCTATTAAGAGTAGATTTTTTAAAAGGCGAAACATTATATTTATCAGTAAACTTTACTTTGATGGGAGTTGCTGGAATAACCTCTTTTTTGAAGCTGCAAAAGTAAATTCCACCAGTATTCCTAAAAAAGATTCTTTGTAAAAAGGAAAATACATTTAGCAATTTAGAGAACTTAGTTGATACAAATGGTAAAAAAGAAATAGATTCATTATAGATTCGTTTATATCCCAACAATTTAAACCATTCATTGATGCTGTAAACAGAATGAAAGTCTAATGACCAAGGTATATTTTTTTTCATATAAGGTTTAATTATGCCCCATAAACTAGCTTTATTAAATCCAATCAATGTTATTGTGCCATTATCAGTAGTAATACGGTTTATTTCTCTAATAAATTCATATGGGCTCTCTGTTATATCTAAAGCATGAGATAAAACTATTTCATCAAAACTTTTATCCTCAAACGGCAATCTTTTAGATGATTCTAAACATTGAGAAAGTTCAAAACTATCAAATTGCATAAAATTTTGATGTTCTTTTAATCTAAATCTAAATTTAAAATCTGAAAGACCTACAAAAAGTGTGTTTGAGGTACGATATAATTCTCTATATCTTAAAATTTCTTCATCAATCGAATCCTTAATGACTTGGATTGAGGTTTTTTTGTACCACTTTTGCAGTTCCTGTAGTTTATAATGTTCTGTTCTTGTTGACATCAATACACCAAAAATAAATTTTATGTTAGATAATATTCCTCATTTTTGTTAAGATAACATTACAGTCAATACGCCATGATATTTAATCGAACTACTTTAATTATATTATGTGTTGTCCTTTTTACAAGCTGTAGTCAGCCTATTAGTTACAAGAGATCTCAAACACTACTTGATTTTGATGGTTCTAACTGTAATACAACCAGATTGCAGAAAAAAGATTATCCCAATATTTGGGCAAACCTTAGAGATGGCTTTTGTTTAGATATTGTTTATTCAGCAAGAGTTAACCGTGAAATAGAATGGTTTGTGAACAATAAAGATTTTTTGTACAGATCTCTTTCAAGAGCAGAGCCATTCCTATTTCATATTGTTCAGAAGTTGCAGAAACGTAATCTGCCTTTGGAATTAGCTTTATTACCAATTGTAGAAAGTGGATATCAACCCTATGCCTATTCACCTTCACGAGCTGCTGGAATCTGGCAGTTCATACCTGCAACTGCAAGAGAGTATCGTTTGTCACGCAACTGGTGGTATGATGGGCGCAGAGACATTATAGCTTCTACCGATGCAGCAATACATTTTTTATCTGACATGCATAGACATTTTCGTGGTGATTGGTTTCTAGCAATTGCTTCATATAATACAGGTGCTGGAAAAGTTGGAAGGGCAATAAAGAAATCTAATGTTTATATAGGTAATGCAAATTTTTGGGATTTAGATTTACCGCGTGAAACTGAATTATATGTTCCAAAGCTAATTGCCTTAAGAGATATTATGTTAGATCCATCTGCATATGGAATAAGACTACCAAATCTAAAAAATAAACCTAGAACTTCATTTGCTAGAATACAGTACCCAATAGACTTTTATACATTGTCTGTTTTAACTAACGTAAGCCAAGATGATCTTTATAAATTAAACCCTGGTTTTAGCACATGGTTACTATTACCTGAAATGCAAAATAAAATTATTTTGCCATTAGGCAAAGACAAGGTATTTAAAAAAAGATATAAAGAAATAACTAAACATATATTTACTCAAAAAATACATTTAATTACTAAAGGTGATACTCTCTATTCAATTTCAAGACTATACAATGTCTCAATCAAATCAATAAAAAAATTAAATAACTTAAAAAATGATTTAATCATTGCAGGAAAAAAACTTAAATTACCTATTGATACAACTAAATCTGATACTAATTTTATTAAAATTAATTCAAAGAAATATTATATTTCAAATGAATCTTTTACATATAATCACACTGTTAAACGTTACGATAATTGGTATAAAATAGCAAAATCATATAATGTAAGATTAATCAATTTACTCAGATGGAATAAAGCAACAAAGAAAACTAAATTATTGGTTGGTCAAAAAATAAAAATCATTATGAAGCTGCCAATATTATCCCCAACAAAAGAAATACAATTAAGATATGTGGTAAATTCTGGTGACACAACAAGCCTAGTATCTAGTGGTTTTGGTATACCTAAACAACAACTTCTCAAAGTTAATTCACTAAAGAATTCTAAATATTTGACAGCAGGAAAAAGTTTATTGATTCCCTTGCAATAGCCTGGAAATCTTTAAATTAGATTTTTGATAAATATCTATCCCCTCTGTCACAAAGAATCGTAACAATGTATGCATTTTCAAGATCCTTAGATATTTGATGAGAAATAAATATGTTTGCGCCAGACGAAATGCCGCAAAATAATCCTGATTCTTTTGTGAGCTCTTTAGTTGACCTTTCAGCATCTTCTTGACTTACATCAATAATTTCATCAACTAATGCATGTTCAAAAATTGCTGGCAAATATCCTTTTTTCCATCTTCTGATACCAGGTATGCGTGATTTATCCTTTGGTTGAACTCCAATTATTTTTATATCCTTATTCTTAGTTTTTAAAAATTGTGATACGCCGGTAATTGTCCCTGTTGTGCCCATTGCAGAAACAAAATGTGTAACTTTTCCTTTTGTTTGATTCCAGATTTCTGGTCCAGTTGTATCAAAGTGCGCAAGATAATTCGATGGATTAGCAAATTGATCTAAAACTATTCCCTCATTATTGTCTCTCATTTTATTTGCTAAATCTCTCGCTCCTTCCATATCTTTTTCTTTATCAACTAAAATGACTTCTGAGCCATAAACTTTCATTGTCTTAATTCTTTCGTCAGATGCAGTCTCAGGCATAATAATAATCATTTTATATCCTTTAATTGCAGCAGCCATAGATAAAGCAATTCCTGTATTGCCACTTGTTGCTTCGATTAAAGTATCTCCTTTTTTTATAATACCTTTTTTTTCTGCATCAATAATCATACGCATAGCCGGCCTATCTTTTACAGAACCGCCAGGATTATTTCCTTCAAGTTTTGCATAAATAGTATTTTTTTTATTAAAAGCAGGAATCTCAATTAAAGGTGTATTTCCAACTAGTTCTTCTATTGTTTTAAAAGTCATAATTACTCTATTACAACTACAGCAGCTGTGTGTTCTTCTGTATCAGTGATTGATAGATATGCAGAAGTTGCACTAATCTTATCTAAAAATTTAGAAGCAATCTTGTTAATTAAAAAAGTTGGTTTACCAAATTTATCATGTTGAATAGTAAGATGTGTTGGATATAATCCATCACGATAGAGACCTGTTCCCAAAGCTTTTGAAAAAGCCTCCTTTGATGCAAAACGTTTAGAAAGAAATGTTGTTTTAGATTTAGATGTATAAAATTTTTTTAATTCTTCTTGGGAAAGTATTTTTAAAGCGAAAGAGTCCTTATATTTTCTATATATAAGTTCAATTCTTTCATTATTAACTAAGTCTATACCAATGCCTTTAATCACAACTTCTCATTATACTTATCATTTGACGAATTGCATCTTTTAAACCAATAAAAACTGATTTTGCTATAACCGCATGCCCTATATTTAATTCATTGAAAGGTAATTTGCAAATTGGTTTGACATTTTCATAATTTAAACCATGGCCTGCATTAACCAGGAGTCCTTTTTTACGTGCAAAATTGCAAGAATTTTTTAATTTCTCAAGCAACATTTCAGATTCTATTTTCGATGAGCAGTTAGCATAGCTTCCAGTATGCAGTTCAATTAGATTAGCATTAAGTTCTTTCGCTATTTGGATTTGATTTTCATCGGGATCTATAAAAAGAGACGTCTCTATATCATTTTCATTGAATGTAGATATGGTTTTTTCTAATTTTTTTAATGAAGCATGATCCAAATTATTTAAATCAAGACCTCCTTCTGTAGTTAATTCCTCTCTTTTTTCAGGAACTATACAACAAAAATTTGGTTTTACGTTCAATGCAATTTCAATCATCTCATCAGTATGTGCCATTTCTAAATTTAAGGAATTAGCATTTTTTCTGATGTCAATAACATCCTGATCCTGTATATGCCTTCTGTCTTCTCTTAAGTGAATTGTTATTAAATCAACACCCTCTTCTTCACAAATATTTACAGCTTCAATCAAGTTTGGGTATTTGGTTCCTCTCGATTTTTTAATAAAAGCTATATGATCAATGTTTATGCCTAATCGAATTTTTTTAACTGTTTTTGTCATTTAATTTAGATATTTTATCAATAATTACCTTATATTTTTCACTGTAATCCGACTTTCCCAATATAGCATTCAGTAAAACATATGTATCCCATTCAATTATCTCTTGAAAAAGATTTTTTTCAGTAACTGATGATTTTTCTAAGACATTATCGATATATTTTTCTAGTAGGACATCTAACTCTCTTATCCCTTTCCTACATTTCCACCGAAGTTCGTTTGAATTCATATTAATTAGTGACTAACATTTTTTTAATATGAGCTATTGCTTTAGCGGGATTAAGCGATTTAGGGCAAGTCTTTGCACAATTCATAATTGTATGACATCTAAATAATTTAAATTTATCTGCCAAATCAGATAATCTTTCTTTTTTAGCACTATCTCTACTATCAATAATCCATCTATATGCCTGCATGAGTGATGCAGGACCAAGGTATTTATCTGAGTTCCACCAGTAACTAGGACAGCTTGTAGAACAACATGCACATAAAACACATTCAACTAAACCATCAAGCTTTGCTCTATTTTGTTGGCTCTGAATATGTTCTTTTTGCGGTTTGTTTTCATTTATAAGCCAAGGTTTAATTGATTCATATTGTTTATAAAAATTTTTAAGATCTGGAACCAAATCCTTTATTACAGGTAAATGTGGTAATGGATAAATTTTTAATTTATCTTCATCTGCTATATTGGTTATACAAGCAAGTTCATTAGTTCCATTAATATTCATAGAACATGATCCACAAATACCTTCTCTGCAAGATCTTCTAAAAGTTAAAGTTGAATCAACATAATTTTTAATATAAATCAAAACATCTAAAGCCATAGGCCCAAATTCTTTTTTATCCAATATATATGTGTCAATTCTAGGATTAGAGTTTTCTTCAGGTTCATATCGATATATTTCTACCTTAAGTTGATGTGGCGCATTGACGCCGGGACTAAATTTTTTTCCAGGCATAACGACAGAATTTTTAGGTAAAGTAAATTTAGCCATTTTAATAAATCCTTGCTTTTAATTTAACTGTTTCAACTTCATCTGTTAAAGTATCCAATTGTACAGGTCTATAATCAAATTTTTCTTTACCATCTTCATCAATCCAAATTAAGGTATGTTTCAGCCATTCCTTGTCATCTCTATCTGGATAATCATCACGGGCATGACTACCTCTGCTTTCTTTTCTATTGTAAGCTGAATAAAGTGTTGCTAATGATTGTAATAATAAATTATTTAATTCTAATGTTTCAACCAAATCAGTATTCCAGATCATAGATTTATCAGAAACATTTATATTTTTAAAAGAAGCAAATATATCTTTCATGATATCTATTCCTTTTTTTAAGGTTTCTTCATCCCTATATACAGGTGCATAGCGCTGCATTGTTTTCTGCATTTTATCTCTAAGTTCCGAAGTTTTAATATCTCCAGAATTATTTCTTATTGAGTCAAACTGA
Organism: Pseudomonadota bacterium; assembly: GCA_036163455.1. Lineage (GTDB taxonomy): Bacteria > Pseudomonadota > Gammaproteobacteria. The sequence continues at coordinate 7,939 of JAYZKL010000031.1, forward strand.
CTTAATGATTTTTCAATATTTTGAAGTTTTACATCTACATGATTTTTAGATTTATTTTTTAATAATTCAATTGCTCTTTCTGAAGCAGAACGACCAAACACAATTAAGTCTAACAATGAATTTGACCCCAATCTATTAGCTCCGTGCACAGAAACGCAAGCTCCTTCTCCAACGGCCATTAAACCTTCTACTAAAGATGCACTTTGCCCCTGGTTTAATACTTCTGTATTGTAATTTGTTGGTACACCCCCCATGTTATAATGAACTGTTGGTATAACAGGTATAGGTTCTTTTGTTGCATCTACTCCAGCAAAAATCCTTGCTGTCTCAGCAATACCAGGCAACTTTTCATTAATAATTCTTTCATTCAAGTGTTCTAGATGAAGATTAACATAATCTTTGTCTGGACCAATACCTCTACCTTCATTAACCTCAATCTGTATTGCTCTACTTACGACATCTCTAGATGCAAGGTCTTTAGCTTTGGGTGCATAAATAGGCATAAATCTTTCGCCTTCAGAATTCGTTAGAAAACCACCTTCTCCTCTTGCTCCTTCCGTTATTAAACATCCTGCCCCATAAATACCAGTTGGATGAAATTGAACAAATTCCATATCTTGTAGTGGTAAATTCGCTCTCAATACCATGCCACTTCCATCACCAGTGCAGGTATGAGCAGATGTAGAAGATAAATATGCTCTGCCATATCCTCCTGTTGCCAAAATAACTATGTGTGATTGAAAAAAATGAATTGATCCATCCTCTAAACACCAAGCTAATACCCCCACACATTTCTCATCTTGGAAAACTAAATCTAGTACAAAATACTCAATAAAGAAATCTACGTTGTTTTTGATAGATTGTGAATAAAGAGTATGTAATATAGCATGCCCTGTTCTATCTGCTGCCGCACAAGTTCTTTGCGCTATACCTTCACCAAAGTTTGTTGTCATTCCACCAAAAGGACGTTGGTAAATTTTACCCTCTTGTGTTCTTGAAAATGGAACGCCAAAATGTTCAAGTTCAATGATTGCATCAACAGCATTTTTACACATATATTCAATTGAATCTTGATCTCCTAACCAGTCTGAACCTTTGACTGTATCATACATATGCCATCTCCAATTATCATCTCCCATATTCCCAAGTGCGCCACTTATACCACCTTGTGCAGCAACTGTATGGCTTCTGGTTGGAAATACTTTAGAGATACAGGCAACTGAATTTTCTGATTGTGCTAATCCAAGAGAAGCTCTCAATCCAGAACCACCTGCACCTATAATGATTACATCATGTTTATGTTTCTCTATATTATATTTTTTCATTTTAAGCTGTACCCGAAATTATAAATAACATTGATACTGTGAATAATAATAAGATCAAATGAAAAATATTTGATATATGTACTAAAATTCTTTGTAATTCTGCATGATGAATATAATCTTCTATAATTACTTCTAATCCAAGAGCGCTATGTAAATAAATTGTAAATGATGAAATAAATATAATTAAGATTCCAGGTACTGATGTTATATCATTTTTTATATCATCATAAGAAAAAGTATTAATATTCATAAAATATGAAACAAAATATATTATTACTGGTATTATAAGAACCGCAGTTATTCTCTGTAATATCCAAGATTTTATAGCCACTACCAAACTCCTTTATGAATTTAAAATATAAAAATTAAAGCAAATGTTGATGCAAATGATAAAAAAATAACTAAATAACCTGTCAAATAACTTTCTTTGATTTCAAGGCCTACGCCTAAATCCCAAAGCAGATGCCTTACACCATTAAATAAATGATAAGATAAAATAAATATCAAAAAAATTAGAATAAATTTAAAAAAATAATGATTAAAAAAATTTAAAAATTCTGTAAATATGTTTTCTCCAAATGAAAAAAAGTATAAGCCCGCTGGTATTATTATAGAAACTCCAGATAATATTGCACCTGCTATTCTATGACTGATAGATAACACCGATGTTAATTGAGGCTTGTAAACCTGTAGGTGTGGTGATAAAGGCCTTTTAGAGTTTTTCATGTAAAATCCTTTTTCTAGAAATCAATACAACGTCCATTTTTTTCCCAATCTCCATATCGAGTTGGATCTAACCCTTTACGGCCACCTATCTCTATAGGTGTCGCTTTATTTGGTTTCTTCTTTTTTGAGATTTTTTGTTTGTCGGGTTTTCTTAGCTGATTCATATAATCTCTCCAATAGAGTATTATAAGTAAATATATATTAAATAAATAGCTCTTTATTAGTATATGCTTATTTTGTATATTTTAGATTATAAATATAGTTTTTTTGGTAATATTTTTAATATATATTGTTATTAATCAATATTTTATATGGATAATAAAGAAATAATCTCTTCTGCTCTTGAAAAAACAGCTGTAATTTCTGATGATCCAGAAACATGCTGTATAAGAGTTTCTGGTGATGATGCCAGCAAATTCTTGCAAGGACAATTCAGCAACGATATAAATGAACTAGATAATCAATTATATCAAATCTCATCTTTTTCAACACATCAGGGGAAAGTAATTGCCCTTCTAAAATTACTAAAAGCCCAAAATGGTTATTTTCTTTTAATCAACAAATCAATTTCAGAATATTTTATTAATAAACTTTCGATGTATGTGCTGAATTCTAAGGTTACTATCGAAATACTAAATGACATTAAGATTTTTTGTATTTTAGATAATACAGGAGAGGTATTAAAGAAATTAAAATTATCTAAAAAAAATCAAGTTATTCAACTAGATAAAACTGGAACAATTATTCTAAATAATACTACTGAATATTATAAGTCGGCTATAGTAATCCAAAGTACTGATAATGCTATTAAAAATTTAATCGAAAGCATGGATATTAAAGAATCAGCAATAAATACTCTAAAATTATTAGATATATTTAATTGTTATATAAGAATAAATAATATTAATAAAGAAAAGTATATACCGCAAGTTCTTAATTTAGAGAAACTGAATGGCATTAACTATAAAAAAGGATGTTATACGGGCCAAGAAATAGTTGCTAGAACACATTATCTAGGGAAAATTAAAAAAAGAGTGTTTATAGTATTTTCCAAGAAAGATAAAATAAATATAGAGGATAAAGTTTATAATAAAGATGGCGAATCGGTGGGTGAGATAATAGACGATGGTATTACTGTAAAGAATTTCTGCTATTCATTAGCAGTTCTAAAAATTGATGAAATAGATAATGACTTGTTTATAAAAGATGGTAGTTTAAATATTATTTATTAGCTTTAAGTATATCTTTAACAATATCTCTTTCAGAAACTAATTCCTCCTCAGATTTTTTAATATATCCTTTGCTTAACTTATCAATATCAAGATTGTTAATTACATTAAAATCATTCTTATTAAATTCTATAGGAAAAGAAAAAAATATTTCTGATGAAATTCCATACTCACCTGTAGACATAACTCCTAATGACTCCCAATCATTAGAACCATTTACAATATTATTAAAATGATCATAAATTGCGGAAGCTGCAGAAGCTGCACTAGATTTGCCTCTATGTTCAATTATTTCAGCGCCTCTATTTTGTATTCGTGGTATAAAATCTTGGACAATCCATTTTTCATTAATCTTTTTATCATTAACAGCTGACTTATTATTAACTAATGCATGAAAAATATTAGGGTATTGAGTAGTTGAATGATTTCCCCAAACCACTAATTGTCTAATATTTTCAACTGTTTCATTTAGTTGAGTTGCTAAGATACTCTTTGCTCTATTTTGATCTAGCTTCATTAAAGAGGTAATATTTTTTTCTGGTATATTGGGAGTAGAGTTTTGTATTATAAAAGCATTTGTATTTGCTGGGTTCCCAACAACTATAACTTTTGTTGTTTTTTTGCAGCACTCATTAATAATTTTGCCATGTGCCTTGAAAATTTGTGCGTTTTCCAACAATAAATCTGATCTTTGCATACCCTTCGTTCGAGGTTTAGCGCCAACAAGAAAAATAAAATCACTATTTATAAATGCTGTTTCAGGATTATCAGTAATTGATATTGAATGCAGTGTCTCAAAAGCACAATCTTCTATTTCATACTTGAGTCCAAGTAAAACAGGTTTCATTTCAGGTATATCAAGAAGACTTAACTCAATTTTTGTATCTCGACTAAATACTGATGAAGAGAGTATTCTAAATATGAGAGAATAAGCAATATTGCCGGCTGCTCCTGTAATTACAATTTTTTGTGTACTCATAATTTAAACTTCCTAGCTAATTTTAAGTCTTTTTGTGTATTGATGCTGTATGATGAATGATTTTTTAGTAAAACACATTTAATTTGTATATTATTCCAAAGGAATCTTAATTGTTCAAGTTTCTCAGATTTCTCAAATGGTGAAGGAGCTAATTTAGGATATTTTTTTATAACACCAACTCTGTAAGCATAAATTCCAATATGGATATAAGAAGTCTTATTGTTATTATAAGGGACTGGGAGTCGAGTAAAAACAAGAGCATTATTATCAGTATCTATAACAGCTTTTACCATATTTTTATCATTGAAGATTTCCAGATTTTTATTTTTAAAGATTAATGTAGCAACATCAATAGATTTTTTATTTTTCATGATTGTTATTAGTTTTTTAATACCACTTAATGAAAAATGAAATTCATCAGCTTGTATGTTAATAATAATATCATTATTACTATATTTTAGTATTTTCGATAACTCAGAGATTCTATCAGTTCCATTTTCAAAGATTTTCTTTGAATACCAACAATCAAGATTACATTTCTCAACAATACTTTTTATTGATAAACTATCTGTTGCAACAACAACTGAATCACATTGAATTTTTTTTGCTCTTAAACAGACATGTTCTATAAGAGTTTTTCCATGAATTTCTTTAATTAGTTTCTTTGGCAATCTTGACGATTGTAATCTTGCTGGAATAACTATTCTAGTTTTCATTTTTAATTATCTTTTTTAAATGTATATTAAAATCGTTTATAAATTTTTTATTTGGTTTGATATTTAATTGCAATATCCATATTTTTTTATTATACATACTTAATTTTATAAAATCTTTTTCAGTTGTAAAAATTGGATAATTATCATCAAATATTATTTCTTTACCTGTGTAATTATGATGATCTGGATATGTATGTAAGATATATTTTATCTTGTGACACTGAAATTCATACTTAATTTTTTCTATTGAACCAATGCCAGTAACAAGATGAACTTTACTGTTAGCAAATTTTTCTAATGATGTAGTATTAGAAGTTTTAGGATATTGAATATTGATGCTTGTCTCAATTGATGGATTGTCTAAATCAGAACAATTGTTTTTAACCACTATATCAGCTGTGATTAATTTTGTTTTAGATTCTCTTAAAGGCCCTGCTGGTAAAAACAACTCATTACCAAATTTTCTAATTTGATCCACAACAACTATCTCTAAATTTCTAAACAACGCATAATGTTGTAATCCGTCATCATGCATGATTATATCTGGATTATATTCATCTATCATTTTTTTTGTTGCATCAACTCTATTTCCTCCTGTAATAACAGGTGCCTTTGTTTTTTTATAAATCAAAATAGCTTCATCTCCAAAATCAATAGCTGATACGCCCTCTTTTACTACTTTTGGTTTTGAAGCATTAGACTTATATCCTGATGAAATAATTCCAACACTTAATCCTTTTTTTATTAAATAATTACAAAGCCAAATAGTTAATGGAGTCTTTCCAGATCCACCAACTGTTAAATTACCAATAATAACTATTGGGGTCTTGAATTTATGTGTTTTAAATATTTTTAATATATATAGTGATTGTCTGACTTTTAGTACTAAATAAAAAATCCAAGAGAATGGTAATAAAATAATACTTACTAGATTTAATTTACTATACCAGACTTTATTGAGTATTTTTTCCATTTATTATTGCTGAGGAAATTGAATTTTATGTAAACTCGCGTATAGACCGTTTTTTTCTAATAAATTTAAGTGTTTTCCTCTTTCAATAATTTCTCCTTTATCTAAAACTAATATTTCATCAGCATTTTTAATTGTAGACAATCTGTGCGCAATAACTATTGTTGTTCTATTTTTTAGTAAGACTGCAATGGCTTTCTGTATAGATTTTTCAGATTCAGAATCTAAAGAGCTTGTTGCTTCATCTAATAATAATATTGGCGACTCCTTTAGTATCGCTCTAGCAATAGCAATTCTTTGTCGCTGGCCTCCAGATAACAGAACACCATTGTCTCCAACTATTGTTTCGTAACCATCAGGAAACTGCTCAATAAATTCATTTGCATTTGCGCTTAGTGATGCTGACTTTATTTCATTAAAAGTTTTATTCTCAAGCGAACCATATGCAATATTGTTCTTAATTGTGTCATTAAATAGAGTTAAATCTTGACCTACGTAAGCAATTAAACTCCGTAAATTATTTAAACTATATTCATTTATATTTGATTTATCAATCAATATCTTTCCTGACACTAGGTCATAAAATCTTGGGATGAGATTCATTAAAGTTGATTTCCCACTTCCAGATTTTCCAACAATTGCGCAAGTAGATCCTTTTTTGACAGAAAAATTAATATTTTTTAAAACTAGTTGATCATTCCTTTCATAAGAGAAATTTATATCTTTAAAGTGTATTTCAGAAAAATCTCTTAGGTTATCTTTCTTGTTACCAGTTGATTTTTGAATATTATCAATTTCAATTGGTGAATCAATTAAATCAAATATTGATTCACTTGCAGCAATTCCTCTTTGTAATACAACATTAATTTCAGCCAATCTTTTTAAAGGAGCAAACATAAGTATCATAGCAGTAATAAATGACATAAAGGTTCCAACACTAATTACACCTAAAAATTCTTGTGAAGTGACTAAATAAATAATTCCTGACAGAAATAATGCAACTATAAATTGAACTAAAGGAATGCTAGTGCCTTGAATAAAAGCTAGTTTCATATGTTTAGATCTATTATTTTCATTAACTGATTCAAAAGACTTCTTTTCACTTTTTTCACCACTAAATATTTTTACAACCCTATGACCCTGTATTAGTTCTTCTACAACATGAGTAACAAAGCCCATAGATTTTTGTATATCTTTGCTAACATCACGGAACTTTGAACTCATATATTTCACAAATATCGCTATAAGAGGACCTATTATTAATAATCCTAAAGCTAAATGCCAACTATGATAAAACATTAAACCTAGCAACCCGACTATTGTTAACCCATCACGAATAATAACAGTTATAGCTTTAGTGGCTGCTTCAGCAACTTGTTCAGTGTCATATGTGAGTTTTGATATTAATTCACCAGATGATGCCATATCATAAGTTTTAGTTGGTGTATGGACTAGTTTATCAAACATTTCATTACGAATATTTTTAACTACATTCCTTCCAACCCATGCCATTCCATATGTAGATAGAAAGCCAGCAACGCTTCTAGCAAAAAATAGAGCAACAAGTAATAGTGGAAAATTCCTGATTGTTTCAGGATCTTTTTCGATAAAACTTCCATCAAGTAAGGGTTTAATTAAAGCCGCAAACGCAGTATCTGTAACGGCAAAGACTGACATTGCGAAGATTGCAAGAAAGAAAACTAGCTTATATTTAAGGGTATAGCCAATTAATCTCTTATATACATGCAGCCCTTTTTTTGGTTTATCATATTCTTGCATGATTTTATTAACATTACTGTCAAAGAAATGTAGTATTATATGATATTAATACATTTACAAGAAAAAATATCCATATTTTGTACTGTTACAGTTGATATTTAATGAAGAAATTTTTCAAAAAATATACACCAGATAAAACTGTAGTAGAAAAATATAAAATTCTAAGAATAATTGGAACTCCATTACTACATAAAGAGCTTTGGCAATTTTCTAGAAAGCCTTTATGTGGAGGAGTTGCAGTTGGTTTTTTTTGGGGTTGGATGCCTATGCCATTTCAAATGTTACCAGCCGCAATATGCTCTATAATTTTTCGAGTTAATTTTCCTCTATCACTTATAGGCGTTTGGATTTCTAATCCTATAACTATGCCACCAATGATGTATTTTGCTTATCTTGTTGGTAATTGGCTATTAAATCTAGATCCACAATATAAAGTATTTGAATTAACTATGGATTGGATAGAATCAGCATGGGGTAATATCTGGGAGCCATTATTGATAGGTAGTTTATTATTAGGAATAATTAGCAGTATTCTTTCATATATGACAATGCATATTATTTGGAAAGTATTTTTATACAATAAAGTAAAGGAAAGACAAAATATCAACAAGTAAATACTTTAAGATCTCCGGATTCTATTGAATATACTTTTTCAAATTTTTTTAATAATTCTCTATCATGAGTAACCATTAAAAGAGAAATATTGTTTTTCTTGCATGTATTAATTAAAAAACTAATTATTTTTTCTGTATTTTCTTTATCTAAGTTTCCAGTTGGTTCATCTGCTAATATTAATTTAGGTAATCCAATCATAGCTCTTGCAATAGCAACTCTTTGTGATTCACCGCCAGAAAGCGAAGTAACATCAGAATTAATTTTATTCAGTAAATCTATTTCATTTAGTATATTCTTAACTCTTTGTTCTATTACACTATTATTTTCATTTTTTATGAAGAGAGGCATTGCAATATTTTCAAAAACATTAAAATCATCCAGTAAATTAAAGAATTGGAATACTACGCCTAAATTATTATTTCTAAATTTTGTTCTTTGATTTAAACTTAACTTATGAATAGCAGTTTTGTCAAAAAAAACATCACCAGATGAAGGATTATCTAAACCAGAAATTATATTAAGTAATGTAGTTTTGCCGCTTCCAGACGGCCCTGTTAATGCAATAATTTCCCCTTCATCTATTCTTAGATTTACCTTTTTTAAGACATCATTTTGATTAGATCCTTGTATATTTGAATATGATTTAGTGATGTCGACACAATTGATATTCATGATGCATTATTCCTTAAAATCTTGCATGGCAAGATGTCTGATGCTTTTTTTGCTGGATATATTGTAGAAAAGATAGATAAAACAAATGAAGCTATTCCAATCATCAAAACATCATCATAATCTACAATTGATGGAATTTTATTTAAATGATAAATTTCTGCTGGAAGAAGATTTAATCCAAAAATTGTTTCTATCGCAGTCATAATGCTATCAACATTATGAGATAGAATTAATCCAAAGATAATGCCAAAAATAGTTCCTATTAATCCCAAAATGACACCTTGCAAGACAAAAATTTTTAAAATTGATGACTTATCAGCACCTAATGTCATTAAAATTGATATATCTTTTTCTTTGCTAATTACTAACATCAATAAAGATGAAGTAATATTAAATGCAGCAACAACAATGATAAGAATGAGGATAATAAACATTATCCTTTTTTCATTGTTTATTGCATTAAAAAAACTTTGATGTGTTTCTGACCAGTTTTGAGTATAGAATCCTTTGTTTGATCTTTCAAAATCTAAAGAGAATTGATAAACATTTAAAGGGTCTTCCAGTTTTAATCTTATGGCATCTAGACTTAAGCTTTCATTATTTATTTTTTTGGCAGTTAATAAAAAATTATTAAGGTCAACAAAAACAAAAGCATTATTATACTCATATAATCCTATATCATAAATCCCAGCAACTATATAAGTAGTTTTGTAAGGTTTAAGTTTTTGACTACTACCTATCTTAATTTGAGTCAATAATTCAACCTCATCACCAATTGAAACAAATAGTTTTTGAGCTACACCTGAACCAATAATAATAGAATTATTAAATTTATTTATATCACTAAAACTACCGAGAATCATATTATTGTGTATGTTGCTAACAGTGTTTTCTAATTCTGAATTTATAGCTCTCAAAAAAATAGTTTTTGTATAATTATTTGATGACAACAAACCTTCTTTTTGTATATAAGGAGAATGACCAATTACTTTTTTATTCTCTTTAATTGTTGAAAAAATTTTATTAGATAATTGAAGATCATTATTTTTTGCATAAACTGTTGAATGAGATGTAAAACCTAAAATTTTAGATCTCAATTCCTTTTCAAATCCATTCATAACAGACATAACAGTGATTAATATTCCAACACCAACAATTATGCCTAAGATTGAAATTTTTGATATTATGGAAATAAATCCAGTGTTCTTTACAGATGTAAGAAAACGATATGCTGTTAGAAATTGCATAGCCTATTATAACATATGGAAAATATTTAGAAATAAATAAGAAATTAATGAAATTAAAAAATAGAATATTAGCTGATGAACAATGCAATATGATTATATTGGTGTGGCCTTTCATGTATCAAAAAAAACCTTATTGGGATCAACTATTAAAGATATTTAACCAATTAATTTCAATTTTATTAGAAAATAAAAATCATGTTGTAATAATTACTAATGATAAAATAAAAACTAGAAAGAAAGTTATTGAAAACTGTAGAAATAATAAATTATCTAATTTTGAAAAGAATCTTTATTTTTTTGAATATGAATGTAATGATATATGGATAAGAGATTATGGTCCAATTCAGATAAAAAGTACTAATACTCAAAAATATGATTTTTTTGAATATAAATTTAATGGATATGGAAAAAAATATGAATTTAAAAAAGATGATTCTTTTTCAAATTATTTTTTAAAACATTTTATTTCAAACCTTTTTGGCATAGATTTCAATAGTTCTAGCAGGCCATTTGGTAATTTAATAATAGAAGGCGGAAATATCCAGTCCAATAGAGATGGGTTGATAATATTTAATAGAAAATGTTTAGTAAGAAATAACAAGGAAAATTGGATGAATATAAAAAGTTATTTTGATAATGCAGTAAAAGAGAATTTTATCAGCGAATATTTATTTTTTGATCTAGATCCAATAACTGGAGATGATACTAATGGTCATTTAGATAATTTGATTCGTATATATGATAAAAATTATATTTTTTATATGCATAGCAATGATATTGATCATCCAGATTATTATTTACTTGAAGATCTAAAAAAACAACTAAGTACTGTAGTAACAAAAACATCAAAAATAGAAAAAATTATCCCTATAAATCATAGTGTAGATGATGTTGTGAGGGACAAAGAAGATAATATATTACCATTTTCCTATTTAAACTATATGATTACAAATAATGTTATAATTTTTCCTGGTAATAAAAATACTGATATGAATAAACTTAGCACATTAATGCCTTTCTTTGATCAACAAAAAAATTACATTATTGATATAGAAGGATTGCTAAATGAGTCAGGTGGTTTGCATTGCTGTAGCTTAAATATTTGTTATTAAATATCATGAAAAATAATATTAATATTGTAATTATACAAAAGAAAATAGACTCAACTATCGAAAAAAATATTTCTATAATAGAGAATACTATTATAAAGAAACAACTTCCAAAAAATAGTATTGTTGTTTTGCATGAATTATCATTATCAAAATATTTTTGTATATCTAAAAATAAAAACAACTTTAAATACTCAATAACCAATGATTCACCTGTATTAAAAAAAATAGAAAAAATTTGTGAAAAAAATAAAATATTTCTTATAATTGGTTATTTTGAGGAATTTAAGAAAAAGTACTATAACGCTTGTGCATTAATTTCTCCTAAAGGAATAATTGGAAAATATCGTAAAAAAAATCTTCCAGATGAGGAGTGTTATTATGAGAAGTTTTATTTTGAAAACGGCAAACAACCTTTTAAAGTTTTTGATATTGGAATATGTAAAATTGGAATCATGTTATGCTGGGACCAATGGTTTTCAAAATCTTATTCAAGATTAAATGATCTTGGTGCTGATATAATCTTTTGCCCAACATCAATTGGATATGCATATTCAAATAATAAAAAAATTTCTTTGATAAATGAGAAAGAAATGTGGATAAAAGTTATACAGTCTAATAGTTTGATGAATAATATTCCAGTTATAGTGGCTAATAGAATGGGAAAAGAAATTGCGGGTAACAAAAATATTATATTCTGGGGATCAAGTTTCATGACAAATTCTGATGGTCAAATAATTGCAAAAGCTGGAAAAACTTCCATGATATTAAAAAAAACCATAAGTCTTTTAGATAGAAAAAAATCTATCAAAAAATGGGGTTTTATCTGACAAACAAGCCATAAGCATAAAATTTACCAGTTTTAATGAATATAAGCTGCATTCTATAGATACATAGCATCAAAAAGTATTCAATTAAGGTTTTATATAATGTAGAATTGTTATATTGAATAAGGGGATTTGGTTCAATGACTAGGAAATTAATGGATAACATAAATTTGGAGGTTAGATTATGAAATTGTATACCCTATTATTAATAGGTTTTTTGATGACATTTAGTTCATTTGCGGTTCATAGCACTACAAACAAGAATTTTCCTAATTTAGTTTTTGCTGAAGAGGAAACTCAAGCAGACGAAGAACCAGATTGCGAATAAAATTTGGAGGAGATATGAAATTAAAAATAGTATTAAGTATGTTTTTTGTTTCTCTGCTTACTTTTTCAACAGCTTATGCAGATAAACCTGTTGGAATTTCAAAAGCTGACGGTCCATATTCACTAGAACTTGGAACTAAAGTGTATGCTGGTAAGCATAAAATAACGAGAAATCAGAATAATAAAAATACTGTAAATCCTGCCTTTGCTAAGACTTCAAGGCCATGTCCACCATTCTGTATTCAACCAATACAGTTGAGACCTGGAATTGAAACACTTGGTGAGCAAGAAATAATTCACTATTTAGTTATGATGGGTAAAGGTAAAACTATGCCAGATGGCTCTAAAATCATGGTTATTGATTCTAGAACACCTGATTGGGTAGCTAAAGGAACTATACCTGGAGCAGTTAATATACCTTGGACTCACCTTAGCGAAAGAAAAGGAGCAGATCCAATTTCAATAGCTGAAATTATGACAGATAAATTTGGTGCAACTGAACAAAATGGTCTTTTCTATTTTGATAATGCAAAGACACTCGTTATGTTCTGTAATGGAATGTGGTGTGGTCAATCACCAAATAATATCAAAAGCTTATTGAAGTATGGCTATCCAGCACATAAGATAAAATGGTATCGTGGTGGTATGCAGAATTGGGAAGCATTAGGCTTCAATACTGTAAAATAAAATAGCTATATATTTATTTAAAAAGCAGTACTTCGGTGCTGCTTTTTTTTATCATGATGAGTAGTTTATCAGGTAAAAAAGAACAAATATCACAATATGGTGGTCTCTATGGATCATCATCCATCTATTATATAAAAAAATTTTTAGCTAAATTTAATAATATTATCGTACTTGTAGATAATAATACTGAAATTAACAATCTTGCAAATGAGTATGATATTTTTAAAGATTGCGATGTTCAAATTAGTAAATTCTTTGACTTAGAATCACTTCCTTATGAAGACGTTATAGTAGATGCTGATATAAATGGAGAAAGACTAAAAACCTTTAATAATTTATTCAAAAAAGATAAAAATATTATTTTTACAACTTATGCATCAATCATAAAAAGATCTGTTCCAATCGAGATTTTAAAGACCTACTTTGTAGAAATTGATAATTCATATACATATAACAAATTATTGAAAGAGCTTGATTTATTTAATTATCAAAGATGTGATCATGTTATAAACAAAGGTGAATTTTCAATACGTGGATCCATCATTGATATTTATTCTCCTATATATCAAAACCCAATTCGAGTAGTTTTTGATGATGAAACAATCGAAGATATGAAAGAATTTGATGCGATAAGCCAGAAGTCAAAAAAATATATACAAAGATTCACTTTATCTTCTACTTCTGAAATTATTTTAGATAATAAGAGTATAGGTTTTTATAAAAGTAACTGCAAAAAATATTTTGATAGAAATTATATAGAAGATATTGAGTATGATAAAATAACAAATCAAATTAATCATCCATCTATTTTTAATCTACTACCATTTTTTTATAATTCTACATCATCATTTCTTAACATTTTAAATGGTGATAAAACAGCTATTATTTCAACAAAAAATATCGAACAACAGATAAAAAAAATTAACCAACTTTATCAAAAGTATTATAAAAAATATACTGAAGAAAAATACCTTTTAGAACCAAAAAAACTAATCCTGCAAAATAAAGAAAGCGCAAGCTTGTTGTTAGATTTTTATAGAATTGAGTTTTCTCCATATAAGTTAGAGAATACAATTGATTCGTTTAATTTTAGTACTAAAAAGCTACCACCATTACTAGTAAGTAATACTTTTAAAGACCCATATAGATATTTAAAGAATTTTATTTCTAATACCACGTATAAAACCTTAATCTGCATAAGAAGGGATAGCTTATTTAATGAAATTAAAAATCTATTGAGTGATTTAAAATTAAAATTTTCTGAAGTTGAATATTTTAATGATTTTATTAAATCAAAAAATAATATATTAGTCACAAAAATACCTATAGATGTTGGTTTTATTGATGACAATGATAAAATTGCAATAATTTCTGATAAAGATATTTTTGGATCACGATCTCTCAGCAAACCTCAAACAACTGCAAAAAGAAATATTATAGATGAATATATAAGTGATATTGCAACTTTAGAAATAGACTCGCCAATTGTTCATGATAATTATGGCGTTGGTAGATATAAGGGTTTAATAAATATGGATGTAGAAGGAATACAAACTGAATTACTAAAAATAGAATATGCTGATTCTGATATTTTATATATACCTGTGACTTCAATTAATCTAATTAAAAAATACGCTGGATATACCGGCATTAATATACCCTTACACAGATTAGGAACAAACCAATGGATTAAAATTAAAAATAGAGCAAAGAAAAAGATTAATGATATAGCGGTTGAATTATTAGAGATACAATCAAAGCGTTATGCCAACAAGGGTTTTGAATTCAATATAGATTTTGATGAATATAAGAAATTTTGTGATAAATTTCCATTTATAGAGACAGAGGATCAATTGAAAGCAATAAATGATGTTATTTCTTCTATGTCATCAGACAATCCAATGGATAGATTAGTATGTGGGGATGTTGGTTTTGGAAAAACTGAAATAATAATGAGAGCTGCATATATTGCATCATTGAATAATAAACAAACTATTATTTTAGCCCCTACTACAATTCTGGTTGAACAGCACTACAAATCATTCTTAAAAAGATTTGAAGATACTCCGATAATCATAAAAAAATGTTCCAGATTACAAACTCTCGCACAAAGAAAAAGAATTTTTGATTCCTTTAATTCTAATAAAATAGATATTTTAATTGGAACTCATGCAATATTATCAAATTCAAATAAATATCAAAATATTGGGCTTCTGATTATTGATGAAGAGCATAAATTTGGTGTTATTGCTAAAGAAAAACTAAAAAAACTAAAAGGAAATATTGATGTAATTACACTTACTGCCACTCCAATACCTAGAACTTTAAATTCTGCGTTGGCACAAATTAAAGATTTAAGTGTAATAGAGACTCCACCAAAAAATCGAAAATCTATATCAACCCTAATAAGTGAATGGGATCCAAATTTAATTTCTGATGCAATAGACAGAGAGATTCAAAGAGGAGGACAAATATATTTTGTAAATAATGAAATAAGAACAATGCAAGCGCAAATTGAAAAGCTACAAAATATAAATAAAAGATTAAGGATTGGAATGATACATGGTCAATTATCAAATAAAGAAATTGAAAATCAAATGGATTCATTCATAAATAATAAAATTGATTTACTAATGTGCACAAGTATTATTGAAAGTGGATTAGACATTCAGAATGTAAATACAATTATAATAAATAATGCCAATAAATTTGGATTATCACAATTACATCAGATAAGGGGACGAGTCGGGCGAACTAACAGACAAGCATATGCATATTTAATCGTAAATAATAAAAAATTAATCACTAAAGATGCAGTAAAAAGGCTTCAAGCTTTTGACTCCGTAGATAGTCTTGGCGGAGGTTTGGAATTAGCAACACATGATTTAGAAATACGTGGCGCAGGAGAATTACTTGGTGAAGAGCAAAGTGGTCAAATTTATGAAGTTGGATACGCAATGTTTACTGAAATGTTAAAAAAGAGTATTGATTTTATCAAAAATAAAAAATATGAAGACAATGATAATGATTTCGAACTTGATGTTAATGTTTCAGCATTAATACCTCAAGAATATATAAATGATATTTTTACGCGATTAACATACTATAAAAGAATTTCAACACAGAAAGATATAAATGGATTAAACGAAATAAAGAATGAGTTGATAGATAGGTTTGGATTAATTCCTGAAAATTTAGAAAATTTATTTATCATTACTGAACTAAAAATTCAATTAATAAAATTTAATGTAAATTATATAAAATTATCTG
>JAYZKL010000032.1:0-3020 GCA_036163455.1 Pseudomonadota bacterium
CTTCACACACGCGGAATTGCTGGATCAGGGTTGCCCCCATTGTCCAATATTCCCCACTGCTGCCTCCCGTAGGAGTCTGGGCCGTGTCTCAGTCCCAGTGTGGCTGATCATCCTCTCAGACCAGCTAGAGATCGTTGCCTTGGTGAGCCTTTACCTCACCAACAAGCTAATCTCACGCGAGCTCATCTTTTAGCGCAAGGCCCGAAGGTCCCCTGCTTTATCCCGTAGGACACATGTGGTATTAGCCCGAGTTTCCCCGGGTTGTCCCCCACTAAAAGGCAGATACTCACGCGTTACTCACCCGTCCGCCGCTCGTCACCCGAAGTGTTACCGCACGACTTGCATGTGTTAAGCATTCCGCCAGCGTTCAATCTGAGCCAGTATCAAACTCTTCACTTATATAAATTAAAGTCTTATCGACTAATTTTTTTTAATAGCTTTAATTGCTATAAACGTATAATAGTGAGTAAAATACAGGCACTACGCACAAATCATTCCAAATTTTTACAGAGCTTTTTTTGAACTGCGTTGCACTATGAACGCAGACAAATGATTATAACCATGTTTGAGTGACTATCCTAGTTTTTTCTTGGGAAATTATGGGTTACATAATTATAATTTTATAGAACTTCCTTTTCCCAACTTGTAAAACAAACTCTTTGGATTTTAAGCAGATAAAATCTATTGAATCGACAAGCTTTCCATCAATTTTTACAGCATGTTGTTTGATCATACGCCTAGCCTCAGAAGTGCTTGGCAAAATATTGGTTTTTTCTGTTAAAAGCCCAATGATATTAACTGTTTCAGAAGATTTTTTGCATTTAACTTTTACCTTTTCGATATCTTCTGTAAGTTCTTTTTTTTGGAATCTTTTGAGAAAATTATCCTTTGCTTTTGTTGCTATTTTCTTGTCATGGAATCTAGAAACTAATTCCATTGCTAATTCTAATTTTGCATCCCTTGGGTTTAACTTGTTTGAATCAGCATCTTTTTTCATAGCTAGAATTTTTTTCATATCTAAAAAACTTAGTAACTCAAAATATCTCCACATTAAATCATCGCTAAGTGACATAACCTTTCCAAACATGTCGTTAGGCTCATCGCTGATAGAAATATAATTGTCATAAGATTTAGACATTTTCTTTACACCATCCAAGCCTTCAAGTATTGGCATAGTTATACAGATTTGTGGTTTCATCTTATTATGTTCTTGAATTTTCCTTCCCAACAATAAATTAAATTTTTGGTCTGTACCACCAAGTTCAATATCAGCTTTCAAAATTACTGAATCGTATGCTTGTAGCAAAGGATATAAAAATTCATGTATAGAAATAGGTTGTTTAGATTTATATCTTTTTTCAAAATCATCTCTCTCTATCATTCTTGCAACAGTATTACTGGATGCCAATTGAATCAGACCTTCTGCACTCATTTTGCTTAACCATTTTGAATTAAATTCAACTCTGGTTTTTTGCTTAGACAAGATTTTAAAAATTTCTTTTTTATATTTCTTCGCATTATTTTTAACAAAAGCTTTATCCACGGGAGGTCTGGTTACATCTCGGCCAGATGGATCTCCAATACACGCAGTATAATCACCTATCAAAAAAACCACCTCGTGTCCCAAATCTTGAAATTGTTTTAATTTGTTGAGAACAACTGTGTGTCCCAAATGTAAATCTGGTAATGTTGGGTCTAAGCCAGCTTTAACAACCAGCTTTTTTTTGGTTTTGAGTAGATTGGCTAGGTCTTTTTCGTCTATTATCTCTGACGTGCCGCGTTTAATAATTTTGATTTGTTCTTCAATTTTTTTCATATTCTTTCAATAAACTATATAATAAAAAAAAGAGGTTTTATATCGAAATGTCCAAATACTACATGGGAATAATGTGTGGCACGAGCTTAGATTCTATAGATATATCAATTGCAAGTTTTAGCAAGAATAAAATGAGAGTCATTGGCTCTAAAAGTTTTAAAATCAACAACAGTTTAAAAAAAGAAATTGAGAAATGTAAGCTTAAACCAAATAATTGTAATAAAGTTAATAAAACATCAGACTTAGTCTCAAAAAAAACTATATCCTCGATAAAAAATACTCTTTCATATTTTAAAATTAAGAAAACTGATATACATTGTATTGGCTTTCCAGGAATTACATTAGAACACAGACCAAATAGAAAAAAGTCTACATATCTTGGAGACCCTAAAAAGATAGCA
Organism: Pseudomonadota bacterium; assembly: GCA_036163455.1. Lineage (GTDB taxonomy): Bacteria > Pseudomonadota > Gammaproteobacteria. The sequence continues at coordinate 2,218 of JAYZKL010000032.1, forward strand.
CAAGAAACATCTCTTGTAGTGGTATCTGACTTTAGACAGTGTGATATAGATGCTGGAGGTCAAGGTGCTCCATTATCTGCTTTTTTTCATCAATATCTAAACAGATCTAAAAAGGATTTTACTACCTTCATTAACCTTGGTGGTTTTGCCAATATTACTTTAAAGTCTGGTAATAAGGTATTTGGGTTTGACACAGGGCCAGCAAATTATTTATTAGACTTGTGGTGTAGAAAAAAATTTAATAAAGATTTTGATCACAACGGCAAATTAGCTTCTAAAGGAAATATTAATCCGCCGTTACTTAGAAGTTTGTTAAATCACAAATTTTTCAAAATAAGACCTCCCAAAAGTACTGGTTTTGAAGACTTCAATGAAAAATGGTTACAAAGTCACCTGTCTAAAATAAAGGGAATAAAAAAGATTGATGTGTTGAGTACTCTAACATACTTCACTATTATTACTGTCGTTAATGAAATCAATAGATTCAATCCGAAAAGTAAAAATATTTATTTTTGTGGTGGAGGGTCTAACAACTTGTTACTTGTTCAAGGCATACTCTCTCTTAGTGATAAAATCAGGCAGACAAGAATTTGCCCAGGTGTAGACGAAAAAAATCTTGAGTCCCTGTCATTCGCATGGCTTTCAATGATTAGAAAAAAATCACAGAAAATTACAAATACAACTATAACTGGTTCTAGGAAATCTCGTTTATTAGGATCTATCTATCGCTGATGTCTTTATAGGACCTATGATCTGATCCATTATATTTTTGTGTTGGTCTAAATATTTTATTGTTACCGACT
>JAYZKL010000033.1:0-18924 GCA_036163455.1 Pseudomonadota bacterium
CAACCTATCCTGCAACAACAGGGAAAAGATAGAATAATTATACAGCTGCCGGGTTTGCATGATTCAACTAGAGCAAAAAATATTTTAGGCTCCACTGCTACTCTTGAATTTAGGCTGACAAAAGGAACTATACAAGATTGGATAGATTCTCAATCTAAAGGAAAATCAACAATTAATTCAGGTGTTCTTTATAAACAAAGAAATGGATCTCCAGCATTGCTGAGTAGGAAAGTAATAGTTTCTGGGAAAGATATTAGAGATGCAAATGCGGGTTTTGATGGAACAACTAATACTCCATCAGTTTTTGTTCGTCTCGGAGATTATGGAGCATCAAGAATGTTGGAGACTACAACAAAAAATGTTGGAAACAAAATGGCTGTAATTTTTGTAGAAAAAAATAAAAATGAAGTAATTAATATTGCTACTATACGCGAGGCATTTAGTAAGAATTTTCAAATAACTGGGCTTGACAGAGAAGAAGCTCGTGATTTGGCCATATTATTAAGATCTGGTTCTTTGAGTGCTCCAATGACTATAATTGAAGAGAGAACTGTTGGCCCAAGTCTTGGTAAATATAATATTATTGCTGGGCAGAACTCAATGTATTTTGGTTTATTCCTAGTTGCATTATTTATGTTTATCTATTATAGGCTTTTTGGCTTAGTTGCAAATATTGCTCTTGCAGCAAACATAATAATTATTGTAGCAGTTCTTTCATTATTTCAAGCTACCCTTACATTATCTGGCATAGCTGGCATAGTATTGACAGTTGGTATGGCTGTTGACTCTAATGTTTTGATATTTGAAAGAATTAGAGAAGAGCTTAGAAATGGTAATTCACCTAATTCGAGTATTTTCTCTGGTTATAAAAAAGCTTTTTCAACAATTGCAGACGCAAATTTGACTACATTAATAGCTGCTATTGCATTACTAACTATTGGAACAGGGGCTGTAAAAGGTTTTGCCATTACTCTTGTTATTGGGATACTCTCATCAATGTTTACATCAATAATTGGTACAAGAGCTGTTATTAGTTTAATTTATGAAAATAAGGACACTAAAAAGATTTCAATATAATGTTTTCTATTATTAAAAAAAATAGCAAGTTTGATTTTCTAGGGTTTAGGAAAGGCGCTATATTCTTTTCTAGTTTATTGATTATATTTAGTATAATAAGCTTCATTGCTAATGGACTGAACTGGGGAATTGATTTTTCTAATGGATATATTGCTCAACTTCAATACCAAAAAGATGTAAATATAACTGAGTTAAAAACTAATTTAAAGAATAATGGGGTTAATGATTCTATAGTTCAGTATTATGGAACCAATAAAGAAGTTATTATTAAACTTAAGGATAGCCCTAAATTTGATCAAGTATCAATTAATAATTTCCTAATTAAATCACTTTCTGCTGATAATAAATTTAAAATCTTAAGATTAGAGTATGTTGGTTCGCAAGTTGGATCTGAATTAAGAGAAAAAGGCGAATGGGCTATGCTGGTTGCATTATTAAGTATACTTATATACATAGGATTTAGGTTCGAATTTCTCTATGGTATTGGAGCAATTTTTGCGCTTCTCCATGACGTAATTCTAACGCTTGGCTTTTTTTCTATTACGCAACTACAATTTGACTTGAGCGTACTATCAGCAATTTTAGCTGTAATAGGTTATTCTCTCAATGACACTATCGTGGTCTACGATAGGATTCGTGAAAATATGAGACTAATTAGAAAAAATGATTTTATAGATATTTTGAATATTTCTGTTAATCAAACTTTATCTCGTACAATAATCACATCTTTAACAACACTATTTGTTTTATTTTCATTATTATTAGCAGGCGGTATAGCGGTAAAATTCTTTGCAATTGCAATGATTGTCGGAGTCCTTGTAGGAACTTATTCATCAATATTCATTGCTAGCACAAGCTTATATTATTTGGGAATTGGTTCTGAGGAAAAATAATTTATTTTTAATTATTAAGTGATTAATGTTTAAAAATATTGAGATACTATTATTAGAAACATCGCATCCTGGAAATATTGGTGCTGCAGCAAGAGCAATGAAAGTGATGGGTCTCAATAGTTTATCCTTAGTAAAACCTAAAGAATTACCAAATAATGATTCATACGCTTTAGCTGTTGGTTGCAAAGATGTAATTAAACGGGCAAAAATATATGATAATTTGCAGGATGCGTTAGAAAAATCAGAAATTAATATAGGATTTAGTTCTAGAAAGAGAAGAGCAAAGATACCAATACTAAATATTGATGAATGCATAAAATTTATTTTTAGACATTCAAATAGAAATATATCAATACTATTTGGAAATGAACAATCAGGATTATCTAACGAAGATTTATTAATGTGTAATTATATTGTTAAATTACCTACGTATAAAGAATATCAATCATTAAATTTAGCATCTGCTGTTCAAATATTTTCATATGAACTATTTAAGCATTCCTCTAAAAACATACAACCATCATTAAGAAAAATAAAATTAGCTCCCACAAAACAAAAAAATCGCTTCTATAAAGAGTTTATTAATTTATTAATCAGTACAGGATTTATAACAAAGAAAAATATAAAATCTTTAAGTCAAAAGATTCATATTATTTTTAATAAAGCATCTCTAGATAAAGATGAAATTAACATGCTTCTTGGCATAATATCTTCATTTAATAGAAAAATAAAAAAATAATTGATTAAATTAGTCAGGTATAAGATAATTACTTTGAGGTAGATATGAAGCTTACAACCAAAGGAAGATATGCAATAGTAGCAATGATAGATATTGCGCTATATACAAGTAATACTCCTATTTCACTAAGTGAAATTTCAAAAAGACAAAATATTTCATTATCATATTTAGAGCAATTATTTTCTAAATTAAAAACAAAATCTTTAGTTAAAAGCGTGAGAGGCCCCGGAGGTGGTTACAAATTAGATAGAAATCCGTCAAAAATTACCTTGTTTGAAATTATAACTGCTGTTGATGAAAATATGGACCAAACTCAATGTGGCGGTGCAATGAATTGTAATAACGATAAACCTTGTCTAACTCATTATGTTTGGACTGATTTAACGAAACAAATAAATGATTATATGAAGGGAGTTTCGCTTGGAGATATAATTTTGAGAAATGATATCCGAAATATTGTAGATAAAAGAAGGGAGCAAGGATATGGCAACAAACTTACATGACAAAAAGAATATTTTAAATATACCAATCTATCTTGATTATTCAGCAACTACTCCTGTTGATACTAGGGTTGCAAAAAAGATGTCTGAATGTTTGACTATAGAAGGAACTTTTGGTAATCCTGCTTCTCGCTCACACCCTTTTGGATGGAAAAGTGAAAAACTTGTTGAAGAAGCTAGAAAAAATGTTGCTTCTTTAATTAATGCAGATTCTAGAGAGATAATTTGGACTAGTGGAGCAACGGAATCAGATAATTTAGCGATAAAAGGCGCTGCACACTTTTATAAAGATAAAGGAAACCATCTCATAACTTTGTCTACTGAACATAAAGCAGTGCTAGACACAATGAGAGCGCTTGAAAGTGAAGGATTTGAGGTAACCTATCTAGATCCTGAGCCTAATGGACTTTTAGATCAAAAAAAACTATTAGATGCAATTACTCCTTCAACTATTCTAATCTCTATAATGCATGTAAATAATGAAATTGGCGTCATCCAAGATTTAGAAAGTATAGGAAGGATTACTAGAGAAAAGAATATTATTTTACATGTTGATGCCGCACAAAGCCCAGGTAAAGTAGATATAGATGTAGAAAAATATAATATCGACTTATTATCTCTTTCAGCGCATAAAGTTTATGGACCAAAAGGCATTGGTGCACTTTATGTTCGTAGGAAACCTCGCGTCAGATTGGAAGCACAAATGCATGGCGGTGGCCATGAGAGAGGCTTCAGATCTGGGACACTCCCAACACATCAAATTGTGGGAATGGGGGAAGCATTCAGAATTGCACAAGAAGAAATGGTAGAAGATAATAAGAGAATTCTAAAGTTAAGGGAAAAATTATGGAATGGATTGAAAGATATGGAAGAAATTTATCTTAATGGTGACTTAGATCAAAGAATACCTGGCAACTTAAATGTTAGTTTTAATTTTATAGAAGGTGAAAGTTTGATAATGGCAATGAAGGATGTGGCCGTTTCTTCTGGGTCTGCATGTACATCGGCTAGCCTTGAACCAAGTTATGTTTTGCGAGCATTAGGTAGAGACGATGAACTAGCTCATAGCTCAATACGCATGACAATAGGTAAATACACTACAGAACAAGATATTGATCATGTTTTAAAGATTATTAATGATAATGTAAGTAAACTGAGAGATTTATCACCATTATGGGAAATGTATAAAGATGGGGTAGATTTAAAAAAAGTTAAATGGTCAAGTCATTAAAAAAATGTCAATATCAGTCACTAAAATAGCAGCAGAACATGCACAAAAACATCTTTCAGCGCGTGGAAAAGGAATAGGGCTACGACTAGGCGTTAAAACTACTGGATGTTCAGGGCTTGCATATGTAATTGAATTTGCAGATAAAATTGAGAATGATGATTTAGTTTTTGATGATAATGGAATTAAAATCATCATCAATCCAAAAAGCTATGTTTATCTTAAAGGAACAGAATTAGATTTTTCAAAAGAAGGGCTTAATGAAGGCTTTAGATTTAAAAACCCAAACGTAAAAGATGAATGTGGGTGTGGTGAAAGCTTTAATGTTTGATGGATATTTTAAAGAAGAATTATTTTGATTTATTTGGTATAGAAGTTAGCATAGAAGTAAATAAGAATACTTTAGATCAAAAATATAATAATCTGCAACAACAATTTCACCCTGATAAATATATAAATTCATCTAATCACGAAAAAAGTCTTGCTCTGCAAATATCTTCTCATATTAATGATGGGTATGTGATTTTAGGAGATTTAATTAAAAGAATTAATTATATCTTTGAAATTAATAATTTTCATAAAGATGAAGCTGAAACATTTAAAGATGAAGAGTTCTTATTGGAACAAATTAGTTTTAATGAATTTATTTCAAATCTAAATGAGAATAATATGGAAGAAATAAATTCTTATCAGAATGATATTATTTTGAAAATAAAGACCTCTATAACTGATATAAAAACATTTTATTCAAAAAGAGATTTTGATAGGATGTGGAATGTTTTTTGTAAACTAAGGTTTTATGTTAAACATGTTAATGAACTTAAGGATAAACTAACAGCATGAGTTTAATTCAAATATCTGAACCTGAATCTATCCTGAATGAATCTACTAAATTTATAGTTGGTATCGATCTGGGAACAACAAACTCACTAATAGCATCTCGACATAAAGATACAAAGTTCTATGGTTCACTACATCCATCTGTAGTAAATATAAGTAAAAATCCTGAAAAACCTATACTGATAAAATCAATAAAAAGATTAATTGGCTTAACTAGTTCAGAAGTTAAAAATTTGACTGAAAAACTTCCATATGAGTTTGATTTATCTAATGACAAACTCCCCATGATTAAAGCTGATTCAGATAAGAGTTATAGTGCAATTGAGATATCATCAATGATATTAAAAGACCTAAAAGAAACTGTAGAAAAGCAGGAAAATAGAAGTATAGACGGAGCTGTAATTACTGTACCTGCTTATTTTAATGATATACAACGCCAAGCAACGAAAAAAGCAGCTGAAATTGCAGGATTAAAAGTACTACGTCTACTCAATGAGCCGACTGCTGCTGCAATTGCATATGGACTTAATACAAAACAAAAGGGTAATTTTGTAATTTATGATCTTGGTGGAGGAACTTTTGATGTTTCGGTATTAAGCCTTCAGAAGGGAGTGTTTAAAGTTTTATCTACAGATGGTGATACTTCTTTAGGAGGGGATGACATTGATTATTTAATAAAAGAGAGAATTGGCTGCGAACTAGAAGAGGCTAAACTCATGAAGGAGAATTTATGTAATAAAAATGAAAACTTAAATAATCTTTCAATCAATGATTTTAATAATTTAATAAAAAAAATTATAGATCTAACTTTAGAAATGACTAAACAAGCCATCAAAGACTCAGGCCTAGAAATAGATAAAATTAAGAACATCATACTTGTAGGTGGTTCTACAAGAATACCGCTAATAAAAAAATTATTAGAAGAAAAGTTTAATTGTGAAATTTTAAATAATATTGATCCAGATAGAGTTGTAGCTGAAGGTGCAGCTATACAAGCTGGAATTTTATCAGGAGCTGCTAAAGAAGAAGTACTTTTACTAGATGTATTGCCATTATCGCTAGGCATAGAGACGTATGGTGGTTTATCTGAAAAAATTCTATCTCGGAATACACCAATCCCTGTATCTGCATCAAAAACTTTTACAACATTCAAAGACGGGCAAACAAAATTATTAATACATGTAATACAAGGAGAAAGAGAATTAGTTGAAGACTGTAAGTCACTGTCAAAATTCACATTGCATGACATACCGCCTATGGTAGCTGGAGCAGCACGAATCAAGGTAGCGTTTCAAATTGACGTTGATGGATTATTATCAGTTTCTGCAAATGAAGAAAGTTCTGGAAATAGTGCGAGTATAGAAGTTAATCCTTCATATGGAATGAGTGAAGATGAACTTATAAAACTAATCGAAGATTCAAATAATTCTGCTCAGATTGATATGGATTTAAGAAAACTAAATGAAAGCAAGGTAGAAGCGGAAAGAGTTATATATGCGATAACAGAAGCATTGAAAAAAGATGGAAGCGAGTTATTGAATGAAAATGAATTTTCTTCAATAAATGTAACTTTAGATAAATTAAAAGAATCAATAAAAAAAGATGATTCAGATACAATTCAATCAGCAATTAAAAACTTAGAAGAAGCATCTGAATTTTATGTTGAACGAAGAATGAATAGAAGTATCAAGTCCTTGATTGCAGGCAAAAATATTGATGATATAATTTAATTTAATGCCTAAAATTACATTTTTACCCCATAAAGAGATTTGCCCAGAAGGTGCCACTATTGATGTCCCTAAAGGAACGAGTATTTGTAGAGCAGCCCTTGATAGTGGAATAATGATTGAGCACGCATGTGAACTGTCATGTGCTTGTACAACTTGCCACGTATATGTAAATGAGGGTTATGATTCTCTTGATTTACCAACTGAGGATGAAGATGATTATCTAGATAAAGCATGGGGTTTAAAACCTCAGTCTAGATTGAGCTGCCAGGCAATTATTAATAATAAAGATTTGATTGTTGAAATACCAAAATATACAATTAATCAGGTATCAGAGAGCAATTAGTATGAGATTAAAATGGACAGATAGTTTAGATATAGCAATTGCACTTGATGAAAAATATCCAGATATAGATCCCCTGACAATAAGATTTACTGATTTACATAAATGGATTTGTGAATTAGATGATTTTGATGATGCGCCAGATAAATCCAATGAAAAAATTTTAGAAGCTATACAGATGGCTTGGATAGAGGAAAAATAAATGGCTCAAGAAGAAACATTATCTATAATTAAACCTGATGCTGTAGAAAGAAACCTTATAGGGTCAATAGTGTCAATGATAGAAAAAAATGGATTGAAGGTAATGGAAGCAAGGATGTTGCAGCTTTCAAGAAGTGATGCTGAAGAATTTTATTCTATCCATAAAGATAAACCATTTTTTAGTTCACTTATAGATTATATGATATCAAGTAAAATAGTAGCTCTAAAATTGAGTGGAGATGATGCTGTGAATACTTATCGAAATCTTATGGGTGCAACCGACCCAGCAGAAGCTAAACCAGGAACAATCCGACAATTTTTTGCTGAAAGTAAAGAGAGAAATTCAGTACATGGTTCTGATAGTACCGAGAATGCTAAAAGAGAAATTAAATTCTTTTTTAAATAACTCTGCTTCATTAACCTTTTTAATATTATGACCAATGAAATAATAAAAGTAGTTAGAGGTTTTAGGGATGTGTATAGCAACACTGATATTAAATTATTAGAATCTTTTAGAATAGCTATTTCTAATATTACAAACCAATATGGAATTAATGAGTTAAGAACTCCTATCTTAGAAAAAGCTGAATTATTCAATAGATCGATAGGAGCAACAACAGAAATTGTAAACAAGGAGATGTATGTTTTTGAAGATAGAAATGGTGATGCTCTTAGTTTAAGACCTGAGGGGACGGCATCATGCGTCAGATCCGCTTTAGAAAATAATTTAATTTTCGATAGAGGTATAAAGCGAAAGAAATATTGGTATTTTGGACCAATGTTTCGTAGAGAAAGGCCTCAAAAAGGACGTTTTAGACAGTTTGACCAATTTGGTATTGAATATTTTGGGTTTGATAATATAAATAGTGATTTAGAAATAATATTTTTTGGCAATAGATTATTTAATGACGAACTTAAGATAGATGGAATTAAACTTCATATTAATTCTATTGGCAATGAAGAAGATAGATTAATTTATGGAAAAAAAATAAAAGACTTATTAGATAAATACAAAAAGGAACTTACTGAGGATCAGCAAAATACTTTAGATAGAAACCCAATTAGGATTTTAGATAATAAATCAGAAAAAATAAAAAAAATATTAGAAGATCTTCCTAAGCTTACTAATATGTTATCTACTAACTCAAAAAAACGATTTGAAAGTTTGGTGCAAAAACTAGACCAATCAAACACAAAATATATTATAGATAATTCTATTGTTAGGGGGCTTGATTACTACAATGATACTGTTTTTGAATGGAAACATGATTCATTAGGAAGTCAAGATGCAATATGTGCTGGTGGCAGATATGATGGATTGGTTAAAAAAATTGGAGGAGTAGAAGTGCCTGCAATTGGTTTTGCAGCTGGAGTAGATAGGATATTGATGATTTTATCTGAACTTAATCAGACTAATTTACAGTCTAGTTCTGTTGCAATTATAAATCATTCTGCAGAGAATAGTTACGAAGCGCTTGCAAAGACAGAAGATTTGCGTAATCAATTTAAACAAATTAGTTTCTATAGTACTGATTCATCATCTAATATAGATAAACAATATAAGCAAGCTGAACAAATCAAACCCAAATATATTTTATTTTTTGGAGATGAAGAAATTAAATCAAATACATATACAATCAAAGGCTTGAAGGATAAAGTTAAGAAAGAACAGATTTCGAAAACTGAGTTAGAAAAGATTCTTGATAATATTAATAAATGAACAATCAATATACAGAAGAAGAAGAAAAATTTTTATCATGGTTTAAGGATAATTTAAAGAGTTTATTAGCAGGATTATTTTTAGGCATCTTTTTTATTATTTCTTATAAATACTATGTTAATTATCAAGATCAAATAACAACTAACCTATCTTTTGAATATGAAAAAACTATACAAAAATATAGGGAAGGCGACACAAAGTATTTACTAGAAAAAGATAAGCAATTATCTAGTAATTATCCATCAAACATCTATACAAATCTCATTAGTTTATATTCGGTAAAAATCTTTATTGATAATAATGAAATTGATAAGGCGTTTGAAAAACTTAATTTTGTAATTTCAAACTCTCCATCGCAGCATATAAAAATGATTGCACAGATTCGTAAAGCTAGATTAATGATTTCTAATGATCAACTTGTAGATGCTAAGAACCTAATTCAAAGAATTGACCCAAACCAAAAAAATTATATTTTAGTTGAGCTTTTAGGTGATATATATTTTAAGAATGGAGAAATCGAACTAGCAAAGAAAAAATATAATGAAGTGTTAAATTTTAATCTAACACCAAATAAATTAAAAATTATGGAAAATAAAATCAATACAATACAATGAGATATTCAAAACTACTATACTTATCACTTTTTTCTTTAATGCTATCTAGCTGCGCTTACTATGAAAAGATCTTTGAAAAGGAATCGACAGCATTTATGCCAAAACATGAGGTATCAACAAATTATATTGTACAAGAGCTCTGGTCTGTTGATTCTGGAGATGGTAGGAGCCCAAAAAGTACTGTGTTACAACCAGCTTTTGATAATAAAAAAAATATTTATATCATTGACTCTGATGGACTAATCACTTCTGTTGATTCTCAGACAGGCAATAAAAATTGGTCTCAGGATATGGATTTAGATGTCACATCAGGCATCTCTACCCATAAAGATTTAATTTTTTTTGGCACGTCTGACGGTAAAATTTATTGTCTTAGTAGAGAAGTACTAAACGAAAGTGACAATCTATTTAGCATTAACAATATTCCATTTATTTCTGATTCACTGCCTGTTAAACCAAAATGGCATTTTCAACTTAAAAGTGAATCCATAGCACCAGCGGTTGGTTCTTACAATAATATTTTTGTTAAAACTAATGATGGAGATACATTAGCCATAGATATTACTGATGGTAGTTTATCTTGGAAAAATATTAGTGGCAATATCCCTTTATCCTTAAGAGGGTCTGGATCTGCATCAGTAGATTTTGAAAATATTTATGTAGCTAGAGATGATGGGACTTTGGTCTCATTATTACAGCAATCAGGAAAGCTAAATTGGTATATATCTATTTCAGCAAAATCAGGTAGAAATGAACTTGAATCTCTTCGTGACGTCGAGATGTCTCCATATGTTGATTCAGGCATAATATTTGTTGGCTCATATCAGGGAAATCTAATCGCTGTCGACTCAATATCAGGATCATTATTATGGTCAGTACCAATTTCGATTGTATCTAACCTTGACGGCGATGATGACAAACTTTTTGCTTCTTCTACAGATGGTTATTTATTCGCGTTAAATAAATATAATGGGGACTCAATTTGGAAGACTAAATTGTTAGAAAAAGGTAATTTATTGCAACCTGTAGTTCTAGATGACACTGTTGCAGTTATGAGCGACCAAGGCTATATTTCATTATTAGATAAATCTAACGGAAAGATTCTTAAATATGAGAAAATAACTGATGAAATTGATTATCAAATACGAGTACTAAAATCTAACAAAAGTTTTTTTATATTAGAAAAAAGTGGTAGACTTACTGCGTTTAATGTTATTGAGCGCAAATATGAAGAATCAAGTTTCTTTAGTTGGTAGAACAAATGTAGGCAAATCCTTGCTTTTTAACAAACTTGTTAAATCAAGAAAGTCATTGGTTGTTGATTTTGAAGGAAGCACTCGAGATATTAATCAAGGATTAATTGTTCATCAAGATAAATCAATTATATTAGAAGATACAGGTGGTTTTCCAGAAAATAAAGGCAACTATAATAATCAAGTTGAATCTCGAATTCAACAATCTATACAAGAAAGCAAACTAATATTATTTATGACCTCATCCAGAGAAGGGCTAACCAATAAAGATTTAGAAATATCAGAGATACTAAGAAAACATAACAAAAGAGTTTTATTAGTAATCAATATGTCAGACTTACAATCAAAAAGAGATAATATAAATACTTTTTATAGTCTTGGCCACAAAGATATTTATATTATCTCAGCAAAAACTAATCAGGGAGTTAATGAATTAAAGGAAAAGATTTTTGATATTTTGGAAGGCAATCAGACATCTTTAGAGGAGAATAGTTTAAGAGTTTCATTTATTGGAAAACCAAATGTAGGCAAATCTACCCTGATTAATAGTTTAATCAAAAAGGAATTAATGATTACCTCAGATATATCTGGTACGACATTAGATGCAATAGAAATTAAATATAGAGATAAAAGAAATAAATTTAGACTCTATGATACCGCTGGAATTTTAAAAAAATCACAAACGAAGAGTATCATACAGAAATTTAGTATTGCTCAAACTTTATCAACTATTAAAAATACTGATATATGTATTTTAGTATTAAACGCACAAGATGGAATTACCAAACAAGACAAATTAATCCTTAATTATATAAAGAAATATAACAAGGCATTTTTTATTGTTGTTAATAAAGTTGATACTTTATCAACTGTTGATCTAAAAAAATTAAAAAACGACATAAAATATTTTTCAAATATCACAAATAATGCAAATATTTTTTTCACTTCCGCTATTTTAAGAAAGAATATTTCCAAAATACCGCTAACAATTGCAGTTCTTGGAAAATTATTAAATAAGAGATATAAATCTGCAAAATTAACTAAAATTCTGAATGATGCAACCTCTAAACATGAACCACCAATCTATAACAAAAAAAGACCAAAATTGAAATTTGCACAACAAAGTAGTTTAAGAGAACTTGTTATTCATATATATGGAAATGGATTAAAGTATATCTCACCATCATATAAAAAGTATTTATTAAACTACTTTTCTACCGAGTTAAACTTGATAGGTCTTCCTCTTGAGGTAAAATTTACACAAAAAAAAGAACCCATTTAATAATGGGTTCAATTTTTTGAAAAAAATTACTCAGCAGTTTTAGGGCTGATTATATTTTTAACTTCTGAGATTTTATTTGCAGGAAATCCACCTGTTTCAGCGTGATCTCTGATGAGTTGTTCATTGTCTGCATTGTAAACGCAGTAAACCTTATCACCAGTTACATAGCTATGATCCCATTCAATTCCAGTACCCATATCCTTTAGAATTCCACAAGATTTTTGTGAAATACCTTTTAGGTCATCTGCACTAAGATCACCAGCTCCTGGAATTTCTCTTTCTATTACATATTGTGGCATTATATACCCCTCCATTTTTGTATAACATCTCATTTTCCTATTAATTGGTATAACCTTCAAGGAAAAAATTGTATTTAATTATTTTTATTTGTATTTATAAATATCATGGGATCAATATATGTTTGATTTAACATTACGGACCAGTGTACATGTGGACCAGTTGACCTGCCACTTGTCCCAATTTTTCCAATCTCATCACCTTTTTTAACACTTTGACCCTTTTTTACTAGAATTTCGTTTAGGTGTATAAAGATGCTTAGTAAACCTTTCCCATGGTCAATATAAATAAATTTACCATTATAAAAAAAATCACCTACAACTATGACCCTACCTGCTGAGGGAGCAACTATGGGGTCATTCATTTTTGCCGCTATATCAATTCCATTGTGATAACGACCTTTTTTGCCATTATAATATCGTTCAGTACCAAAAACGCCGGTTATAATTCCTTCTACTGGATAGATAAAATTAATATCAGGATTACCTGATGACCATGTATTTCTATGAGATTTAAGGATTTTCTGTTCCTTAATAATTCTTTTGACATCACTGCTTGAAGGTTCACTATATTTTTTTGAAACCTTTATATACTGTTTTTCAACTATTCTTTTTTTTAAAAAAAAATTTACAGTGTTTTCAGAAACTTTATCCACAATATTGATTGATTGATTCCCTGAGGGTGTTCCATAGGGAATCCCATAAATAAGGTAGAACTTATCATTAACTTGTTTGGTTAATATTCTTGTATTATTTATAAAAATACCACTTTTAAATTTCTCTACAGGAATTTCATGAAAAAATATGCCTCCCGGCACATTAAGATATTCAGGCTTAAAAAAAGAAGATGAATCACTATTTAATGGAAATATAAATACTAGAACAATTATTATTTTTTTTAAAACCAATCTATACATTTGAAATCAATTTATAAGTATCTTTCCAGCCTTTTTTTATATATTTTGTAGTAACAGTTGTAATGATACCGCCTCTTACTTTCCAATACCCAGTAATAGTCATATATCTAGGTTTAACAAGATTAGACAGGTCTCTTAAAATCATATTAGTTACATCTTCATGGAATGCCCCCTCATTTCTAAATGAGCCCATATATAGTTTCAATGATTTTAACTCTACACATAACTTGTGAGGAATATAATCAATAGCAAATTCAGCAAAATCAGGCTGTGATGTTAAAGGGCACAAACAGGTAAATTCAGGTATCTTCATATTAATAAGATAATCAGTCTTATCTTGAGGGTTTTCAAAAGTGTCAAGCAGTTTTTTTCTAGATGTCATTTATCGATATCTCCTGATGGTAGTATTATAGCAAAGAAAATATTATAATTTAATGTAGGTATTATGCGTCTCACAAAAATAAAACTATCAGGCTTCAAGACTTTCGTAGACCCCACAACTTTAACATTTCCAAGCAATTTAACCGGCGTAATAGGCCCCAATGGTTGTGGAAAATCAAACATTATTGATGCAGTAAAATGGGTCATGGGGGAATCATCGGCAAGGAGTCTACGGGGAGATTCAATGGAAGCGGTAATTTTTTCTGGATCATCTTCAAGAGAGCCAGTTGGCAAAGCCAATGTAGAGCTATTTTTTGATAATTCCAATAATACTCTCGATTTAAAATTTGCTAAATATAATGAAATAGTTATTCGAAGAGAATTAACCAGAGATGGAGTATCAAATTATTATCTTAATAGTACAAGATGTAGGAGAAAAGACATTAGAGAAGTTTTTTTAGGTACCGGTTTGGGGCCAAGAAGTTATGCAATTATTGAACAGGGCATGATTTCTAGGTTAGTTGAATCGAAACCAGAAGAATTAAGGACTTATCTCGAAGAAGCTGCTGGGATTAGTAAATACAAAGAAAAAAGAAGAGAAACAGAGCTCAGATTGAAGCATACAAAAGAAAATCTCAGCAGACTTAAGGATGTGATGAAAGAAATCAATTCGCAATTAGGCAAACTTGAGAGACAAGCAACTGCGGCAGAAAATTACAAAGATCATAAGTCAAAAGAGAGACAACTTAAATTAGATATTATAGCTTTAAAATGGTTGGGTTATGATCTTGAAATAAATGAAATAGAGAAAGAAATAAGCAAGGAAACTACAAATCAAGAGAAATTTAAAGCTGATTTAACAAGTAAGGATGAATTAATTGAAAAAGAAAGAGAAAAAAGATCTAGTGAAGAAGAAAATGCAAACAAAATTCAATCTGAGTTTTATCAAATTGGAAGCGAAATAGCTAAATGTGAAAGTGATATAGAGCATACCCAAGAAACAGAAACATCAAGAAAACTATCGCTTGATGAAATTGAATCATCTTTCAATGAAATTGAAAAATTACAAGTAAAGGATCAAGAAAAAGCTGATCAATTAAACACTAATATTAATGAAGAGAATGAAAAACTTGTAAATATAAAGAATAAAATTAAAGATTTATCATCTAAAAAATCAGAATCTGCTTTTGCTTTACAAAACTGGCAGACTATTTATAATGAATTTTTATCAAATCAAGCAGAAACCATAAAAGAAGATGAAATTGAAAAAACAAAAATTGCATCTTATCAGAAATCTGTTGAATCGTTAGCGAAGAGGCTTAAAATATTAGAATCAGATTCCCAAATAGATAAAAATAGCGAACAAGTAAGTAAAAATACAATCCTTAATGATGCTACAGGCATAAAAGAAAAACTTTCTGCCGTACTCATTGATTTTGAAAGAATAAAACTGCCCAAAGATGATGAAAATAAAACTTTATCACAAATCCCAAAAGCAATTATAAATATTGCTGAAAAGTTCAAAAATCTTTTTAATCAAATTAAGCTTTTAGTAAGGTCTCAGCAAGATGAAATTACTGATATAAAGAACAAAATAGACGACTATGACAAGTTATTAAAAAAATCAAATCAAAAACTTGATGATTTGCAGAAGCAAATTAAAGAGGATGAAACAAACAAGAATAAGCTTGAGAAAGAAAAAATAGATTTAAAACAAATGACAGATAAAATAATCTGGGAATTTGATGAGACTTTAGCATCAGAAAATGAATTAAATGTTTCGATTTCTAAGCTCAGTGCTGAACAATCATCTATCAAAGATAATCTTAGTCGGTATGTAGAAGAAAAAAAATCAATAGAATCAAAAAAACAAAAAATAACAACAAATGTAAGTATCCCAGAATCAATGCCAGCTGAAATGCAGTCAAAACTAACTGACTTGCTTAGAAAAAAACAAGAAAAAGAAGATAAGCTATCAACTGCTAGGGATCAGGTAGCAAAATGTGATCAAAATATACAACAATTTGAACTTGATAAGCAAAAGATTAATGTTGATATAAATAAAATAGGTGAAATATTAGAGGCAAAAAGAATTAGCCTCGGCGAAAGAAATGCGCAAAAAATTTCTCTTAAAGATAACATTGAAGTTAATAAAGATGAAATTGATTTAGCAATAAAAGAGGTTGATCGTAATATAAACGCAAGTGATCTTGAAAATGATCTTGAAAAATTAAAAACTAAGATAGATAATCTAGGGCCAATTAATTTAGCGGCAATAGATGAGCTACAAGAACAAGAAGAAAGGAAAAAATATCTAGATAATCAATATGATGATTTATCGAAATCAATTAGCACGTTAGAATCTGCGATTAAAAAGATTGATACTGATACTAAATCTAAATTTAAAGATGTATTTGATCAAATTAATAAGAATTTGGAATACCTTTTTCCAAAAATTTTTGGAGGAGGCAAAGCATACTTAGAAATGACTGATAATGATTTGCTCAATACTGGGATAACAATTATGGCAAAACCACCTGGTAAGTTAGTCAGAAATATAAGCTTGCTTTCAGGTGGAGAAAAAGCCGGGACAGGTGTATCATTTGTTTTTTCAATGTTTAAACTTAATCCAGCACCATTCTGTTTTTTGGATGAAGTTGATGCACCTCTAGATGAAGGGAATAATGTTCGGTTTTGCTCCATTGTTAAAGAAATGTCCGAAGAAGTTCAAATTATTTTTATAACACACAATAAGCCAACCATGGAAATTGCAGATGTTCTTTCAGGAGTAACAATGCGTGAGCCTGGCGTTTCAAAACTTGTATCTGTTAATATAAAAGAAGCAATGGAACTAAATGAAAACCAAAATATTGCTCAAACATCGACTAACTAAATAGTCAAGTTATGGTTAAAAATAAAAAGAAAGCTTCAGTTCGTATTAAAGAACTAATTAAGATGCTTAATTATCATAATCTTCAATATCATTCGTTTGATGAACCTAAAATTACAGATCAAGAGTATGATTTGCTATACAAGGAATTAAAAAATCTAGAAGAATTATATCCCGAATATCAAGATAATAACTCACCAACTAAAAGAATTGGATCTAAATTGCTTGGTGGTTTTAAAAAAGTTACTCATTCTATTCCCATGTTATCACTTGGTAATGCTTTAAATGCTGATGATTTTAAAAAATTTTATTCTAGTTTACAGGAAAAAATAGGAAACAATAATATAGCTCTTTTTGCAGAACCAAAATTTGATGGTTTAGCCGTTGGACTTGAATATATAAATGGAAGGCTTAATTCTGCTGTCACTCGAGGTGATGGTACAACCGGTGAAGATGTTACTACAAACGTTAAAACAATTAAAACATTGCCATTACTAATCAGTGGAAGAAATATACCAAAGAAATTAGTGCTTAGAGCTGAAATATTTATGAATAAGAGTGATTTTGTAAAGCTAAATGAGAAACTAATTAAATCTGGAGAAAAATCATATGCTAACCCAAGAAATGTTGCAGCAGGAAGCATTAGACAATTAGATCCAAAAATTACTGCAGATAGAAATTTACAAATATTTGTGCATGGTATTGCAGATATTGACAACAATCTAAAAGATAGCAAGCATTCTCTATTAATGAGAAAAATACAAAAGATGACCTTTAGAACTTGTGAATTAAATCGACTAACAACTAACTTTAATCAAGCACTGCAATACTATGAGGAGATAAGCGAAAAAAGAGATAGTCTTCCTTACGAAATAGATGGGATAGTTTTTAAAGTTGATGATATTGAGTTACACAAAAAATTAGGTTCAACTTCGAAAGCTCCAAGATGGTCTATAGCTTATAAGTTTCAATCGGAAGAGAAAGTTACAAAATTAAAAGATATCACTTTTCAAGTTGGCCGAACTGGCGTATTAACACCAGTTGCTGAATTAGAGCCAATTACTATTGGCGGGGTTACTGTTAGTAGAGCAAGTCTACATAACATGGATGAGATTTCAAAAAAAGATATAAGGATAGGTGATTATGTTTATGTAAAAAGAGCCGGAGATGTAATTCCTGAGGTTGATAGAGTAAATTTATCAAAAAGATTATCTAAAAATAGAAAAGTAAAACTTCCAAGTATTTGCCCATCATGCAAAACTAAAATAGTAAAAATTGAAAATCAATCTTTCTATAAATGTCCAAATTATAATTCTTGTCCTCCTCAAATTTATCAATCAATTATTCACTTTGCATCTAGACAGGCAATGAATATTGAGGGACTAGGTGTTAGTATAATTGAACAATTAGTTGATAAAAAAAAGGTTACTAATTATTCTGATCTCTTTTCGCTTACATATAAAGAAATTTTAGAATTAGATAGGATGGCTGATAAATCAGCAAAAAATATTTTTGATTCAATTAACAACTCAAAGAACATAAAATTTAGTAAATTTATTTATGCCTTAGGTATAAAAGAAGTAGGATTAACAACAGCAAAAATATTAAGCCTAGAATTTCCTTCACTACAAAGCCTTATGAATGCTAGAAAGGATAATTTAGAAGCAATAAAAGATATTGGACCGATAGTAGCAGAAAATATTTTTAATTTTTTTCATGATAATATAAATAAAAAGATTATTAATAAATTTATTAAATTTAAATTAAACCTTATTTATGATAAAGATAAAAATAAATCAAAATTATTAGATGGATCATATGTTATCACAGGTACTTTTGAGCAATTTTCTAGAGATGAGTTAAAGGAAATGTTAAGTGAAAGAGGGGCAACTATTACTAATGCAGTTTCTAAAAATACTAAGGCCTTAATAACAGGAAAGAGTCCAGGTTCAAAATATCAGAAAGCTGTAGATTTAAATGTTGAAATTATTGATATTGAAAAATTGACTAAGCTTCTCGCAAA
>JAYZKL010000034.1:0-30578 GCA_036163455.1 Pseudomonadota bacterium
GTTAACAGGTTTTGAAATAACATGGACAAATGATATATATTCCCCAGAGTCGGACTATGAACATAGGATGCATAGAAGAAAGTAAGTTGTTATAAATAAAATACTTTCCATATACCACTCTCATACCACAAAACACCTTTGCTTGAAAAATTTTTTGTTGATTTTATTGACGTGTAGAGTGATAAATAAGGCCAAAATGGCTATGGGTGGACTTGAACCACCGACCGCAGCGTTATGAGTGCTGTGCTCTAACCAACTGAGCTACATAGCCATTAAACATTGAATCTAAAATAAATGACATCTCCTTCATTGACAATATAATCTTTTCCTTCTTGTCTCCAAACTCCGCCATTTTTTGATCCTTGCTCGCCATTATGTTTTATGTATTCATCATAGGAAACCGTTTCAGCCCTTATGAAACCCTTCTGTATATCTGTATGTATAATACCTGAACAGTCCCTTGCATTAAAATCTTTTTTAGCAGACCAAGCTCTAGTTTCCTTAGGGCCTGAGGTAAAAAATGTTTTGAGTTGTAATAAGGTATAACCTGTATTAATAATCTTATCTAGACCACATTCACTATCACCTATTTCTTTCAAAAATTCTTCTTTTTCTTCATCATCCAATTCAGAAATATCCTGTTCAGTTTTAACATCAATTGCTATCAGTTTTTTTTCTCTATCTAACTTCTCTTGGAAATTTTTAAGATCATTCTGATTAGTTTGGCTATTTACATTGGCAATAACAAACATCGGCTTATTTGTCAGCAACATTAAATCATTCAACTCTAAAAGATCTTCACTAAATTTAAAAGATGATGCAAAATTCCCATCGTTTAGATGTTTTAGTAGTAGTTTCAATTCGCCCACTATAGAGTCTTTTGCCTTTTGCTCAACTCTACTTTTTTCAATTCTGTTTATATATTTTTCGACTCTGCTTATATCAGCTAATACAAGTTCAGAATTAATATCATCAAAGTCATCGCTAGGATTTAAATCTCCTTTAACATGAATGATTTCATCATCATTAAAGAATCTAACAACATGCGCAATAACATCGGTATTATTAATATGGTTAAGAAATTCATTCCCAAGTCCCTCACCCTTTGATGCCCCTTTTATTAAACCTGCAATATCCACAAATTCAATTGAGGCATTAACCACTTTTTCTGATTTATTGATATTAGCAAGCTTATTTAGCCTGTTGTCAGGAACTTTAACATATGCAACATTTGGATCTATTGTACAAAATGGGTAATTACTTGCTGGTATCTTCTGCGAGGTAAGTAAATTGAATATAGATGACTTCCCAACATTCGGCATTCCAATCAGTCCACATTTAAAACCCATTTTAAGAATTATCTCCGTTTAAAACATTCATAAGTTTTGAAAAATCGATATTAGAAAAATCATCACAATTGGTGATACTAAAATCAATACTCTTTGTTATTTTTTCTTTATCTTCTTTTGATGGTTTTCCAAGAACATAATTGTTTGTGTCATCTTTATGTGCTGGTTTTCCAATGCCTATTCTTAACCTCCAAAATTCTTTTGATCCAAGTTGTTCAATAATACTATCTAACCCTTTATGTCCCCCGCTGCTACCACCTAATTTAAGTCGTATCTTTCCTACAATCAGATCAATATCATCATAGACTATTAAAATATTATCTGTTTCTATATTAGTGTTTTTAATAAATTTTTTTATTGGTACACCACTATTATTAATATAGCTTAGAGGTTTCATAAAATTTATACTTTCTCCATTCTTCCCTATATTAAATATTTCTGCCTCAAACTTTTTGGACAATATTAAATCTTTTTTGAATTTTTCAGATAGGGTATCTATAAACCAGAAACCAACATTATGTCTCGTTCCTAATAAATTTTTATCAGGATTCCCTAATCCAACGATGAGTTGTAGAGTTGGTTTATTCATAGCAGAAGTTTGAGAAATTTAAATTAATCTTTTTTTGAATCGCTTTTTTCAGCTTTCTGATCAGTTTGTTCTTCTTCTTTTGAGGCTTCTGTCTTGCCTTCTTTTGTTTCTCCTTCTGATTCAGCTTCAGTACCCTCTGCTGCTTCTTCTGTTTCGTCAGGCTTGACTTCTTCCTCTATCTTTTCTTCTTTTGGCATATAACAACTGACTACAGCAGTATCATGTTCTTTGTCGCCTGTAGATAGTTCAATATCATTCGGAATTTTTATTTCTGATATATGTATGCTATTTCCAATATCTAAATTGGTTACATCTACCTCAATATTTTCTGGTATATCTTTAGGAAAGCAACTTATTTGCAATTCTGTAAGAGTGTGAGAAAGCTTTCCTCCAGACATCTTAATACCTACACAATCATCTTCTCCAATAAATTTGATAGGCACACTGACATTAACTTTTTTATCCTGTCTAACAATTTGGAAGTCTATATGCGTTATTGTTGATTTGGTTGGATCTCTCTGAACCCCTTTAAGAATGACCTCAGTGCTTTTGTCACCTATTTTAAGATTGATAACATTGCTGTAAAAAGCAGTGTCTTTGATTTGTTTATCTAATTGGAAACTATTTACCAGAATTGATAGGTTTTTTTCTGCTTCACCATAAATTTCAGCAGGCACAAGGTTTTCAGCCCTATAACGTCTAGATGCTCTTTTACCAAACTTATCTCTTTCTTGCGCTTCAAGCGTAAATTGTAATGCCATCAACTTTATCCTTTTTTGTTAAATGTGAATTATACTACTAATCCATAAAAAGTGAACTAACAGATTCCTTTTGATGTATTCTTCTAATGGTCTCAGCAAGCATCTCTGCAACTGAAATTTGCCTAATTTTTTTAATTTTTTGAGTGCTGTCTCTAAGCGGAATAGTATCTGTTACTACTATCTCATCAAGATCAGAATCAGCAATATTTTCATTAGCCTTACCAGATAAAACTGGATGTGTGATATATGCGACAACTTTCTTTGCTCCCTTTTCTTTCAGGGCTTCAGCTGCATGGCAAAGTGTTCCAGCTGTATCGACAATGTCATCAATTATTATGCATGTCATTCCTTCAACATTGCCTATTATTTGCATCACTTCAGACTCGTTTTGTTCTGTTCTTCTCTTATCCACTATAGCTAGTTCAGAATTTAATTGTGTAGCTAACGCTCTAGCACGTACAACGCCACCAACATCAGGTGAAACAACCATCATTTTTGGGTGTTTTTGTTTATAAATATCTGCGACTAATAGCGGAGTGGCATAAATATTATCTACTGGTATATCAAAAAAACCTTGTATTTGATCAGCATGTAAATCAATCGTTAATAACCTATCAATTCCCATACTGGTAATCATATTGGCAACAACCTTTGCCGAAATTGGAACTCTAGCAGATCTTACACGCCTATCTTGTCTAGAATATCCAAAATAAGGAACAACAGCAGTAATTCTATCAACCGAAGATCTCCTTAATGCATCTGTGATTACCATTAATTCCATTAAATTCTTGTTTGCAGGATGACATGTGGGTTGCACTATAAATATATCCTGTCCTCTGACATTTTCCTGTATTTCAACAGAGATCTCTCCATCACTAAACGTCCCTACAATTGCCTTACCAACCGATAAATTTAAATGCTTAGCTACAGCTGCAGCTAATTCAGTATTAGAATTACCAGAAAATATCATAAGGGACTTTTCATTTTTCATAATATTTTAATCCGTATTTTTTCTGGGGTGGAAGGATTCGAACCTCCGAATGACGGGATCAAAACCCGCTGCCTTACCGCTTGGCTACACCCCAAAATCATTAGACTAGTTTGTGACATATCTGGTTAAATACCTCTTACAACAGAGCCTCTAAACGATTTGGGCATTGATTTAAAGACTTTTTCAGCACTTTCAAAATCATCAAAACTAGCGAATATCGTTCCACCTGTTCCACTCATATTAACTTTTGCGAATTGAGATAACCAATTTCTTGCTCTCGCTATTGTAGGATATCTTTTCATGACTATACTTTCAAATATATTATTAGTTTTACCCTGTATAAAATCATTAAATGTTACCCGAGCATTATCTTCTTTTATCTGCAGTGATTCATAAATCTTTTTAGTTATGACAGGTCTTTTGCTATATATAAGAAGATACCATTTTGAATCAAGATTAATATTTTTGATTTTTTCACCTCTGCCTTCTATCCATGCATTTCTAGCATTTAGAAAAAGTGGCACATCAGAGCCTAGCGAAGAGGCTAAATGCATCAGCTCCTTTTTAGCTATACCTAGTTTCCAAATTTTTGAAAGAGCCATAAGAGTTGTTGCGGCATTTGAACTAGCTCCACCAAGTCCCGACCCTAGCGGTATATTTTTGATAAGCTCTATATTCATACCAAAGCTCTTAATTCGGTATTTATTTTTGATGAGTTTAAAGGATTCTAGAACTAAATTTTGATTTTCTAATGATTTAAAATTCGACTTAAATATAACTTTATTATCTTCTCTTTCTTGGAAACTTAAGTAATCAAATAAATTAATTAATTGGATTACACTCTGTATGTTATGATAACCATCATTTCTCTTACTTATAATATTTAAAAAAAGGTTCAGTTTAGCTGGAGATTTATAACTTATCATCAGCATGTAAAGTCGTTAATTTATTTAATAAATCAGTGTTATCTGGATTCTTTTCAATTTCTATTTTCATAACTTCCTTAGACCTTTTTAAAAAACCACTTTTAATTAATATTTCACAAAAGTGCTCTACAATCTCAGGGTCCTGATCTTTATTATATGCAAGCTCAATATAATGAAGAGCATTTTTTATATCTCCTTTTTTATATAACACCCAACCCAAACTATCTAATATCGCTGCATTACCAGGATCATACTCTAAAGCTTTCCTTATATATTTTTCTGCCTCATTATAACGTTCCGTGTGAATAGTGAGGCTATACCCAAGAGCATTTAAAGTATTAGAATTCTTACTATCTATTGATAATATATATTTTAAATCTTCTTCCATTTCATTTATCTTTTTTAATGATTCATATGCCATGGCTCTAGAATAAATTAGCCTTAAGTTATTTGGATAGCGCTTGATAGATTTATCAACTAAGTCAATAATCTTAAAAAATTGTTTCTCTTCGTTGTATAAACTAATTTCTGTTAGCAATATATTAATTTTAAGTGAGTCAGATTTATATTCATCCATCAATTTATCTAGATATTGAATCGCGTTATTTATATTTGAAGATTTTCTAATTGAAGAGGATTTTCTTATTTGAGCTTCAAATTTCCTATCCCCATCTTTGACGCGTTCAAAATGCCTTATAGCTTCATCAAAGTTACCATTATTATGGTCAATCAATCCAAGAAAGAAATTTACATCGCTAGACGCTAAGTCTTTTGATAATAAATATGAAAAATATTTCTCTGAAAGATTGTAGGATCCTGCGTTGTAACATAAAGCGCCTATTTGATAAATTAGTTCAAAGTTTTCAGGATCAACATCCAATATTTTATTAATTAATTCTTCCGCAGCTTTTAAATCTTTAACAAGTATGTATAGGTTTATTAATTCAAATTGAATTTGTCTATCTGTATTTTTCTTTGTTTCTAAATAATTAGTTAATAGTTCTATAGCTTCTTGATTTCTATTAATTGCAGACAACGAGCTTGCCTTGTATCTTACTAGGGTTCTATCATTATTTATTCCAATTTTATCTATGTACTCTAGGGCCTTTGTATACTGATTGTAGAAACGCAATAATTCAATGAAGCTTTCTGTTAGTAATCTATTGGGGTTTTTTTCTAAATACTTCTCAAAAAATGAAACCACATTATAGCGATTACTATTCTCTGACAATATATTTATTAACCTTGAGTAATAAGACTTATCTTCTTGATTGATAAGTTTTAAATAATTATTGAAAATTAATCTTGTCTTCATGAAATCTGCTTCTTCTAAAGATGCACTGATTCCCAAATTATGCGCTAAAATACTATCAGGTTTAAGTTCTAACCATTTATCAACTATGATGCTTGTCTCTTCAATTTTATTGAACTGTAAACTTATTCTAGCCATGCGTGGAAATAATTTTAAGTCCTCCATAAGATCGATATTTTGAATGAATAGAGCTAATGCCTCTTCATATCTTCCTTTTTGCATAGCGAAATTTATATATATAGCATTGTAAATTTGAGTATATTTTTTTTCAGGTCCAAAATAAGAAAGAGCTGCCTTATCCTGAGTAGAAGTTGACATATTTTCTTGCTTTGGGTTGCAAGAAATTAAGAATAGAGGCAATATTGCTATTAAAATTTTTAAAAAATTTAACATAGTAGTATAATATCACATATTATATATTCAGGCTTTAATAGCTATAAGTGAGATGAATTATGTCAATTAATATACTAGGGCTCAATCATAAAACAGCTCCGATTGATATCAGAGAAAAGATTGTCTTTAATCATGCAGAAGTTCCTTTAACTTTAAAAAAATTAAAAAATATAGAAGGTGTTAATGAAGTTGTTTTGCTCTCAACTTGTAATAGAACAGAAATTTACACAGAAAATGATAAAGATAATCAAAAGGTTATAAATTGGCTCAACAATAATCAAACAAGTGTGAAGGATTATTTACCTTATACATATACATATGAGGGTGAAGAAGCGATAAAGCACTTATTTCATGTAGCATCTGGTATGGATTCGATGGTAATTGGCGAAACAGAAATACTTGGCCAAGTAAAAGATGCATATCGAATAGCTAATGAACACAAATCAATTAATTCATCTTTGAAAAGGTTGTTTGAATTTGCTTTTTCTGTGGCAAAAGAAGTCAGAACTAATACAGAAATAGGATCTAACCCTATTACTTTTATGTTTACATCAATTACATTAATCAAAAAAATTTATACTTCGATTGAAAATTTAAGAGCTTTAGTAGTTGGGTCTGGAGATATGACAAACCTTGCAATAAAATATCTTCAGTCTAATAAAATTAATCAAATAACTTTAACAAGTCGAAAAGTTGATAAAGGAAAAACAATTGCTGAAGAAAATAACTGTCACTTTAATAGGTTGCAAGACTTAGGAAATATAATTTCAAACCATGACATAATTATAACCTGCACTTCAAGCTCACTCCCAATAATTGGGAAGGGTATGGTTGAAAGTTCTTTATCAAAAAGAACAAATAATCCAATTACAATAATAGATCTTGGCGTACCAAGGGATGTTGAGTCAGAAATAAAAGAAATAGATGGAATCTATCTTTATACCATAGATGACTTAGGAAAAGTTATAGAGAATAATTATAAGATTAGGCGGGAGGCTCTTGCACAAGCTGAAAAAATTATTGACTATAAAATTATTGAATTTAGAAACTGGCTAGCGAATAGGAAATCAGATACTTTAATAAAGTCTTATCGTGATTATGTTGATGATATAACTGATGGAGCTATAATTAAGACAAAGAAAATGATTGATAATGGTAAAGATATAAATGAAGCATTATTGTATCTTGCAACCACATTAAAAAATAAATTGACACATGAAACTACTTCTAAATTAAAAGAGGTTTTCCCTTTGCTTGATGAATCAAAATCATTAAAGATTAAGAAGATATTTAAAAAACTAGATGAATCCTAAGTCACTGCGAGGGCTCAAAGACCTCACATCTAAACTTGCAAATAAACCAAAGCTAATTGATAAGTTAGATGAATTGCGTATTCGTTATACTGAAATAACTGCTGAACTTGAGAACCCCGATACATATAAGGATAGAAAAAAAGCTGAAAGCTTGAACAAAGAAAGGGCTAAGCTTGAAAAACCAGTTACCGAGTTTATAAATTATCAAGATTTATTAAAAAGAATTGAAGACACGGAAGAACTAATTTCATCAGAAACTGATAATGATTTAAAAACTATTGCTGAAGATGATCTTGTTGAATATAAAAAAAATAAGGATAGCTTAGAAAATAGTCTTATGGAAATTTTAGTAGAGAAAGACCCTGATGACCCTAAAGATGTTTTTTTAGAAATTAGAGCTGGATCAGGTGGAGATGAAGCTGGTATTTTTGCTGGAGACTTATACAAAATGTATTGCAAGTATGTTGAAAAAAATAAATGGACAATAGAATTAATGAATGTAAATGGAAGTGACCATGGAGGTTATAAAGAAATTATACTTAAGGTAATTGGCGATGAAGTATATTCTAAGCTAAAATTTGAATCTGGAACTCATAGAGTGCAAAGAGTTCCAGCAACTGAAACACAAGGAAGAATTCATACGTCAGCCGCAACTGTTGCAGTTCTTCCAATAGTTGATGAAATTGATCAAATTGAAATCAACCCTGCTGATTTAAGAATTGATACCTATCGTGCATCAGGTGCGGGAGGTCAACATGTAAATAAAACAGATTCTGCTGTCAGAATTACACACATACCAACTGGAATGGTTTCAGAATGTCAAGAAGATAGGTCTCAACATAAAAATAAAGCAAAGGCAATGGCTTTTTTGCATTCTAAAATTCTGCTAAATGAACAAGAAAAACAAAAAAAGGATACGGATAAAGAAAGAAAGAATATTGTTGGAAGTGGAGATAGATCTGAGAGAATAAGGACATATAATTTTCCTCAAGGCAGAATTACAGATCATCGTATTAACCTAACTCTATATAAACTTGATAGTATCCTTGATGGAAACATAGAGCCACTAATAGATGAATTAAAAAAAAATAGTTAAAAATAAATGCCATATACCATAAAAAGAATTTTAAAAGAATCAACTGAATCTTTGAGCTCTAAACTGGAATGTTCGAAAAACCTATCCCGTATGGATGTCGAACACTTTCTGATGCGGGTTTTAAAAGTGAATAGATCTTTTTTATACATGTCTGAAAATTTAAGACTCTCATCTGAGGATATAAAAAAATACAACAGATTATTAAAGCAAAGACTTAACGGTTACCCCTTGGCGCAAATATTAGGATCCCAAAAATTTTATGAATCAGAGTTTCTGGTTGATAAAGATGTGCTAATACCGAGGACTGAAACAGAAATAATAATACCTGAGATTATAAAACAAGGTGATAAAATTTTTGAGAAATACCAATCTTTATCTTTAATAGATGCAGGAACAGGATCAGGTTGCATTGGAATATCTTTAGCTCTAGAAAGGAAAAGTTGGAAAATATTATTGCTAGAAAAAGAACTTAAGTCTTTAAATATCTTAAATTTAAACCTACAAAAACTTCAACCAAAAAACTGTTATGTTATTTTTTCGGATTGGCTTTCATCAATTAATGATAATTTTGCAGATGTCATTGTTTCAAATCCACCATATGTAGATAAGTCTGCAGATGATGTCGATAGATATGTAAAGGAATTTGAGCCATCTTCAGCGCTATATGCAAGTAATAATGGCCTTTCTGAAATCAAAAAGATTATAAAAACCTCTACAAGAGTTCTTAAAAAAGAGGGGTTGTTATTTTTAGAAATAGGTTACAAACAATCTGAAAATGTCATATCGCTACTGCAAAAAAACTATTATAAAGACATCAAAACTATATTAGATTATAATGGCATTAAAAGATTCATAGTAGCGCGACACACTTAAAAATGGATAAAAAAACAATCATTAAAATAGCTGACTTGGCTAAAATTGATATTGATGATAGCGAACTAGATGAGATTACATCTAGCTTAAGTAAAATACTAGCATTGGTAAATGAGATGGATTCTGTTTCAACTGAAGGGATTACCCCTATGGCTCATCCTCTTAACATGACTCAAAGACTCAGAAAAGATGAGGTTTTAGAAAAAAACCAAAGAGATGAGCTTCAAAAAAATAATTCCTATGTTGATAATGGTTATTATAAAGTACCAAAAGTAATTGAATAAAAATGCACGAAAGAACAATAACCGAACTAAGCAAAGATTTAGCTGAAAAAAAAGTTAGTTCCCTAGAGCTCACAGAACATTTTATTAATAGAATAAAAAAATATGATACTAAATTAAATTCATTTATCACTATCACAGAAGAGCATGCAATTAATCAAGCTAAAAAAATTGATTCTGAAATAGCAAAAAATAAGTTACGTCCTTTGTCAGGTATTCCAATAGCCCAAAAAGATATTTTTTGTATGAAAAATATTAAAACTACCTGTGGCTCTAAGATGTTAGAAAACTTTATTAGCCCTTATGATTCAACTGTTGTTAAAAAACTAAATGATGCTGGAAGTATAGTTTTAGGTAAAACTAATATGGATGAATTTGCAATGGGATCATCAAATGAAACCAGTTATTTTGGTAGTGTTAAAAATCCATGGGGTTTTGATTATGTACCAGGCGGGTCTTCTGGTGGCTCTGCAACTAGTGTTGCAGCTGGCCTAGCCCCTTGTGCCACTGGCACAGATACTGGCGGATCAATAAGACAGCCCGCTTCTTTGTGCGGTATCTGTGGCATTAAACCAACTTATGGTCGTGTTTCAAGATTTGGCATGATTGCGTTTGCCTCAAGTTTAGACCAGGCTGGTATTTTTACGCAAACGGCTGAAGATTGCGCTATTATTCTGAACCAAATTTCTGGATTTGATGAGAAGGATTCTACTTCATCAAAAGTTGACGTTCCTGATTACCATGCAGCATGTTTAAAAAAATTTGATTCCATTAAAATTGGAATTCCAAGACAATTCCTTGACGGACTAGATGACTCAGTTAAATCTGTTTTTTATGAGGCTATTAAAATTTTAGAAGAAAATAATTGCACTGTTAAAGAAATAAACCTTAAGAATTCTAAATTAGGTGTATCTGCCTACCAAGTTGTTGCTCCAGCAGAATGTTCTTCAAATTTATCTCGTTACGATGGTATTAGGTTTGGTTTTAGAGCTGATGATGTAACTACAATTGATGAATTATATAAAAAATCTAGATCTCAAGGGTTTGGACGTGAAGTAAAAAGAAGAATTTTGATAGGGACATACGCTCTTTCAGCTGGCTACTATGATGCTTATTATCTAAAGGCACAAAGAATTAGGCAAATTATAACAAGCGAATTTGCAGAAGCTTTTAAAGAAGTTGATTTAATATTAGGGCCAACAGCACCAGACTCTGCTTTTAAAATAGGCGAAAAAACAAATGATCCTATAGCCATGTACTTATCAGATATTTTCACAGTCAGCGCTAATCTTGCTGGAATCCCAGCAATGTCTATACCTATGGGTTTCAAAAAAAATATGCCCCTTGGATTACAAATAATTGGAAATCATTTTGATGAATCTAAAATATTGTCTCTTGCCAATCATTTCCAGAAATTAACGGACTGGCACAAAAAAAAACCAGTTTTAAATGAGG
Organism: Pseudomonadota bacterium; assembly: GCA_036163455.1. Lineage (GTDB taxonomy): Bacteria > Pseudomonadota > Gammaproteobacteria. The sequence continues at coordinate 11,340 of JAYZKL010000034.1, forward strand.
AGTAATATATGTGGGAACCAGTAATAGGATTGGAAATACATGTGCAATTATGCACAAAAAGTAAAATTTTTTCCTCTGCATCAACAAATTTTGGCCTAGAACAAAATACCCAAGCATGCACAATAGATCTGGGGATGCCAGGTGTGCTGCCTGTATTAAATGAACAAGCAGTAATAATGGCAATAAAGTTTGGTTTATCTGTAAATGCAACCATCTCAAAAAAATCTATATTTGCTAGAAAGAATTACTTTTATCCTGATCTTCCAAAGGGATATCAAATTTCACAATATGAACTACCTATCGTTTCTAATGGTAGTATTGAAATAGAAAATGGTAATGGGAAAAAAAATATTGGTATTACGCGTGCCCACCTAGAAGAAGATGCTGGTAAATCCATACATGACTTATTTGATGATGCCAGCGCTATAGACTTAAATAGAGCAGGAACACCACTAATCGAAATTGTTTCCGAACCAGAGTTAAGTAATGCGGAAGAAGCTGTCTCATATCTAAAAAAAATCCATTCACTAGTACGTTATTTAGAAATCAGTGACGGGAATATGGAGCAAGGCTCTTTTAGATGTGATGCCAATGTATCGGTTAAGAAAACTAATGCAAATGATTTAGGGGTCAGGGCAGAGATAAAGAATATTAATTCATTCAAGTTTGTTGAGAATGCTATTAACCATGAAATTGAAAGACAAATAGATATTCTTGAAAATGGCGGAAAAGTTATACAAGAAACCAGGCTTTATGACCCAAATAAAAATGAAACTAGATCAATGCGTTCTAAAGAAGAAGCTAATGATTATAGATATTTTCCAGACCCTGATCTATTACCAGTAACAATAGATGAAGAAACTATTACAAATATCAAAAAATCGATGCCCGAACTTCCAGATGAGAAAAAGAAAAGATTTATGAAAGACTTTGGTTTGAGTGAATATGATACTTCCATACTTATTTCAGACAAACTCTTGTCGGAGTTTTTTGAGTCTATTATAAATTTAAAAAAATTAGATTCTAAAATGGTTGCAAATTGGATAATAACTGAAGTTCTAGCTCTTGCTAAAAAATCCAATTTAACTGTTGAAAATTATCCGGTTAAGCCTGAACAATTATCATATCTGCTTTCAAATGTGGCTGATGAAACCATCTCCAATAAACAAGCAAAAGAGATATTCTTGCGTATGTGGGATGGAGGAGAAAATCCAGAAGAAATTATTAAGAATGAAGGGTTAGAACAAATCTCAAATACTGAAGAATTAAATAAAATAGTTGAAAATGTCTTAAAAAACAACTATAAATGTGTTGGGGACTATCGCAAGGGTAAAGTTAAACTTTTTGGGTTTTTTGTTGGTGAGATCATGAAAGAAACTAAAGGTAGAGCTAACCCTAAACTTGTTAGTAAAATTTTAAAGGAACAATTAAATAAGGAATGCTAAGTTTTTATAAAAATATTAAAGGGGCTTTTTCAACTGATATTTCAATTGATTTAGGTACTGCTAACACACTTATATATGTCAAAGGAAAGGGAATCGTTCTTGATGAACCTTCTGTTGTAGTTGTAAGAGACGATAAATCAGCAGCAGGCAAAAAAATTGAAGCGGTTGGTGTGGAAGCAAAGAAAATGCTTGGTAGAACTCCAACAGGTCTTCAGTCAATTAGACCAATGAAAGATGGTGTCATTTCAGACTTTATGATTTGCGAAAGAATGCTCCAGCATTTTATTAGAAAAGTTCACAACAATAAGTTTTTTAGGCCAAGTCCAAGGGTTTTAGTATGTGTGCCATGTGGTGCAACCCAAGTGGAAAGAAGAGCTATTAGAGAATCAGCATCAGGTGCGGGGGCACGTATAGTACATTTGATTGATGAACCGATGGCAGCTGCTATTGGAGCAGGTATGCCGCTTGATGAAGCTCGAGGATACATGGTATTAGATATTGGCGGAGGAACATCTGAAGTTGCTACTATTTCTCTTAATGGAATAGTTTATTCATCATCAACAAGAATCGGTGGAGACACATTTGATGAAGCAATTATCGGTTATGTTAGAAGAAATTATGGTTGCGTTATAGGTTATCCGACTGCAGAAAGAATTAAACATGAAATTGGTTGTGCATATCCAAGTAGCGATTTACTTGAAATTGAAGTTAAAGGTACGAACTTATCAGCCGGTGTGCCCCAATCATTTACTGTCAACAGCAATGAAGTTCTTGAAGCATTACAAGATTCTTTACAAGGTATAATCTCTGCTGTAAAAACTGCACTAGAAAATACACCTCCTGAGTTAGGGGCTGATATACATGAAAGAGGTATGGTTCTTACGGGAGGAGGAGCTCTGTTAAGAGACATTGATAAACTCATAACGGAAGAAACTGGTATGTATGTTGTTGTAGCAGAAGACCCGATGAGTTGTGTGGCAAGAGGCGGTGGTAAAGTTCTTGAGATCATTGATAAAGAGGGGATAGAATTTTTATCCATTGATTAATAATGGAAACCGTCTTCAAAAAATCTTTCAAAGAGTTTTATTCTTTTATAATTCTAGTACTACTTTCGATACTCACTATTGCAGCAGATTATAAGTATAATCAATTAGATTATGTAAGGTCTTTGTTAAATGATACTGTCATATATCCTATAGATTATCTCAGCACCATGCCCAAAAAAATTCTAGAAGCTTCTGTTGAGGAAACTCAAATAAAAGAAGAAATGGAAAATAAAATAAAGCTGCTTGAGGATGAAAATTTAAAATTAAAAATACAATTACAAGAATTTCAGGCTCTTAAAGATGAAAACCTTAGATTAAGAAAAATGTCTGAAGCATCATCTAAAATATCTGACAAGCAAACACTAGCTAAAGTCATTAACAATAAAGCTCATCCGAGTAAAAAAATAGTCTCTATAGATAAAGGTAAAAAAGATGGAGTTTTTATAGGACAAAATGTTTTAGGTCTTAAAGGTTTGATAGGGCAGGTAATTGAGACCAGCTATTTATCATCAAAAGTATTGCTTATTAGTGATTTGAATTCAAATATACCATCTCAAATAACTAGAACGGGAGAAAAGGTTATTGTTAAAGGAAAAGAGAAAAGCAATGAACTTGATATACCTTTTGCGCCTATGGATATGGACTTAAAATTAGGAGATGTGATTACAACTTCAGGGATGGCTGACCGATTTAAACCAAATATACCAATTGGCAAAATTTCTGCCATTGATAATGATAAAGAAAAAAAATTTGCAAAAATTACTGTTGCGCCAAATGAAAATATTGGAAACTCTTCTGAGCTTATTCTAATCTGGGACTATAAACCAAATACAAAAAATGAATAATTTTCTCATAATCTTAGTAACGCTTGTTATTGCCTTAGCTTTAACAATTATTACATTTGTTTTTGGTGAGTACTCTCCGGATTGGCTTTACCTTGTTGTCATCTATTGGATATTAGCTGTACCAAATAGTATTGGATTGACCACATCATGGTTTATAGGTTTATTGACTGATGTAGCTTTTGGTACAATATTGGGATCCAATGCGCTAACTTTTGTTTTAATTGCTTTTATAATCACAAAAACATACAAATTTGTTAGATATTTAACTGTCTATCAACAATCTATCATTATTTTTCTTCTATTATTTTTAAAACAAACAATTTTGATGTGGATAGATGGAATGATTAGAATGGAAGAAATCGTTCTTTCTGCATACTATTGGTCTGTTTTAATAAGTGCTCTGGTATGGCCACTAGTATATTTCGTGCTTAGGTACATTAGAAGAAAGTATGATGTTGTTTAATGAAAATTATATACGATAAAGAAAATTCCAATTTTGGAAAATATCTGAATAGAATTATAAATACAGAATCCCATTATAGAGATTTATCAAACCTAGAGCTGGATTTAAAGAAAAAAGAAATTGCACTAAATAATTATAATTATAAAAAAAAGGTAAAGATAACCGTTAACTTTAAAAATAAAGAGAATTCAAGTTTTAAAAAAATTTTCAAAAAAAAAGGCTCAACTATTCTTGACTGTACAGCAGGATTTGGTCGAGATAGTTATATATTAGCAAAGCTTGGGTTTGATGTAACAATGATAGAAAAGAACCCTATTGCAACCTTGATGTTAAATAATGGAATAAAAAACTTGTTGTCTGAAACAGATATCTATAAAAGATTAAAGCTTATTCATGGCGATTCATATGAATATTTAAAATTAAGTGATAAACAATATGACTATATTTACATAGATTTTATGTTTGAAAAATTAAAAAATACTACATTAGCATCTAAAGATGATGAGACTTTAAAATTAATTAGTAGAGATAAAGAAAATAGAATAAGATTACTTAATATAGCTAAAATAAAGTGTAGAGAAAGGGTTGTTGTTAAAAATCATAGACATAACTCTTCTATCATTGGTGTTACTCCTGATTATCAAATAAAAACAAAACTAATAAACTACCATATCTTCATGCCTAAGTATGAAACAATTAGAAAAGATCTTTAACTCTATCCTGCCAAAAGAGGAAACAGGGAAAATTTTAATTTTTGATAGAACTAAAATATTGATTAATATTTTGACTAATTTTTTTAACAAAACAAAAGTTATTCATATAAGAAATAATAAGAAATTCTCTGAATTTTCAATAAAAGAAGAAATAAAAAATGTTTTTTTTATTTTACATTATAATGAAAAACATCTACAAAAAGAAATTAAGTTTATAGCAGAACAGAGATTATATTGTCCTGATAATTTTTTTGTAATAAGGTGTCTGGAAAATGATAACAAAGTAAATGACCCATGTTACAAATCTCTAATCTCTCTTGGGTTCAAATTTATCAATGATTGTAAAAGTAATAGTGTTTTTTATTTTTTTTATAAATATAATATAAGTAACTATAAAACTATTCCAGAATGGTTAAATAGTGATAATTGGGCAAACCCACAATTGTGGGAAAAATAAATATGCAGACTACAATCAAAGATATATTAAGTTCTTCATTTAAAGATGCCGATATTGAAGTTAGCGGATCAGAATCAAAATTTGATGTTAAAATAATCTCTGATGATTTTCAGAATAAAAGTACTATTGATAGACACAAGATGGTATATGCGCTACTTAATAAATATATTATTTCTGGTGAGATACACGCATTGACAATAAAGTCTCATACAAAAGAAGAGAATGAGGGGCTTTAACTCGAAAGAATACTCTAATAGAAAAATTATTCATATTGATATGGATTGCTTCTTTGCAGCTGTAGAAATTAGAGACAAACCTAAATTAAAATATTTGCCAGTTGCAGTTGCTGGAAGTGAAAATAAGAGAGGAGTGGTAACTACCTGCAATTATGTTGCAAGAAAATTTGGTGTTAAATCAGCAATGCCTTCAATTATAGCGAAACAATTATGTCCAGATATAATTTTTCTCCCTGTAAACTTTGATAAATATAAAAAAGTTTCTTCGGGTATCCGTGAGATTTTTCAGTGCTATACCAAAATTATAGAACCTATTGCTCTAGATGAGGCTTATCTTGATGTAACAAATTCTCAATATTGTAATGGTAATCCTGAAGATATGGCAAGACAAATTAGGCAAAAAATATTTGATGATTTTAAACTTACTGCTTCTGCAGGAATCTCATCTAATAAGTTTTTATCAAAGATTGCAAGTGATTGGAATAAACCAAATGGACAATTTGCCATAAAAGATAGAGAAATTGAAAGTTTTATTTTACAAGTTCCAATTCGCAAGATTTTTGGAATTGGAGAAAAAAATGAAAGGAAATTATTATCACTTAAAATCAAAAATTGTGCTGACTTGCAAACTTTGGATGAATCTAAATTAATAGAAATGTTTGGTAAATATGGATCAACCCTGTTTTATTTATGCAGAGGAATTGATGAAAGAGAAGTTGAGCCAAATAGAATAAGTAAAAGCTTAAGTGTAGAAGATACTTTTTTGCAAGACCTAATCTCTCTAGAAGAATGCATAAAACAGATGGAACTAATTTTTAAGAAATTAAATATTCGTCTTACTCAGTCCAAAGATCGAAACAGGCCAATTAAATCCTGTTTTATTAAGATTAAATATAATGATTTTAAGACAAGTACTTCTCAGACATTATGTAATGAATTAAATTTTGATGTTTATTCTAACCTACTGAAAAAATCTTACCGAGAAAAACCAAGGCCCATAAGACTTCTTGGTGCTGGTATTCAATTTTCAGATATGAAGAAAAGCCAGCTTGATTTGCAAATATAAATAAAGTAATTAAATCAATTTTATTGCTGGTATTTACATGAAATATTTTCTATGATGATAATTTATGAAAATTGAAACAATCGCCGTACATGGTGGCTATTCACCTGAGCCTACAACGAATGCTGTTGCTGTACCTATATATCAGACAACATCGTACTCATTTGATGATACGCAGCATGGAGCAGATCTCTTTGATTTAAAAGTAGCTGGGAATATATATACCAGAATAATGAATCCAACTACTGATGTTTTGGAAAAGAGAGTAGCTGCTATGGAAGGAGGTATAGGTGCTTTAGGGTTAGCTTCAGGGTCTGCTGCAACAACCTATGCTATCATGACAATATGTGAGGCAGGCGATAATATTGTCAGCACAGCAACATTATATGGGGGGACTTATACACTGTTTGCGCATCAACTTCCTAGATTTGGTGTTGATGTTAAATTTGGAGACCATGATAATTTACCTCAGTTAGAAAAACTTATTGATTCGAAAACTAAAGCAATATTCTGTGAGTCTATTGGTAACCCAGCGGCCAATGTGGTTGATATACCAAAAATATCTAAAATTGCAAATGATAATGGAATACCACTTATTGTCGATAACACTGTTCCCACACCTTATCTATTCCGTCCTATAGAACATGGCGCTGATATCGTTGTACACTCCTTGACTAAATACATGGGTGGACATGGTAACTCTATTGGTGGAATTATTGTAGACTCAGGAAAATTTCCATGGGCTAAACATAAAAGAAAGTTTTCAAGACTAAATACTCCTGATCCATCATATCATGGAGTTGTATTTACAGAAGCACTTGGAGAAGCAGCATTTATTGGTGCAGCAAGAACAGTGCCTTTAAGAAATATGGGAGCTGCCATATCACCATTTAATAGTTTCTTAATTTTACAAGGAATAGAAACATTGCCAGTACGGATGGATAGACACTGCGAAAATGCTACAAAGGTTGCAAAGTTTTTACAAGACTCTAATAAAGTGAATTGGGTTAACTATCCAGGATTAGAAAGCCATGTTGACTACCCTCTTGTAAAAAAATTGATGAATGGAAAAGCGTCAAGTGTTTTAAGTTTTGGTATAGATGGTGGCAGAAGTAATGGTTCTAAATTTATTGATAACCTGCAACTTATTACTAGGTTAGTAAATATAGGGGATGCAAAATCACTTGCTTGTCATCCTGCTTCAACAACTCATAGACAATTATCACCAGAAGAATTAAAAAAAGCTGCCGTTCCAGAAGATTTAGTTAGGTTATCTATAGGAATTGAAAATGTAGATGATATTATAGATGATATCAAACAAGCATTAGATAAAGTTTTCAGTGGCAAGAAAGAAAGTAAATAATTAAATATCTTCTACTTTTTTTATGTAAATTTCTTTTCCAGAATCTATAAACTCTTTTGATTTTTCTTCTAAACCAACCTCAACTGCTGTTTTTAGATTTTTAATACCTTTGTTGGAAGCATAGTTCCTTATGTCTTGAGTTATTTTCATTGAGCAAAAATGAGGGCCACACATTGAACAAAAATGTGCCAATTTTGCATTCTCTTGTGGAAGAGTTTCGTCATGGAATTCTTTAGATTTAAATGGGTCTAAACTAAGATTAAATTGGTCTTCCCAACGAAATTCAAACCTTGCTTTTGAAAGTGCATCATCTCTATATTGCGCTGCAGGATGCTTCTTGGATAAGTCAGCAGAATGTGCAGCAATCTTATAGGCTATGAGACCATCTTTGACATCATCTTTATTTGGTAAACCCAAATGTTCTTTTGGAGTTACATAACATAATAATGATGTACCAAAAGATCCAATATTTGCAGCGCCAATAGCCGAAGTAATATGATCGTATCCAGGAGCAATATCTGTCACAAGAGGACCTAACGTATAAAAAGGAGCCTCATGACACAGTTCTTGCTCTTTAGTTACATTAATCTTAATCAAATCTAGCGGAATATGTCCCGGTCCTTCAATCATAACTTGTACGTCATTCTCCCAAGCTTTTTTAGTTAGTTCACCCAAAGTTTCTAATTCTGAAAATTGAGCATCATCGTTGGCATCTGCTATTGAGCCGGGTCTTAATCCATCTCCCAAGGAAAAAGAGACATCGTAAGTTTTCATGATTTCACAAATATCTTCAAAATTAGTATATAAAAAATTTTCTTTATGATGAGTCAAACACCATTTAGCTATAATCGAACCACCTCTTGAAACAATGCCTGTAGTTCTATTCATTGTTTTTGGTATATAACTCAATTGAACTCCTGCATGAATGGTAAAATAATCTACACCTTGCTCAGCTTGCTGTATCAGAACATCTCTGAAAATTTCATAGGTCAACTCTTCGGCTTTTCCATCTACACGTTCAAGCGCCTCATATATAGGCACTGTTCCTATGGGAACAGGAGAATTTCTGATTATACGTTCTCTAGTTTCATATAAATCTTTACCAGTCGATAAATCCATTACTGTGTCTGCACCCCATCTCACCGCCCACAATAACTTATCAAGTTCTTCGTATATGCTTGATGAGACTGGAGAGTTTCCAATATTAGCATTAACTTTAGTTAAGAAATTTTTACCTATTATCATAGGTTCTGTTTCTGGATGATTTATATTGGATGGTATTATTGCTCTGCCACTAGCTATTTCTTGTCTTACAAATTCAGGAGTTATTTTCTGCAACTTACTTTTTTTATCTTCATAAAAAGTGTTCTCTCTTATTGATACATACTCCATCTCGGGTGTGATGATTCCTTGCTTTGCATAATACATCTGAGTAATGGGCTTGTTGATTTTTGATTTCAGTGATGAACTATTAATATTGGTTTGCAAATTATTTGGTAGATTCCTTTGATAAGGTTTAGTGTCTAGTCTATCATCTATCCATTCTTTCCGAGTTGGACTCAACCCTTTTTCAATATCTATTTCGTAATTTGGGTCTGTGTATAAGCCAGTAGTATCATAAACATAAATAGGGTCATTTATTTTAATTGAGTTTTCAAGCTTTGTTGTTGTTTGCTTAATCATCCTCATTGGAACTTTAATATTATTTTTTGATCCCGTTACATAAACTTTTTTCGAATTTGGGAAATTTTCTGAGTAAACTTCTATATCAATAATTTCATTCTTCATTAAGGGGTTACCAATTGTATGATTTCTATATTATTTAAACTATAATATCACCATACTAAATTTAATAGAAAAATGAAAGTGTATAATAATGATGTATCGACAATGATAAATGGCCTAATTAGGTCATCTAATGTTATTGACCAAAAAGTTATAACAGTCTTTGAAAATATTTTACGAAATGATTTTGTCCCAGATAAATATAAAAAATTTTCATCAACTGATTACCCTATTCCTATTAAGCATAATCAAAAAATGCTATTGCCCTCTATTGAAGGAAAGATATTACAAAACTTATCTTTAAAAGGTAATGAAAATGTTCTTGTGGTTGGAGCAGGGACAGGGTATCTGACTTGCTGTTTATCTAAATTATGTAATCAAGTTCATTCAATTGATATTTTTGGTGACTTAATTGAAAAGGCAGAAAATAATATAAGTAATTACTCAGAAATTAGCAATATTACTTTTGAAAAACTGGATATTAAAACTAAATGGGATATTTTAGAATCTTATGATGTAATTGTTTTCACTTCGTATATAGAAAATGAAAAAATTTTGTCAGAGAATTTAGGAAATAATTCAAAAGTATTTTTATTTGTTGGTTCAGCAGATAACCCTGTTAAGGAAGGTATTTTAATAGAAAAATTTAAAAATGATAGTTTAATAAAAAATATTCTATTTGAAACTGATGCAGATCCATTAATTTAGTTTATGAAAATTTTATAATGATAGATAAAACTCCAAATCAAATTGAAGAAATTATAAATGATAAAGCACAAGATACATTAATACTTGATGTAAGAGAACATTGGGAATATGATATATGTCATATTGATAATTCCCTTCATATACCAATGGGACAGTTAATTGAAAGGTTAGATGAGGTTGAAAAGGATAAAATTTTAATTGTTGTATGTCATCATGGTATAAGAAGTCGAGTTGTAGGCCAATATCTATCTAGCAATGGATTTAACAATGTTTTAAATTTGAATGGCGGATTAGATAAATGGGCAAAAGAAATAGATAAAGGTATGTCAAGATATGTTTAAAAAAAATAAGATTAGTGTTTTTTTAATGACAGCTTTATTTTGTAACTTATCACTAGCAGCTGATTTGTTAGATGTGTATAAAAGAGCATTAGAAAATGACAATCAAATTAAAATTATTGATGCAGACTACTTTATTGCCCAAGAACAATATAATCAAACTCTTTCTACAGTCTTTCCAGAAATAAATCTGACTGCTCAATCAAAGGAAAATCATATTGACAGATATGAAGGGGGAGGCAATTTAAGGGATTACAGAACCGATTCATACTCATTAAATATTACCCAGCCTATATTACGTCTAGGATTATTTGATGAACTTGATAAAGCATCAGAGAATCTAAATAAGTATAATGTAAACCAAAGATCTTCCCAAAAAGATCTTATAGTGAACTCAACCAGACTCTATTTTTCTCTTATTAATCTTAAAAATCGTATTGTGTCGTCAGAAATTAAAAAATCTATGTCAGAGTTACAGCTTTCAAATGCAAGATTATTATTTCAAAATGGATTAATTACAAATATAGAACTTAATAAATATAAAAGTAATTATAGGCTTGCAAAGATTGAATTACAGGAATTAGAAAATGAATTTGTATCAGTAAAACAAGATGTCTATTTATTAACTGGAAAAGAAATAATTGAAATTTCAAATTTTGATATAAAAATAGATTTGCGAATAAAAGAATATGATATAGAAACAATACTATCAAGAGCTATGTCTGAATACGAAACAATTAAGATGGCCTTGCATGATGTTAGTATTGCAAAGAATGACTTAAGTTCAAATAAATCTGGATATTTTCCTACTGTGGATATAGTTGCATCATATGACTATACTGACACTAGTTCTGGGTCATATCGTGGCGCATCAACACAAGAAATATCAGAAATTAGCCTAGTATTTAATTTACCTATATTTGAGGGAGGTTACACTAATTCAAAAGTTAGAGAATCTAGACATAATTTAGAAAAAATGAAATTTACACTTGATTTGGTTCGTAAGAAATTAAAAAAAGATATAGTAAATACTTATAACGGATATGTCCTAAATAAAGAACTTATTGAGGTTAGAAGAAATAACTTTGAAGAAGAAAAAGAAAACTATTTAACAATTAAAAATGGCTTCTTACTAGGAGTAAACTCTGACATTCAAGTAACAGAAGCAAATTATAATCTGCACGCTGCAAAAAATGAGTATATACAATCAATGATGAATTTAATTCTCTCAGATCTAGAGATAAAAAAATATTTGCAAGATTTAACGATACAAGATATTGAATCAATAAATCAGTGGTTGGTATGGTAAAATTTTTTACATTTAATGGTTAAATATAATTTAATCTTATATCTTTTAAGCCCTTACTTATTTTTGTCGATAATATTTGATAGCATAAAAAAGGGTGGAGGATTAAGGTTTATTCTTCAAAGACTTGGATTAGTACCATTTAAGAAATTCTCAAGTACAATATGGTTACATGCAGCATCAATTGGTGAAACAAAATTAGCTATACTTCTTTATAAAAAATTAAAATCTTTAAATCCATCAAAAAGCTTCCTCATAACAACAAACACTGAATCTTCCTCAAAATTGGTGAGAGATTTAAATGATGTAGAGTTACAACATTCATTTTTACCAGTTGATTGGTTTTATACAATGAATAGATTTGCCGCTGCAGTTAATCCTAAAATATGCATAATAATTGAAACTGAAATTTGGCCTAATTTACTCCATAGATGTAAACAAAATAATATTCAATCAATCATTGTGAATGCAAGATTATCAAAAAAAACTACAGATAAACCAAGACTTATTAAAGATGTGTATAAAAATGCATTGAAAAATTTATCAAAAATTCTCTGTAAATCAAACCTGGAAAAAGAAAAATATATTGAATTAGGAGCTCCAGAAAATAAAATTAACGTTGTCGGGAATTTAAAATTTGCAGATTATATGAGTATTCAAAATACCACTAGTTTAATTGAACGCAAATATATACTTGCTGCATCAACTCATCATGATGAAGAAGGCAAAATAATACGTGAATGGTTAAAATTAAAAGAAAAAAAATTATTATTAGTGATAGTTCCTCGACACCCAGAAAGATTAGGAGAAATTTTAGCACAAATTCCATTATCAGATGTAAGAATATCTATAAGAAGCAAGAATGAAAAAATTAATGAAAAAACGCAAGTTTATATAGCTGATACATATGGTGAATTAAATCAATGGATAGAACATTGTGAATTTGTTTTTATGGGTGGTTCACTAGTTGATCATGGTGGACAGAACTTTCTAGAAGCTGCATTACATAGTAAAGCTATTATAGTGGGGCCATATATGTATAACTTTATAGCTGAAACTGAAGAGTTTCTAAAGAAAAGTGCGATACTGATGATTAAAGAAGCTTCTATGCTAAAAAATGTTTTTGAAAAATTAATTAGGTCTAGGAATAAAAGAGAGATATTTGGAAATAATGCAAAAAAGCTCTTAGATTCTAAAAAAGATATACTTAATGATTACTGTAAACATATTCAATCATTAGTAAAAGAATAGCCTTTAATTAGTAAATCAAAACCATTTTTATTATATAGATTATTTTTTTTTAATGACCTTAGAATTCTATCTATATTAGATGATTTCTCCTTTACCGTTAAATAGTCTTTATTTTTTGATTTATCAAAATCAACTAATGCAAACTTCTCATTATTTTTACTACTATCATTGACTAGTATATTTGTAATATTTAAATCACCATGAAAAATATTCAGTCTATGGAGGCTGGAAACTAAAGCTCCTATCAAATACCAATCATTATCATTCATCATATTCTTTTCAATATATGTTTTAAGATCAACGCTTGGTATATATTCTGAGATTAAGTTAGCTCTATATGTATATTTGTCTTTTGTAATCCAGCCCATAATGGGTTTACATGTTGGGAATTTTTTCTTATATAAATCATTTAGCAAAAAAAACTCAAGATAAGGTCTAGTTTTCTTTATTGAAGTATTTAAATATCTATCTCCAAAAAATTTCATTAGCCCCTTTCTAACATAATGTTTTAGAAACCATTTTCCATTATTAATTATTCCTGTTTTAAACACTTGCTCCTGATGAAAATTATTCTTTAAAAATAACTCTTCTATATTGATGCCAATGTCTTTATCATAGAATATAAAATGTTTATTTATTTTTTTAACTAATATACTCACGATTTATGTCTCAAAAAAGTAACTACCCAGCATCCATATGTATTTTAAGGCTATCATCAATTGGTGATATAACCCATATGATACCAGTTATAAAAACAATTCAACAGAATTTACCTCAATCTGATCTTACATGGATTATTGGGAAAACTGAATATCAGCTTGTAAAAAGCATTAAGAAAATACGTTTTATTATAATAGATAAGAAACATACTATTAAATCAATTATAGATTTAAATAATAAATTAAAAAATGAAAAATTTGATGTCTTATTACATATGCAAAGGTCACTAAGATCTAAATTGATAAGTTTATTTATAAAAACTAATAAAAGATTTAGCTATTCAAATGTGGAAATGCCTAAAGAAATACATGTCTTAGACAGCTTTTTTTACTTTCTTAAGCAAATAGGTATAAAAGAAACTTTGTTAGACTGGTCATTGGATTTAGATAGTACTAAAAAATTAGAACTGAAAAACAAAAAAAAATATATTGTATTTAACCCTTTTACAAGTTCAAGAAGGTTTAATTATAGAGAGTGGGATATCAAAAATTATGAATATATAGTTAAGTACTTATCAGACAAATATAATCTTCACTCAATAATGGTAGGTGGAAGTACAAATTATGAAATAGAATCATCTGAAAAACTATCTTTGAATGATTCTATTTCTAATATGGTGGGTAAAACAAATCTAGAAGAATTATGTAATATAGTTAAGGACTGTGAATTTTATATTGGCCCAGATTCTGGGACTCTGCATATAGCATCAATGCTCTCAAAACCTACTATAGGATTATTTGCAACATCAAATCCAAAAAGAACTGGGCCTTACCAAAATCAAAAATATATTATTAATCGATATAATGAGGCATTAAGAATTTTTAAAAATACAGATATAGACAATGTTAAATGGGGCACAAGAATTAGGAATAAAAAAGCTATGTCCTTAATAAATATTGATGATGTAATAGAAATGATAGATAGGATTTTAGAAAAGAAAATTAGTCCTTAATTCTTTTGATGCTGTTTATTGTATCTGTTGTTGATTTTCCTTCAAGTAATTTAATCAACTTTATATCTTTTTTATTTTCTTTCATACATTTTTCTCCAGCAATAAATTTCCCTTCATAATCGCTCCCTTTTACAAGAACATCTGGAATTATTGTATTTATAATTCTTTCTGGAGTCTCCTCTTCAAAGATAATAATATGATCAATAACGCTTATCGCTGAGAGAACTACAACTCTATCCTCTTCATTATTAATAGGACGAGATTTTTCTTTAATTTTTTTTATAGAACTATCGCTATTCAATGCAACAATTAAAATATCTCCAAATTTTTTTGACTCATTTAATAAATGGATATGTCCAGCATGTATAATATCAAAGCAACCATTTGTAAGAATAACTTTCTGATTTAACTTTTGATAACCTTTGCAAAGATGTTTAAGTTCGTTTAAATCTTTAATAAATTTATTATTTTTAGATGTCATCTAATAGTTCTTTCTGTGTTACGCTTGCAGCACCTAGTTTTTGTATTGATAAACCAGCAGCAATATTTGAGATTTTTACTGCCGAATCTAAGCTTTTACCAGCAGCAATACTGGCCGCTAAAATTGAGATTACCGTATCTCCAGCTCCTGTTACATCAAATACATCCTTTTGCTCAGCTGGATATGAGGTAATTTTATCTTCCTGAAACAAAGTCATACCTTCTTTTCCTTGAGTTACTAATAAAGCAGTAAGTTTGAGTTTTTTCCGCAGTTTTTCAGCTTTTAGATGAAAACTTATTTTTGTTTTTGATAATCCCGCAATGGAGTCAAACTCATTTTGATTTGGTTTCAATAAAAAAGCATTTTTATAACAATCAAAAGAATCTCCTTTTGGGTCAACAAATGTTTTTATATTTAACTTTAATGATGATTTTAGAATATCAACTACTATTGGTTTAATAACCCCTTTATCATAATCAGAAAGAATAATTGCGTCCTGTTTTTTTATTACTTTCAAAACTTGATTTAAAAGTTTTTTATGTAGTTTTGATTTATCTTTGTCTTCATGATCAATTCTCATTAACTGTTGATTCTTTCCAGTAATTCTTAACTTAGTTGTGGTACGAATTTTTAAGTCTACTAGGGGTTTATAAGTTACGTTAGCTTTTTTTAATAACCTCATAATCTCAGTATTTGCTTCATCCTTTCCTGTGATTCCCATGAGAGTGACTTGCATACCAAATTTTGCCAAATTAACTGCAACGTTTGCTGCTCCACCAGGTTTATTAGTTGATGAATTAATATTTATTATAGGGACTGGTGCTTCAGGTGAAATTCTATCAACTTCACCAGACCAATATTTGTCTAACATTATGTCCCCTACTACAAGTATTTTTTTTCTTTTAATCATTCAATTTCATTATTAAAGTTAACCAATCTTTATATTTCTCATGATTACCGCTTACCAAATTAAAATAGTCTTTTTGTAATGTTTTTGTAACTTTACCTGGTACACCATTATTAATTTTTTTGTCATTTATTTCAACAATAGGAGTAACTTCGGCTGCTGTTCCAGTAAAAAATGCTTCGTCGCAATCAAAAGCTTCGTCTAGACTTATTTTTTTTTCTACAGTTTTAATTCCCAATTCATCTGCTAGACTAATAATTGTTTTTCTTGTAATACCATCTAATACTGTGGCCAGATCCGGAGTATACAGCTGCCCATTATTTACAATAAAGAAGTTTTCTCCTGAACCTTCGTTAATATTATTATCTGTCCCCAATATAAGAGCCTCATCATAACCTGAATCTAAAGCATCTCTGAGCGCAAGCATAGAATTCAAATAATTCCCTGTTGCTTTCGCTTGATATAACATTGATAGTTCATTTCTTTTTGGAAAAGGAGACACTTTAATTCTTATACCATTTGCTATTTTATCTTTCCCAAGATAAGAACCCCAATCCCAGGCTGCAATTGCACAGTGTACTTTTAAGTTATCAGCTCTTAAACCCATACCTTCTGATCCATAAAAACATAAGGGACGTATATAAGCATTTTTTAAATTATTTATAGCAACAGTTTCGCATTGTGCTTTCATAAGTATTTCTTGAGTAAAGGGTATTTTCATACCGATAAGTTTTGCAGAATTAAATAATCTATCAGTGTGATCCTGTAATCTAAAAATTGCCGGCCCATGATTTGTTTCATAAGCCCGTACGCCTTCAAAAACTCCAGTCCCATAATGGAGAGTATGAGTTAATATATGTATTTTTGCTTCCTTCCAATCGCAGAAAGAGCCATCAATCCAAATTTGCCCTTCCAGTTCTGACATTTTCATGTATGTTGCCTTCTTATATTTTTTTGAATCAAGTGAAAACTATAACATGACTTATATAACATAAACACCTGAATTTATTTAAGTAATGTGATTGTAATTTTATTGAATTTTAACAAACTTATGAGATAATGAGAATCATTCTCGTCCATTATTTGAAGGTAATTATGAAAAAACTACTATCTCTAATCATATCCCTTGGTCTCTTTGTATGGCTATTTAATTCAGATAACTTTGTGCATAACAACATTTATGCTGCAGGCGCTCCCTCACAAGAAACAAAAAATGTTGTGAATGTTTATTCTGCAAGGAAAGAATATTTGATAAAGCCACTACTTGATGCTTTTGAAAGTCAGATGAATATTAAGGTTAATTTAGTTGCTGGTAAAGCAAAAGCTCTTCAAAAACGTTTGGAATTAGAAGGAAAAAATACACAAGCAGATATCCTTCTAACAGTAGATGCAGGTAATTTATATAGAGCAAAAATAAAAAATTTAACAAAAAGTATACATTCTGAAAAAATAAATAAATTAATACCAGAAAATTTACGTGACCCTGATGGCTATTGGTACGGCCTATCAATAAGAAGTCGGGTTATTATGTATAATCCAAAAACTATTAAATTAGAAGAATTGTCAACATATGAAGATTTAGCTAATTCTAAATGGCGAGGTAGAATCTGCATGAGATCATCAAACAACATCTATAATCAATCACTTTTGTCTTCTCTTATTTCACACATTGGAAAAGATGAATCAAAGAAATGGGCTGATTCAGTAGTTAAAAACTTTGCAAGAAGCCCTAAAGGGAATGATAGAACTCAAATGACTTCAGTTGTACTTGGCGAATGTGATTTAACATTAGCAAACACCTATTATTTAGGTAAATGGATAACATCAAAAAAGGAAAAGGAAAGAGGTTTTGCAAAACAGATTAAAGTCTTCTTTCCTAATCAAGATGGCAGAGGTGCGCACATAAATATAAGTGGCGCAACAATTATAAAACATTCTAAGAATACTGCTAATGCCATAAAACTTATAGAATTTCTAGCAGGTGATGAGGCTCAGAAGTTATATGCTAAAGCGAATCATGAATATCCAATTAGGAATAATATTGAAGTAAGTGCAGTAGTTAGATCATGGGGATATCCTTTTAAAACAGATAAAATTAACCTTGAAAATTTAGGAAAAAATAATGGGGTTGCTGTTAAGATATTTGATCAAGTAAATTGGCAATAATTTTAAACTGATGATTAAAACTAAATACATCACTGGGTTTTTCTTAATTCTAATGATGTTACCTATACTAACAATTTTTTCTTATCTTTTTATCCCATCTACTGAAATATGGGAACACTTAATAGAAAATTTATTAAATATATATTTATTTAACACTGCTTTTCTAATTTTTTGGGTTGTATTTCTCACTTTTGTGATTGGTGTATCTTGTGCATGGTTAGTTACAATGTATAATTTTCCAGGAAAAAATATCTTTAGATGGTTATTAGTTTTTCCGCTAGCTATACCAACATATGTAAGTGCATTTATATATGCCGGCTTGTTTGAACCATCTGGAGTTTTTTTTGATGTAGCCGAACAGGTATTTGGTATGGGCTCTACCCTTTATCAAACTATAGGTATGCGTAATATTTATGGTGCAGCTTTTATACTAACAATCTGTCTATATCCTTATGTATATTTACTTTGTTATTCTGCTTTCAACCAGCAATCTTATTGTGCTTTTGAAGTTGGTAGATCAATGGGTCTAACAAATACAGGGTGTTTTTTAAAAATTGGATTACCTTTGGCAAGGCCAGGAATTATTGCAGGTTTAAGTTTTGTAATAATGGAAACATTAGCTGAATATGGGACGATGGATTATTACGGAGTCAGTACTTTTACAACTGGTATTTTCAGAACCTGGTTTGGTTTTGGTGATGAAAATAGCTCATTACATCTTGCGTCAATCTTATTAACATTTGTCTTTATAGTTATGATTATAGAAAAATATTCTCGCGGTAGAAGCCAATATATTCACACATCACAAACAATGAGAAATATTAAAGAACAAAACTTATATGGATTTGAATCTTTTTGTGCATTCTTATGGTGTTTTGTAATAATCTCTTTGGCAGCATTGATTCCTCTAATGCAACTCTTCATATGGTTTCTTGATACCTACTCATCAATCTTTGAGGAATCTTATTATCAACTTATCTGGAATACAACTTGG
>JAYZKL010000035.1:0-61811 GCA_036163455.1 Pseudomonadota bacterium
GCAAAAAATATATAGATGCAATAAGTTCTTGGTGGGTGAATCTTTTTGGACACTGCAACCCATATATAAATAAAAAAATTGAAACTCAACTTAAAAATTTAGAACATGTTCTTCTAGCTGGATTTACTCATTTGCCAGCAATTAATTTGTCAGAGAGGCTCATTGAACTTACACCAAAAAAAATAACAAAATGTTTTTTTACAGATAATGGCTCATCATCCATAGATGCTGCTATGAAAATGAGTTTTCACTATTGGAAAAATAAAGGCTATAAGAATAAAAGAAAGTTTATTGCGTTAACTAATAGCTACCATGGAGAAACGCTTGGGTCGCTATCAGTTAGCAATATAGATCTGTATAAGAAAACATATAGAGAAATTCTAAAAAATACTATTATGGTGAAATCTCCTGATTGTTTTTTTAAAAATGAAAAAGATTCTGACAAAGAGCATACAATCAAAATGTTTGATGAAATGTTAGATGCTATAAAAAAAAATCATAAAAATGTTTGCGCAGTTATTGTAGAACCCTTGGTTCAATGTGCTGGATATATGAGAATGTATCATGAGGTTTATCTGTCTCTGCTTAGACAAGCATGTACAAAATATAAAATACATCTAATTGTAGATGAAATTGCTGTGGGATTTGGGAGAACAGGAACAATGTTTGCTTTTGAAAAATCAAAAATTACTCCCGATATTATTTGTACTTCTAAAGGAATTACAGGAGGGTATATGACATTATCATCTATTCTAACAACTAATGAAATCTATAATGCTTTCTATGACGAATATACTAAACTAAATGCTTTTCTGCATTCACATAGTTATACAGCAAATCCAATTGCATGTACTGCTGCTTGCGCATCATTAGACTTATTTAAAAAATATAACACTTTAAAGAATAATCAAAAACTTTCAAATTATATTCTTAAAAAGATTTGTCATCTAGCTGAACACCCTAATATTGCAGAAGTACGTCAAAAAGGAATGATTACAGCTGTTGAAATGGTAAAGAACAAATCAAAGAGAATCCCATATAATTGGAAGGAAAGAAGAGGAATAAAAGCTTATTTATATGGATTAAAAAATAACGTTTTGATTCGTCCTCTTGGTAATGTTATTTATTTTATGCCTCCTTATGTGATTAAGCTTAAAGAAATTGATAAAGTGATTGAAGTGATTGAAGGGGCTATAAATGAAGCAACTAAATAAACAGCATAGGGTTTTTATAAATACGTCTTTAGATATAGGAAAAGAAATAGACTGCCCAACAGAAACTATACATCACATTCGAAATGTTCTTAGAGTTAAAACAAATGAAAAAATAATAATTTTTAATGGAGACGGTAAAGAATTTAAAGGTAAGTTATTAAAAGAAAATAATAAAAAAATAATAATTACAGATCTGTTAAGAGCCAAAAAAAAATCGAGTAAGAAAATTATCCTGGCTCAATGTCTTTCTAGTAATAAGCACATGGATTTTGCAATCCAAAAATCTGTTGAATTAGGAATAGATATTATAATTCCAATAAAATCTAAAAGGAGTCATCCAGGGGGTTATATAAAAAAAATAAGTCACTGGAAAAAAATTATAATTCATGCTACTGAGCAATCACATGGTCTCTTTATACCGGAACTTTCTGTGCCAATGAGTTTTCATCAAACTCTAACTCATAGAAAATTTAAAAGCTCACATAAAATAATATTTCATCAGTCAGGTAGAAAGATGATTCCTGATGACTCTAAGGCTGACAACATTATTTTTTTGATTGGTCCAGAAGGAGGATTTGATGATGTAGAAATAGAAGATGCAACTAAAGAAAATTGGAATATAATAAGTTTAGGAGATAGAATTCTTAGAACAGAAACAGCAGCTATTGTAGCACAAACACTATTAAGAAACGTCTGATTATTAAAATGAGCAAGCAAATTACAGTTGAGTATACAAAAGAATTTATAGATCAGAGTCTTCACTCATGTATCATACAAAATCATAATCAAATTGAAACATGGTTCAGGAGACAGTGGATTAAATATCCTCCTCCATTCTATAGCTCTATAGATATCAGGAATTCTGGCTTTAAGATTGCCCCTATAGATACAAATCTATTTCCCGCTGGCTTTAATAATCTAAATAAAGATTTTGAATTTCTTTATATTTCAGCAATACAACATGTATTAGAAAGGGTCTCAGGAAATATTTCTAAGATTTTAATAATTCCAGAAAATCACACTAGAAACAAATTTTATCTAAAAAGTTTAGATGCTCTTATAAATTTAATAAAGAAATCTGGTTATGAAGTACGTGTTGCTAAAATACCAAATAATCAAACTATTAGTTTAGCGGAAGAAAATATTATAAGAAAAAATGATTATTTAGTTCTAGGGGATTATATTCCTGATGTTATCATTCTTAATAATGATTTATCAGATGAAATTCCCTCTCTGCTAAATGGCATCAAACAACCTGTCTTACCAGATAAAAATATGGGATGGTCCAACAGATCGAAAACAATACATTTTGACTATTACAGCGATATAGTGAATAGTTTTTCAAGAATTCTTGATATTGATGGTTGGCTTTTGGAACCACAATATAGAAACTGTGGAGAGATAGATTTTCAAACCAAACAAGGTGAAGACTGT
This sequence comes from Pseudomonadota bacterium, assembly GCA_036163455.1. Taxonomy (GTDB): domain Bacteria; phylum Pseudomonadota; class Gammaproteobacteria. The sequence continues at coordinate 2,649 of JAYZKL010000035.1, forward strand.
TTATTATACAATGCTAATAAGCTGTTTAACTTGATACAAAAAAAATATGATGAATATTCCATAAATGAAAAACCATACATAATGATTAAGGCTGATTCGGGTACGTATGGTATGGGTATAATGAGAGTTGATAACTTAGAAATGTTAAAAAATTTAAACCGAAAACAACGTACAAAAATGTCAAGAATCAAAGGTGGTAATAAATTAGATAGAGTAATTTTACAGGAAGGGATATATTCTTATGAACATTTAAAACCATCTGATCATGTTGCGGAACCAGTAATATATTCATTTGGAAATAATCTTGTAGGAGGATTTTATAGATTACATAATATGAAAAATAATTCTGAAAACCTAAATGCCCCAGGTATGATTTTTCATCCAATACCTTTTAAGAATGCATGTTTAACTCCAAATTCTGATGAGCCAATTTATTCTGAAACAAATAAATTCTATATTTATGGTGTTATTGCAAGATTAGCTATATTAGCTGCAGCAAAAGAAATCTATAATCTTGGAGATTAGATTGTTTAGATTTGGTATTATTATGGACCCAATTGAAACAATCAATCCTGAGTGGGATAGTACCTTTGCACTAATGTTAGCATTACAAAAAAAAGGTTTCATTGAGTATATTGAGTCACAGAGTTTATATCTCAAAGATAAAAAGGTTTTTGCAGACTCTTCAACAATTCAAGTTTCAAGAAACAAAAAAAAATATTTTACAATATCAAAATCTAGGAAAGTCAATCTTAATAAATTTGATTGTGTGTTATTTAGGACAAACCCGCCCGTGGATGATAATTATATACACTCTACATATTTATTAGATTATGTCGAAAATAATGGAACTTTAGTTGTTAATTCTCCTCAAGCTTTGAGAGATTTTAATGAGAAGATTCTTGGTGTTAATTTTAATGAAAAGAAACTTCCTACGATTATAGCTAGTAATATCAATACTATTGAAAATTTTATTCAGAAACAAAAAAAGGTTGTAATAAAACCATTAAATTTAATGGCTGGCAAACTAATTTCTTTAGTTAAGTACACTGATAAAGATATAAATAAAACAATTAAAAAAGTAACAAATGAAGGAAAAAAGCTTGTCATGGTACAGAAATTTATTAAGGAGATCAATAAAGGAGATACAAGGATTATCATTTACAATGGAATCCCTTATGAAAAAGTATTAGTTAGATTTCCACCACAAAATGAATTCCGTGCAAACTTAGCTTATGGCGGGAAGTTTTTTATTAGAAACATAAAACAGCGACATAAAGAGATTCTAAAAAAAATTGGAATTTATCTGAAACTAAATAGAGTCTACCTTGCTGGAGTTGATATGATTGGCGACTATGTTACTGAAATCAATATAACTTCTCCATCAGGTATAAATGAAATTGATAAAGAGACTAAATATGACCTGAGTAAAAAAATTGCAAAAGAATTTATTAATACTATAAAGACATATTACAATTATGAGTAATAAATATTCTGAAAATGATGACGCAGTTTTTTTTGGTATTGATTTTGGATTAAAAAAAATAGGAGTAGCGATTAGTCAAAATATCACAAAAAAAGCATCTCCCTTAGCAATAATCTATAATAAAAGAAATATTATTAATTGGAATGAATTAGATCAAATAATTATAACGTGGTCACCTAAAATCATAATAGTTGGCCAACCTGCAGTTAAAAAAGAAAATAATTTCACTAGGGCTCTAGACTCTTTCAATAAACAGTTATCTGAAAGATATAGTGGCAGGCTCAAAATTATAAAATATTCTGAAGAATATACTACAGAAGAAAGCAAAGGTTTATATCGAGAAATGAGGCAAAATCACGAAAAAATAAATAAAAAATACCATTTAGATGATGTCTCTGCCTCAATAATCTTGCAAAGCTGGCTCAATGAAAATATGATAAGTTGATAATATGAATTTTGATTATAAAATCCAATTTAACTCAAAAAATCAACTCATACATCTTCTTAATGTTGAATCACTAAAATTAGAACATATAAATGAAATCATCAGTCTTGCAGAATACTATGAAAATGAAAAAATAAAAAAATTTAATGATTTAAATGGTAAAACAATAGCTAATTTATTTTTTGAACCTAGTACGAGAACAAAAACTACATTTGAACTTGCATCAAAAAGACTCTCAGCTGATTTCATAAATATAGATGTAGCTAACTCTTCCACAAATAAAGGTGAGTCTGTGCTTGATATGATTAAAACACTAGAGGCTATGAACTGCGATATGTTTATTGTTAGGCATTCAGTATCTGGTACCTCTCATTATATTGCTGAGGAAGTTGGTAAAAATATTGCTGTTATCAATGCTGGAGATGGTTCTCATGCTCATCCTACTCAGGCAATGCTTGACATGTATACAATAAAAAAGAATAAAGGTGAATTTAAAAACTTAAATATATCAATCGTAGGTGATATTTTACATTCAAGGGTAGCAAGATCTACGATTGCAGCACTTAAAATTCTCTCAGTGAAGAATATAAATATGGTTGGACCGAAAAATTTGATGCCAGAAAATATTAATGAGTTAAAGGCCAGTTATATAGAAAATTTAGAAGAAGGTATAAATGACGCAGATGTCATTATCATGCTGAGATTACAAAAAGAAAGAATGCATGAGGCATTAATTTCAACTGATGAATACTATAAGGCATATGGGCTTACTGAAAAAAAACTAAAATCAGCAAAGAAAGATGTAATAGTCATGCACCCTGGACCAATTAATAGGGGAATAGAAATAGATTCTGAGGTAGCAGACGGGAAGAATTCGGTAATTTTAGATCAAGTTTCTTCTGGAATCGCAATAAGAATGGCAATTATGTCTTTAATTTTTAAAAATAGAAAATAGAATTGATGGAAAAAAGTTTTTCTGAAAAATTAAAGAATCTGGATCAAGAAATAAAAAGCCATTTAAAGTATCCTTATGAAAATTTTAAATTAGTTATAGTTACAAAAACGCAAGATAATAAAGAAATTTCAGAAATTATTAAATTAGGATATAGAATATTTGCTGAAAATTATGTTGATGAAAGTTTAAGTAAAATAGAGTATTTCAAAAAAAAAAATTTAGAATGGCATTTTATAGGAAGAATTCAGTCAAATAAAATTAAAAAAATTTGCAAGTATTTTGATTGGGTACAAACTATATGCTCAGAAAAACATGCAGTAATCCTCGATAATGAATGTCAGAAAATTAATAAGAATATGAATATTTGTATTCAAATTAATATTGATAATGAAGAATCAAAATCAGGAATACAGATTAATGAGCTAAATAGTTTTATAAAGAATATCTCTAAACTTAAAAACCTAACAATTAGGGGCTTAATGGCCATTCCATCAAAAACTAATATTTTGAAGGAAAAGCAAGATTCGTATACTATACTGAGATTAGCATTTGAAAAACTTACTGCTGAAATGAAAAACTTTGATACATTATCTATAGGGATGAGCAATGATTATATATGTGCATTACAGAATGGTTCTACAATGCTTAGAATTGGTCAATATATTTTTGGTGAGAGAAAATGAATAATAATATTGGCATTATAGGTATAGGAAATATAACGCAAATACTGCTAAAAAGATTGATTGATAATAAATTTAAGAACAAAGTATTTATTTACGATATTGATAAAAGTAATAAGAAATTTTCAAAAGGAAATAAAATAATCTTTAAAAAGAGTTTGGAAGAAGTATCAAGTTCTGCTGATCTAATATTGATTGCAGTAAAACCAAAAAACTATATAAAAGTATGTTCCAATTTAAAAAATTTTATAAATTCTAAAACTGTTATAATGAGTTTGATGGCTGGAGTTAAATCTGAAAATATATCAAAATATTTTGATATACCTACACTACCGATAATGAGAGTCATGACAAACATTAATGCGAAGTTTGGGCACGCCGCCACTTTTCTATATCACAATAGATACGTGACTAATAAGAATCTTAATACAATTAATGCGTTTTGGAAAAACTTTGGTTCCGTTAATAATGTTAAATCAGAAATTGAAATTGATAAAGTAACTGCTCTACTAGGTAGTGGTCCAGCATATTTTCTTGAATTTACTCAATCATTCATTAAAGTGCTTCAGAATTTTGGATTTTCTAAAGAGAAGTCAAATAAATATGCATGTGAACTATTTTTTGGAACAGCCTTTTTTTGTAATAATGATGCTCGCAATATTGAAAAAATAAAACAAACGGTTGCTTCAAAAGGCGGAACTACTGAATCTGCTCTTAGAACTTTAAAAAAGAGAAAGTTTCAAAAAATACTTGAAGAATCTATTTTTGATGCATTTAAAAAGGCAAAATCTATTAGTAAGGAAGGTTAAATGACTAACTATCTCTCAGATCCGGTTTTATTAATAGTAGGCACTTTACTTGGTTTTTTAAAATATATGATGATTTTTAGATTATTATTTGAAGTAGCACGTGTTAATTTCTATAATCCTTTGTGTCAAGCTGTTGTTAAAATAACTAAACCAATCATCTCTCCATTTTCATTTATTTCATTAAGATTTAGTGGTATTGATTTAGGTATAGTTTTATTAATCATATTTATTATTGGATTAGAAATTACTTTTCCTTATTTCTTCCAAAATGTTGATTTAAATATAACTCATATTTTGATTCTTTCATTTGGCTTATTTCTTAAAACTGTTTTAAATATATTTTTTTGGTTGATAATCATTGGTGCGATAGCGAGTTGGTTTTTTATATATAATAATAACCCATTGTTCTCTTTAATAAATGAGCTATGCGACCCCTTATACCAACCTATTAGAAGCCTATTACCATCAATGTCAGGAATCGACTTCTCTCCTATCATTTTGCTTTTATTAATTCAATTAACAGAAATGTTGGTTGTGAGACCCATTTTTGGATTAATTCATTATTTTTAATTATGAATAAAGAAAATACAGTTGGTATGGTTACACCGAAAGTTATGAAAACCCAAGAAAAACTTTTACTTGAGTCTGGGAAAGGACTTGATAGTTTTGATATAACTTATGAAGTTTATGGAGAATTAAATAAAGATAAAACAAATGCCGTCCTTATTTGTCATGCACTGTCTGGCAACCATCATGTTGCGGGGTATCATGACGGTGATAAAAAGCCAGGATGGTGGGATAATATGATAGGTCCAAATAAACCAATAAATACAGAAAAATTCTTTGTAGTTTCATTAAATAATTTAGGTGGATGTCATGGTTCAACCGGTCCCACAAGCATTGATCCAAAAACTAAAAAATACTTTGGTTCTAATTTCCCTATAGTTACCGTTGGAGATTGGGTAAATGTACAAAAAATCTTAATGGATTATTTAGAAATACCTTTCTGGCAAATTGTTGTAGGCGGTAGTCTTGGTGGAATGCAATCTTTTCAGTGGGCGATTCAATATCCATCACTAATTAAAAATTCAATAATTATAGCAGCTGCTCCGCGCCTAACAGCTCAAAACATAGCTTTTAATGAGGTAGCAAGGCAAGCAATTATGAAAGATCCAAATTGGCATGGTGGAAATTATTTAGAAAAAAAAGTATCTCCAGAGCATGGGCTCGCTTTAGCTCGTATGTTGGGGCATATAACATATTTATCTGATGAGTCTATGGGAGAGAAGTTTGGTAGAGATTTAAAAAAATCAAAATTGGGTTTTGATTTTGATGTTGAATTTCAAATAGAGAGTTATCTTAGATATCAAGGAGAGAAGTTTGTTTCATCTTTTGATGCAAATACATATCTCTTAATGACAAAGGCTCTTGATTATTTTGATCCATTAAAGGATTTTGGCGAAGAATTTTATAAAAAATTAAAACAAACAGACTGTAAATTTTTAGTAATTTCTTTTAATTCTGATTGGAGATTTCCGCCAGTAAGATCGAGAGAAATTGTAAAAATGCTATTGCAGTCAGAAAAAAATGTTAGTTATTCTGAGATTATTTCTGGCGGTGGACATGATGCTTTTTTGATGGAAAATAATGACTATTTTCAAATTATGAAATTATTTACAGATGAAATCCATAATAATGTTTAGAAAAGATTTATTATTAATAAGCTCTTGGGTAAAACCATCTACAAAAGTTTTAGATTTAGGGTGTGGCGATGGGGAACTCCTGAAAATTTTAAGACAAGAATATAGTGTTCATGGTTATGGTATTGAAAATGATGTTGAAAACATAAAAAAATCTATTAAAAATGGGGTAAATGTACTTCAGATAGATTTAGATGCTGGCCTTGATGACTTTGAATCAAAATCCTTTGACTATGTAGTGTTAGCTCAATCACTGCAAGTTTTAAAAGATCCAAAAAAACTAATAGATGAAATGCTAAGAATTGGCAACGAAATAATTGTCTCTTTTCCTAATATGGGTCATTGGTCTTCAAGACTGAATTTGTTATTAACGGGTAAAATGCCAGTCACAGAGAATTTACCATATTCTTGGCATGAAACTCCAAATATTCACTTATGTACAATTAAAGATTTTATGGTATTTTGTGAAGAAAATGATTACAAGATATTAGAAAAATCAATTACTACTGTTAATCAAAAAAATAATTTCCTTACAAAGAATTTCCCTAATTTATTTGGTGAAATAGCAACCTTTAGAATTGAATGATTAGCGTATCTTAGCCTTTATAAAATCTTTATGCTTAACATATAATAAATCAGCAATCTTCCTGATAGTATAATCTTCATATTTATCTATAACTTGATCCGCAAAAGCAACTTCCCAAAGGTCTTCCATTAGTTTTTTTTTATCAGAATATGTGCAGCAATCATTTATTTTTGATGTCCATTCATAAAGCGAAATCATCTCTTCATTTTTTGTGTTAGCTATATCTAAAAGTAAATTTGTTTGTTCGTCTGATAAATCAAAATTTTTCTTGCTAATTGAGAGTATTTTTTGTTTTTCTGCTTCATCAAAGTTGTCATCTGATTTAGCTACTTCTAGAAGTAATATACAGGTTGATAAAACCAAATGATCATCAAAAGAATTCAGCGTTTCTTTTTTAACTTCTGTATTACTTGAAGAAATCTTCTCAAGTAAGCTTGATAAAAATTTCATAAGTAATTATTTAGTTGAAAGTCTGTTTTAAGGAATAAATCCCACTGTTATCATATTCATCAAAGAATATTTCAACAAATGGATGATCTATAGGGTCTGTGCTTGCATCACGCAACAAATTACCTTCTGCAACATAAGTTTCATTGCCTTGCCCATGAACAAGAATATGATACCACGGTTTATTTTTGTCTGGCCTTGATTTAGCGACGCTCTGATACCATTCATCTGTACCTTGAAAATAAGGATCTGCATCTACTATCACCCCTCTATAGCCAAATTTTGAATGATATACTATCTGTCCTAATCTGAATCTAGCTTTTTGTCTAAAAGGGTTGTTCTCCATCATCTCATTATAGTATTTTGTTGGTGATTTTAAAAGAGCATTGGTTTATTTTCTAGAATTGTCTAACTATATAGCAAAGTTACGTTTAATCTTCTGTCAACAAAATTGTTCTTAAACCTATATTTATCTGTGGCATGAAATAGTTTCGAATTAAAAATTACGGCTCTATTTTCCTTATAAGGTATTTTTATTTGTTTGGCATTATTATCATTAAGCATTTTCTCAATATTAGTACTATTCTTAATATAATTATAATCTTCAAAATTCCAGTTTTCCTGTGGAAATTTATCCCAAATAATCAATCCTCCAGCATCAGCATCAAGATTTGATACTTCTGGAGTTATCCAAAAATTTACATTTACCTTAGCATCATCAGCATGCACATTTATTCCATCTTGTTCACTATCATATTTGTAAATCCATGCTTCAGTAAGATGTAAATTATGAAAAGTTTGCGTAAAAGTATTCTTTAGATTATGAGCCAATTGTAAAATAAATGTGTTAGATAACCCCTTTTCTAGAAAAGCCCCCATATAGCCATTAGCGTATGGATATTTAAAAATATTTGCTGATAAACAAAATTTATATAATTCATGTAATGCTTCTTTGTTTAAAAAATTATCTACAACTACTATTTCAGGTGTTGCATTTTTATAATCTGATTCTATTTTTAAAATATCATTATCTGTATTTATAAAATTTTCTTGGACAATTTTTGGCGGTTTATTATAAAGCTGTTTTAATAATTTTGATTTTATTTTGTCATTGAGTCCTTCTACTTTAAAATTACCTTTTTTAATTTTTGCATATTCTTGTTCTAGAAAATTATAATAATCACTACTAAATTTTGTATTCCTTATCCCGTCTGGGTCGCCATCAATATATGTTAATTGCTCAAATTCATGTTTTATTATTGATTCAATAGCTTTTTTATTATCTAATTTTTCAAGATCTTTTTTTAAAAAATTTTTTTCGGTATTTGTAATTGAGTTAGATTTTTTAAAATATTTATTAGCTTCTTCAATTTCTCCAATCCAGAGTAATGACAAAGCTAATTTAATACAAGTTTCAGGGCTATTTATATTTATTGAAAGAGATTGTTTAAAACATTCAATAGATTTATATAATAAATTCTCATTATGCGAATCTTTGAATTTTAACTGATAAACTTCACCCAATAAATGATTTGCATAAAAGTTTTTCTTATCAATTTTTAGGATATTTTCATAAATTGTATTAGCTTGATCTAATAAGCCTTCATTATGCAGTTTAAGCGCAGAATTCAATAATACATTTATATTTTCAGCATTCATGATATTTTGGCCAGGGACAGAATCGAACTGCCGACACGAGGATTTTCAGTCCTCTGCTCTACCAACTGAGCTACCTGGCCTATTAAATTATTTTTTTTCTGGTACAAAACCTTCTGGTGCTTTAGATCCATCCCCAAAAAGAAACTTTTCCATTTCTTCTTCTAAGAATTTTCTAGATTTGGGATCAACAGGTGTTAATCTCATTTCATTTATTAACATGGTTTGGTGGTTAACCCACATTTCCCAAGCCTCAGCAGAAATTTCATTCATAATTCTCAGGCCAATTTCTCCCGGATAAGGCTGATAGTCTAAAGCTTCAGCTTCTTTTTTTAATTTTGTGCAGGTTATAATCTTAGCCATAATTAATTTTTAAATAAACTTAAAATTTTTTCTTGAAACTTTGGTATACCATGTTCAATATCAGATAGATTATACCAATTATCATCACTAAGGATAAGCTTTTTATTAGATTTAACTTCGAACAATTTAACTCTAAATGTAAAATCGATATGAGATAATTTATGTTTAAAAATTCCTGATTCTATTTCTGGATTATCTTTGAGGTTTTTTTGTTTCAACCATAGCGTCATTTTTTTTTCATTTATAAATAAAGGTGATGAATATAAGCCTTTCCAAAGCCCATCTAATGAAATTTTTTTCATGTAAAGTTTATTTTTATTAATAATTAATGCAGTCCAAATATCCTGCTTTTTTATAGATAAATTTTTTTTATTTTTTGGTGATTGAAAGAAATTATTTTTAAAAGATTTGCAGCCTTTTTGTATAGGGCATTCATCACAAATTGGATTAGTTTTTTTGCATACGAGAGAACCAATATCCATCAAAGCTTGATTGAAATCAGATGTCCTCTTAGCAGGTATGATTTGTTCAGAAATCTTCCATAATTGATTTTCAATTTTTTTATTAAAATTATTTAAATTGATACCATATACCCTAGATAATAATCTTTTTATATTCCCATCCAGAATAGGTAAATTTTCAATTTCCGCAAATGTTAAAATAGCTGACGCAGTGGTTCTGCCAATTCCTGGCAATTTTATTATATCATCATAATTTTTTGGAAAAGTTCCATTAAATTGTGTAACAATAATCTGAACAGTTTTATAAATATTCTCTGCTCTTCGGTAATAGCCCAGCCCACTCCATAATTTTAATATTGCATCAAGATTAGCTTTAGAAAGTTTCTTGAAATTTGGGTATTTCTTTATAAATGAAATAAAATATGGAATTACAGTAGATACTTGTGTTTGTTGGAGCATTATTTCGGATATCCATATTTTATATATATCAGTGCTCTTCCAAGGTAGATTTTTTCTTCCATTCTGATCATACCAGTCCAATATTTTTTTACTTGTACTTATTGTTCCACTAGAACGGTAATTTAATCTTCTCTTTGATATCATCTTGTATCTTTTCAATTAATTTATCTTTAAGAGGGTTAATAATTTCTTCAACAATTATATCTTCCAAATCTATAGAGACTTTTAAGTTATCCATTTTACCTTGGATTCTTATTGGTAATATTTTTCCTTGCAATTCTAGAGGATAATTTTCTTTATATTTTACTTGGCGTATACTTTGCAGATCTCTCAAAGTCCCTTTTAGGTTAAATAAAACTTCCTTGGTTGAAAGATTAATTGTACCCTTGCCTCTCGCCTGTAATAACTCTGATTCAATCTTTATATCATTTATTTGCATATTTTGTTCTTCAATTTTTGCTGTTGAGTATAGTTGATAAATTTTTGTAGCATTATTTTTACTCAATGAGGAGAAATTTTTGAACTTTATTAATGAATAGGTTTTCATAAGAATTTCATCAACATTTACTCCATAATAAATAAGATTATTAGCTACAACTTCTTCTGCATCAATTACTTGATTCATAAGATTTTCTTTAGAAATTGCAATGACTGCTTCATCTATATCAATAATCTTTTTATTAGGCATTGCTATATCATCTATAATTTTTATCCCTTTCATGGAAACACTAGGGCTTGGATCATAGCTCCAGGTTGTGCTGTCATATGTAAATTTATATTGTATTTTTGAAGAAATATACTCTCCTATCTCATCTTTAAAGTTATCTGGATTGAAAAAAAAGAAAGTATATATAAATACTGATAGCAAAATTAAGATAATGAAGGATATTGAATATTGAATAGTTTTTTTCATTTTTTATATTTGTAGTCTCCAGATTTTCCACCCGTTTTTTGTATAAGTTTTATGTCAGAAATTAACATTGCTTTATCTAAGTATTTGCACATATCATAGATAGTTAATAAGCTTATTTGTGTTGCCATTAAACTTTCTATTTCTACTCCAGTTTTTCCAACTGAAGTAACTTCACTGACACATTCAATTTGGTTTGTTTTATTAATAATTTCAAAATTTATCTTTACATTTGATATATCTATTGGATGTGCAAGAGGGATTAATTCTGAAGTTTTTTTTGCTGCTTGTATTCCAGCTATTTTAGCAACAGAGAATACATCTCCTTTTTTGTTTGTATTTTCTTTTATAGAAGTAATAGTCTCCTTTGATGTATTAATAAACCCAGATGAGATCGCCTTTCTTTTAGTTACTTTTTTGTCAGCAATATCTACCATTTGTACATTGCCTTTATTATCAATATGATTATTTTTTTTCATTTTTTTATATTATTAATGCTCTATTAATTTTACAATATTACTCTGTAATTTATTAGATATATATGAAGATTATCCTTGCCTCTAAAAACAACGATAAAATCGATGAAATCAAAAAGATTCTTGCTAAAACAAATATAGATTTGGTTACATCTAACGATATAACATTTCCAGATGTAGAAGAAACAGGTAGTACTTTTGTTGAAAATGCATTATTAAAGGCTAAAAGTGCATCTGAAGCTACTGGGCTAGGGTCTATTGCCGATGATTCAGGAATAGAGGTTAATTATCTTAATGGTAAACCAGGTATAAAATCGGCGCGATTTGCAGGTGAAAATGCTACAAATGAAGAGAACAATATAAAACTATTAAATGAGCTCTCTAATGTTCCATTTGAAGATCGTAGGGCATCATATAGGTGTGTGATTGTCTATATGAGGTTCCCTGGAGACCCATATCCATTTATATCATTTGGTTCCTGGGATGGATATATTGGATTACATCCAAAAGGCAAAAATGGTTTTGGTTATGACCCTATCTTCTATCTACCTGAATATAAAAAAACATCTGCAGAAATTAGTCCTTCTGAAAAAAATAAAATTAGTCATCGTGCTCAAGCCCTTTCAAAACTAGAAGATTTTTTTAGAAAAACTTAAAAAAATAAATGCAAAATCTCACAGGACTTCTAATATAATAAAATTATGTTTTATAAAAAATTTCAACTTCTATTTATTTTTGTTTTAGTTTCCTTCTTTTTATCAGGATGCGCAAAAAACCCTGTATCAGGAATGCCTGATTTTGTAACAATAACGGAACAACAAGAAATCAGTATGGGCGCATCATATCATTCTAAAATTCTAGAAGAGAATAAAGTTATCAAAAATATAGAACTTAATAATTATTTTACAGAGTTAGGTGAGACTATTGCTAAAAATAGCCATAGACCTCAACTTAATTGGAAATTTACATTGATCGATAACCCGCAGTTTAATGCTTTTGCAACACCTGGGGGGTATGTCTACTTTTATAGGGGTATTCTACCGTATTTTAATTCAGAAGAAGAATTTGTTGGTGTTATAGGTCATGAAATAGGTCATATAACTGCTAGGCATGCAGTAAGAGGAATGAGTACGGCTCAAGTAACAAATATCTTAATTGGTTTAGTTGCATCTAGAGTTCCCGGTAGTCAGTTAACTAACAATGCATTTAATCTTTTAAATATGGCGATTAATAGAGGGTATAGTAGAAAATATGAACTTGAAGCTGACCAACTAGGAAAAGAGTATTTATTAGCATCTGGTTATAACCCTAATGCTATGCAATCTTTTTTACAAGTTATGAAAGCTAGAGATGATTTAGAACATAAAATAGCAGAATCTGAAGGGAGAGAACCAATGGTCGGTTATCATGGGATTTTTTCAACTCATCCAGATACTGAAAAAAGAATAGAAAAAGTTATAGCTAAAAATAACTTTCAAACTAATAAAAAAAGTAAGAATAAAGAAAAATTTTTAAAAATGATTGATGGTCTACTTTATGGTTCAAGTCCTGAAGAAGGATATGTAAAAAATAACGTATTCTACCATTCTGATTTGGCTATTAAATTTAGTTTTGATGATTCATGGTTGCTTCAAAATAATCCAAAAAATATTATTTTAACAAAAGAAGATAATAAGCTAGTTATAAGTTTAGATGAACTTTTAAAAGATGACTTAGAAAATGGATTAACGCCAAAAAAATTTCTAGAAGATGGTATCAATAAAACCTCTTTTTTAGAAAGGCATGAATTACTTGAAAATCAAGAATTTAATTATAATGGACTAACAGGTCATACTATGTTCTATAAATCATCTAGTACTTTTACCGAAAAATATAAAAGGTTTACTGCAATATTTGATATTAAAGAGAAAGGGTTTAAACCTAAGGTATGGATATTTGTTTCAGAAAGCCCTAAAGCTTCTGATGATTCTTCAGCCAAATCAATTGTAAAAACCTTCTCAAAAATGTCTGCTGAGGAGGTGAAAAATTCAAAGGGGCTTCGAATAAAAGTAATTAGGTTCAGATCTGGTATGAGCTATGAAACCCTAGCAAAACAATCACCACTTGGTAAATTTGCATCTGATAAACTCAGATTGCTCAATGGTCATTATCCTGACAAAAATCCAAAAGTTGGGGACCTCATAAAGATTGTACAATAAAAATAATAAAAATAGAGCTTATATTATGGATACAACTGGCTTTGTTCTTAAATATTGGTTTGCAATGCCACAAATTCAAACTAAAAATTATGAATCAATTTCAGCTTTCCTTGGTTTCTGCACATTTTTCCTCAACTTACTTAAAAGATTAAATCCAAAATTAATTGTTTGTACATTTGATGAAAGCCTAGGAACATGCTTCAGAAATAAAATCTTTCCAGACTACAAAAAAAATCGTGAGAAAGCTCCTCAGGAACTTAAAATTCAATTTAAATTATGTAGAGAGTTTCTAAATTTAATTGGTATTAATAATATGGCAAGCGAGAAATATGAAGCTGATGATATAATAAATACATTGTCTATAAATAATAGAAAGTATGGGATATCTAATACAATTCTTACAAATGATAAAGATTTATTTCAGACAATATATGATGATGATTTTTGGTGGGATTTAAATAATAAAAAATATAATCATAAAGATTTAAAGAAAAAACTTAGTTTCTCTCCACAAAACCTCACTGATTTTTTAGGTTTAATGGGAGATTCAGTTGACAATATACCCGGTGCTCCAGGAATTGGCGAAAAGACCGCTGCTGTTTTGATTAATAAATATAAAAATATTGATAATATATTTGATAATATTAATTTAATTTCATCAGATTTAGGGAAAAAATTTCATAGATATGTAAATATAATAATTGAAAATAAAGAAATAATTTATTTATCAAAAAAACTCGCCACATTGGAATATATTGATACTATAAAAAGTGATAATAAATTGTTTGAAAGACACGAGGTTAATCTTGAAGAAGTTGATAGTTTTTTGACAAAAACAGGAATGAGATTAGGACAGAAAGATTCTTGGATTAATCAAATTAAAAGCTTGTGTGAGGTTATATGAAAAAAAATATTTTTTATGCTCAATCTGGTGGTGTAACCCCAGTAATTAATGCTACTGCATTAGGATTAATAAAATCAGCTCTAAAAAATAGAAATTTATTTGGAAAAGTTTTTGCGGGTAAAAATGGTATTATTGGTGCTCTAAAGGAAGAACTGATTGATATTTCGAAAGAAAATAAAAAAGAATTAGAAAAATTAAAATTTACACCAGGCGGAGCTTTTGGTTCCTGCAGACTAAAACTCAAAGATCCTATCAAAAATAAGAGAGAGTTTCAGAGAATACTTGAAGTGTTTAATGCTCATAATATTGGTTATTTTTTCTACAATGGTGGTGGTGACTCACAAGATACAACGCTCAAACTATCACAATTTTTTAAATCAATGAATTATGATATAAAATGCATTGGTTTGCCGAAAACTATCGATAATGACTTACCTATAACTGACAACTGCCCAGGTTTTGGTACTGCTGCAAAGTATATTGCAGTTTCTACATTTGAAGCGTCTCTTGATGTATCTTCAATGGCAGAATCTTCAACAAAAGTATTTATTTTAGAAGTGATGGGAAGACATGCCGGTTGGTTAGCTGCTGCTTCTGGAATTATAAAAAAAACTAATACTGATGCACCTCATATTATTTTATTACCAGAAGTTACCTTCAATTCAAAAAAATTTCTTCAAAAAGTAAATCAAATAGTTAAAAAAGAAGGTTATTGTGTTGTTGTTACATCTGAAGGTATTAGAAATAATAAAAAGGAATTTTTATCTAGTAGTAAAGATAGAGATAGCTTTGGTCATGCACAACTAGGTGGGGTTGCTCCTAAATTAGCTGCTCTGATAAGCACATCCCTTAAATATAAGGTTCATTGGTCAGTATCTGATTATCTTCAAAGAGCATCAAGACATATAGGTTCCAAAATTGATGTTGAACAAGCATTTGAATTAGGAAAAAAATCAATTCAATTTGCTAAACAAGGAAAAAATGAAATTATGTTAACTATAAAGGCTAAAAAGAAGAATGCTAAATATTCTTGGTCAATTGGATATACTAATTTACAAAATGTTGCCAATAAAGAAAAACCTTTACCTAAAAAATTCATCAGCGTAGACAGATTTGGTATTTCACATAAATGCAAAGAATATATATTGAATTTAGTAAAAGGAGAAGACTATCCGCAATATAAGAATGGTATACCTCAATATGCTAAATTAAAAAAGACATTGATTAAAAAGAAGCTAAAAAAATTTCTTATCTAAAATTCTTTCTCTTGATTTATGATGATATCTTCTAATACATCAATAAAACTATCATGATTATTTAAACAGTTGATGAAATTATATTTCTCTCCATTCGAATCTAAAAAAGTATCCTTTGCTTCTTCACCAACCTCTTCTAAAGTTTCTAGACAATCTGATACAAAACCTGGGCAAAAAACTTGTATATTTTTAACGCCATGATTAGGTAATTCTTTTAATCTTTCAGACAAATATGGTTTTAGCCATTCCGATTTACCTAATCTTGATTGAAAAACTACTTCGTAGTCCTGTTTTTGTATTTTTAATTGTTTGGCAATAAGTTCAGAAGTTTTATAACATTGATCTTCATAGGGCTCATCTGGCCCAATGTAGGATTTAGGTATTCCATGATACGAGAATAAAAGCTTATCTGGATTTCCATTTTCTTCCTGAAATCTTTTTATTTTATTTGAAAGTGCCTGTATATATACATTATGTTTATGAAAATCTGAAACAAATTTATAATTTGTAAATAGTTTTTTATATTCACAAATCTTCTTAAAAATTGATAGAGTGGTAGTCGTTGAATATTGAGGAAAAAGAGGTATATAAATTATTTTTTTATATCCAAAACTTTCCAACTTTTTTATTACCGAATCAATTGAAGGTTTTCCATATCTCATAGCAAATTCAATATGGTACTTTTCAGGATAGTTTTTATTCATTTTTTTTTGCAAGCATTCTGCTTGATCATAAGTATTAAACAATAATGGAGAACCTCTCTTCGTCCAAACTTGTTTATATAATTCTGCACTTTTCTTAGACCTGAAAGGTAAGATAAATGTATACAATATAGGCAACCAAATCACACGCGGCATTCTTATCACGTCTTTATCAGAAAGAAACTCTTTTAAATACTCCCTGACTTCTTTTTCTTCGGGTTTATCTGGTGTTCCAAGATTGATTAAGAGGACAGCTGTCCTACAGTTTGAATTATTATTCATTCATTAATTTTAAAATAATATTAGCCTATTTTGTATCTCTCAAATATTGGACTAGATTTAGGAATATGAGACATTAAAAATTCCATCTGATCAGCCAAAATCTTTCTTCCCTTCAAAAGTATATATTCTACTCTCGATGGTATGAATGGTATCGCTATTAAGAGCATTTTTGCATCTTCAGGAGTTTTCCCTCCTTTTGCGTTGTTACATCTCCTGCAAGCTGTTACAACATTTGTCCATACATCTTTGCCGCCGTGAGATAGGGGTACAATATGATCGCGTGATAGTTCTTTTTTGATGAATTCAAGACCACAGTACATACAATGATGATTATCTCTTTTAAATAAAGTCTCATTATTCAAAGTAGGTGTAAATGAAGAATAATCAAATTTTCCTAGACTGCGCGTAGCTACAATAGAGTTAAGGAGAATCTTGCTTTGCTCGCTAGTAATCTTATTAAAACCCCCTCTTATGAGCAGCGAGGATGTCCCACACTCATACGAAACCTGGTCATTACAGTACAATCTAACGGCATCCTGATAATTAATCCATCCTGTGGGTCTTCCGGCTGAATTGAGCCTTAATATTTGCTGTTGAGTAATCATAAACTTAGATTATAGCGATTCAAATCAACTAAACAACTTACTAATGCACTCAATTGAAACAACAAAATGAAAAATGCTTAAAAAACTAATAATTTTTGATTAATATTTGCGTGAAAATGAGGCAAATTTGTAGAAAAGCCATGATTTATTAACATTTTTTTTGAGTTCCAAAGAAACATTGCTTTAAATTCAAATATAAAGAATAAGAAAAATGAATACTCCATAAATAATTGAAATATATATGTTTTTTGAAATTGATTATAAATTGAACAATCCAAACAACTTGAGCAATCTGAATAGCCATTGATAAAAAGTCTGTAGTTATCCACAGTTTTTTCCACAAAATCTGTGGATAATTTTTTTCTAATCAGATTTTCTACAATAGGAAATACTCTTACTAAATGTATAATTAAATGATGTCTAATTCAGTCAAAGTTGCCCTAAATTTACCAATTTATCATACATTTGATTACCAGCTGCCTGGTAATATAAAACAAGCCATTCCGGGCACTAGAGTAGAAGTGCCATTTGGTCAAAGAAAAATGACTGGTATTGTAATCTCACCTGGCAAAACTCCATTTGATGACAAGCCAAAAGCTAGATATAAATTGAAAGAGGTTTTAAATCAGATTGATGAAGATCCCATAATTGGTAAAGATATCCTGGATTTATGTCTTTGGGGCTCTAATTACTATCAACATCCTATAGGTCAGGTATTATTTAGCTCTATACCATCACTTCTTCGTAAAGGGCAAATTATTGATTATGAAAAATTTAAAAAATATAAGTTTTTAGTTAATTCTAATGTAAATATAGGTGAATTAGATAATAAACCTTCCCAGAAGAGATTATATGAGTATATTAAAAATAAAAAAAATGTATTTATCGAAGATATAAAAAATGCTTCTAATGATTTAAGTATTTTAAAGAAACTGATTGAAAATGGCTTTATTAAAAAACTTGAATTTTGTGAAGAAAATAAGTCCAATCAGCTTGAAATAAAACTAAATTCTGAACAATTAAAAGTTTTTGAAGATATTAAATGTGATTTAAATTCATTTAATAGTTTTTTAATAGAAGGAGTAACTGGAAGTGGAAAAACAGAATTATATATAAAAATATCTGATTATGTAGCCTCTAAAAAAGGTCAGATTTTAATTGTAGTTCCAGAAATAAATTTAACCCCTCAAACTTTAAATAGATTCAAAAAATATCTGAAATACAATGTGGATAGCTACCACTCTTCATTAACAGAGAATGAAAAACTAAAAGTTTGGCTAGATACTAAAAATGGGAATCTGGATATAATTGTAGGTACAAGATCATCAATTTTTCTTCCATTTAAGAATTTAAAAGCAATTATAATAGATGAGGAGCATGACTTATCTTTAAAACAACAAGAAAAATTTAAATATCATGCTCGTGATTTATCGATTATGAGGGCTAAAAGTAATAATTTGCCTATAATACTTGGAAGCGCTACCCCATCATTTGAGAGTTTATATAATTGTGAGAAAAAAAAATATAGACATTTAGAATTGAAAAAAAGGTTTTTTTCCACAACTTTACCAAAAATTTTTCTTGTAGACTTGAATAAAGATAGTCCGGATGAAGGTTTATCATCAGAGCTAATTAGACAAATAAAACAACAAATTAAAAATAAAGAGCAAACACTATTATTTATAGGAAGAAGGGGTTTTAGTCATACTTTGCTTTGTAAAAAATGTGGTTGGATTTCAAGGTGTGAAAAATGTGATTCATATATGGCATATCACTCAAATGAAAAAAAGTTATGGTGTCATCATTGTGGTTTTAAAAAAAATCAAAATGATTTTAATAATTGCTGTAAAGAAAGTGAAATTATTCCTCTAGGATTTGGAACAGAAAGAATAGAAGATAGGTTAAAGTCTCTATTTCCATCATCAAAAATACTGAGGATTGATAGCGATAATATAAATACTACAAAAAAACTAAATGACTTTATTGAAAAAGCCAGAGATGGTTCGATAGATATACTTATTGGGACTCAAATGCTAGTGAAGGGGCATGACTTTCCGAATGTTTCACTTGTTGGAATAATAGATATTGATTCTGGTCTGCATAGTATAGATTTCCGTGGACTTGAAAGGACAGCTCAGTTGATGATTCAAGTATCAGGAAGATCGGGCAGGCAAAAAAAACAAGGAAAGGTCATCATACAAACAAGGAAGCCAGATCATCCACTTATTATTGAATTACTAAAAAATGGTTATAAAAGTTTTTCAGAAAAGGCGCTAATGGAAAGGAAAAATACTTACTTGCCTCCTTATAGCTATCTAGCTCTGCTTAAAATTGGGTCATACAAAAGAAATAGTTGCTTGGAATTCTTACAAAAAGTTAAAAATACTTTTGACACGCAGAAAAATATATCTATTTTTGGGCCTATTCCCTCTCCCATGGCCAAAAAAAATAATATATTTTATTTCCAACTAATAATAAAATCTGCATACAGAAAACTTTTACTACAAAAAACTCAAGAAATAAGAGAATATATAGTAGAAAAGAAAATTAATAATATAAGATGGTCTCTTGACATTGACCCTCTGGATTTATATTAAAAAGGTTTAAACTAATTTGAAAAATAAACTCAAAAATCTGTTAATAGAAGCACTGAAAAAAAAATTTTCAAAAGATGAGTTAGATAAATTAGTTGAAGTACAACAAGCTACTGCTAAACACATCAAAGCTGATTTTTTTTCTAATATAGCTATGAAATTAGCTAAGATTCTTAATCAAAACCCAATGGATATAGCAAAAGAAATAGTCAAGGTAATAAAAAAAACAGATTTATTTACTTATGATATAGCTGAACCTGGATACATAAACTTTATAGTTCAGGAAACTAAAAAAAATAATATAGTAACTGAGATTCTAAACAATAAGAATTTGTTGGGCTCAATTAAGACAAAAAATCCAAAAAAAATACATTTAGAATTTGTTTCTGCTAACCCAACAGGTCCATTGCATATAGGTCATGGTAGAGGAGCTATTTATGGAAATATAATTGCTAAATTCCTAAAATTACAAGGCCATAATGTTCATACCGAGTATTATATTAATGATGTAGGAAGGCAAATGGACTTATTATTTCATAGTATTTTCAAAAACCTTTTGTCTGATAATTTATCAGATGAGGATTTATATAAAGGTGAATATATTGACGATATTGCAAAAGAGTTAGAAAAAAAATATCCAGATTTTAAAAAAGTATCTACAGATATAAATAAGTCAGAAAAAAAGAAATGGATTAAACTAATTTGTGAATACATGATTGAAAATTATATAAAAAAAGATTTGGAGCATCTAGATATCTCTTTCGACAATTGGTTTTTTGAAAATAGCTTATTTGATGATAAAAGTGTTGAAAAAGTTTTAGAGAAACTTGATTCCTCTGGACATACTAAAAAACATGAAGGTGCTTTAATGTTGCTCGCAGATGAACTGAGACCTCTTATAAAATCAAATGGAGATTATACTTATCTTTCTTCTGATTTAGCTTATCATGATTATAAATTATCGAAATATGATTTAGTTATAAATATCTGGGGTGCAGATCATCATGGTTATGTACCGAGAATCAAATTAGGAATGAAAGCTCTTGGTCACAATATTGATAAACTTGATATTCACCTTATACAATTTGCAAACTTATACCGCGGAAAAGACAAAATATCTATGTCTACCAGAAAAGGAGAATTTGTTACTCTAAAAACACTAATTAATGAAATTGGAAATGATGCTATAAATTTCTTCTATCTCACCAAGAAAAAAGATCAGCATTTGGATTTTGACTTAAACATAGCTATCTCTGAAGACAAAAATAACCCTGTATATTATATTCAATATGCGTATGCCAGGATAGAGAAATTATTAATTGAAGCTGGAGATTATATGAAACATGACTTTAATCCAGATAGTTTGAAAGATAATCTTGAAAAGAATCTTATCGACTCAATGAATGTTTTTGAAGAAACCTGTGAGAAATCAATTATAAATTTAGAACCTCATTTAATGACACACTATTTGCAGAAGTTATCTCAAGATTTTCATAGTTATTACGCAAATGTAAAACTACTGACTGAAAAAATAGATTATAATAAAATCTACCTTATTGCAGCAGTACAAAAAATTTTAAAATGTGGATTAGGGCTGCTTAATATATCAGCACCTAAACAAATGTGATGCAAAATAAAATTGCTATAGTTTACGATTTTGATGGAACATTGACTCCAAAGACAATGCAAGAGTATACAATAATTCCTAAACTTGGTATTGAATCAAAAAGTTTTTGGAACTCAATCCAAAAGGAATCTAATTCAACGGGTGGTGAACTAATGATGATTTATATGAGGCATTTGTTAGATGAAGCAAATAAAAGGAATGTTAAAATTTCAAAAAATATATTTCAAAAAATGGGTAAAGATATCATCTACTATAATGGGGTTAAAAGATGGTTCTCATCTATTAATAAATATGTTAAAAACTTATCTAAAGATGTTCAAATCTCTCATTACATTATATCTGCTGGCCATTCAGAAATATTAAATGGGGTTTCTATAAAAAAATATATAAAAAAAATATTTGCATCTGAATATTTTTATAATCGACAAGGACATGCTATTTTTCCAAAAATTGTTGTTACAGATACAACTAAAACACAATATTTATTTAGAATTAATAAAGGAAAAGAAGTTTTATCCCAAAGCATTAATATGCACATGCCTGAAAATAAACGCCCTATACCTTTCCACAACATGATTTATATAGGGGATGGAATGACAGATGTACCTAGCATGGCTTTAATCAAAAAAGCAGGTGGTCATTCTATTGCCGTCTTCCAAAAATCACAAAAAAAACAAATAAAAATATGTAAACAACTTCTAAATGCCAAAAGAGTTGATTTTATTGCGCATGCAAATTATTCAACAGAAAGCGAGTTATTTAAAAGAACCTGTTTACTGTTAGATTATATAGTCTCTAAAATTAAATATAATTATGAATTAGAGAAATGTAGAAAAACAAAAGTATAGTCTAATCTTGATCAACTAAGGTTAAATCATTTTCTCTGTCCAAAAATTTATATTGCAATTTCTCAACATTAAATGAATTTTTAAAATAATCTATAACCAAGTCTATTTCGATATCTTTACAACTGTATATATCAAGTTGAAATAGTCCAGGATTGTTTTCGTCCCAAATATGCAATACGATATGGCTAGTTTCTATGAGGGCCATACATGTAATTCCACGATTACCTTTCTGATCAACATAAGAAATTGATGGCGCATGCATAAGCTTCATATTAATTTTTTTAATTAAATTTTCCATCCACTCAAGAATTTGATACATCTCTCCTTTAGTTGGTGTATTTGAAACTTCAGCTCTTACAATTAGATGTTTATGTTTTACATTCATTAGATATTATTTTTTGACAGAATATCATATTATAGTCCTTATGAAAAAAAGAATAGTCTCTGAATATAATAAAGATACGAAAAAAGCATTTTCTATAACCATTAATAAGAAATTAGTAAATAAGCAGTCTAAATATCAAAAAATCGAAATATATGAGTCGAATAAATTTGGAAATGTTCTTTTACTTGATGGTTGCTTCATGTTCACAGAAAAAGATCACCATTGCTATCACAACAAGTGTTTTGATTTAATAAGCCAAAAAAAGAATATAAAAAATATTCTTATTATCGGAGGAGGTGATTTTGGGTTAGTAAAAAAACTGAGTATTATAGATTCAATAAAATCCATTAATTTAATTGAAATTGATGAGATGGTAGTAGATTTATGTAAAAAATATTTTCCTCAATTTTTTAAGATAAAGAAAGAATTTATGCAAAAAATAAAAATTTCTTTTAAAGACGGCTATATTTGGGTCAAAAATACCAACAAAAAATTTGATCTTATAGTAGTTGATTCAACTGATCCTGTTGGTATCGCAAAAAAACTATTTACAAAAAATTTTTATAGATATATTTATACGGCTCTAAGTATAAATGGGGTCTATATCCAACAAAGTGGCTCACCCATCATACATGAAAAAAAAATTATTCAACCAATGGTTAAAATTCTAAATAAAGTTAAGTTTAAGAATATTACTATAAATCCTTTTGTTATGCCTTGTTACCCATCAGGTTTATGGTCTTTTATGAAGTGCGAAAGGAAGAGATACAGGTAACTTGAGCATGTGGTAATTCAATAACTTGGCTCTCCTAATTAATAAATTAACTTATTAACTAAAGAGCCTCGTTTCCTTTCTCACCAGTCCTAACGCGCACGGCTTCTTGCATATCAAGAACAAAGATTTTCCCATCACCAATTTTACCTGTACTAGCTGTTGACGTGATTGTCTCAATTGTTTTATCAAGTAATCCATCCTCAACTCCTATTTCAAGTTTAATTTTTGGTAGAAAATCAACGACATATTCTGCGCCACGATAAA
Organism: Pseudomonadota bacterium; assembly: GCA_036163455.1. Lineage (GTDB taxonomy): Bacteria > Pseudomonadota > Gammaproteobacteria. The sequence goes on from JAYZKL010000035.1 coordinate 26,521, forward strand.
GTTCAGTGTGCCCTTTTTGCCTTCCAAAGCCTTTTACCTCTGTTGCAGTGATACCTTGTACACCAATTTGTGAAAGAGCTTCCCTCACCTCATCGAGTTTAAATGGCTTTATTATTGCTATGACTAATTTCATTGATAAATCGTCCTCCTAAAAATTTAATAACTTTTCATTAAAAACTATATGACAGAGATAGAGTAGCGTAACCAGTTTCTTGATCGCTATTTTGTGTAGCACCAGCTCCTCCATCATTATTACGTCCAATAGTTACATCTACATCCGCTCCCGCGAAAGCTGTAGAATATGTTAACTCGTGTGCCGCATAATGAAGTGCGCCACCAGTAAACGTTTGCCAACTATATCCAATTGATTCTGACAACGGAACATCTATTCTAAAATGGCCATAGTCCTTACTCGCATTTCCATTACCAGCTTTATAATCACCGTATATTACACTGTCAAATGAGAACAAACCAAAATCCATTCCAAAATTAACTTCTTCATAGTCTTGATCAAAATCATCTGTGTAGTAATATCCAGTTACTCCGATGTGTGAGGGTATGCCAAACATTTCAAAGGCATACGAACCATACAAATCTATTTCTAGACTAGGATCATGTAGACTTGATGCACCGACATCTACCCACCATGTTCCTAGGCTTATATTTCCAGCCTCATAATCAGCACCAAAATTGATAGCTGAATCATTTTGAAAAGCTCCTCTATACCAATATGCGGTCATAAAACCAACATTATAAGTAATAGCGCTAGAGCCTCCTGAACTCATACCTTTGCCTTCGCCAGTACCAGCTCCACCAGCAAGCGCTGTGGTTGCAGACATTGTCAATAACAAGAAACCTGCAACAGTATTTTTAATTATTTTTCCCATAATTTCTCTCCCCAATTACTCCTATTTATTAAATTTAAAGCTGGACGATTATCAACAATCGTAGTCCAGCATGTCATATACTATGCATAATCCATGCCAACCACATATTCCTTAATTTTAGTCCAGTGTTTTGTAACAATGACATACTTAGTGTAGAGTGTAAATAGTATAACTAGTAATGAAAACGTATGTATTTGATGCATTTTATTATATTTTTGCACCAAATACGTGCAAGAGGATAGCATGTTAAATTCTGATAAATTAATAGAATTAGTTGAAAAAATAAACTCCTTGATTCCTGAAGGGAGTCCAAGTTTAAAGGAAGAAATGAAAAATAATATCAAAATTCTATTAGAAGATTATCTAAAAAAATTAAATTTAGTTACTAAGGAAGAATTTGATACTCAAAAAGAGGTCCTACTGAAAACAAGATTAAAAATTGAAGAATTAGAAAATAAACTAAAAGATTAATTAGATTTTTCAATCATATAATCTACAGCAGCTTTAACTTCATCGTCTGTAAGTGAAGGATTCCCACCTTTCGCTGGCATAACACCAATACCATTAATTGCCTGCTCATATAAATGATCTATTCCTTCTGCAATCCTTTCGCTCCATTGATTTTTATTGCCAGTTATAGGTGCTCCAGCAGCACCACTAGAGTGACAAGCAAGACAAACTTCATTATAAACTTGTTCTCCTGATTTGGTTTGATTTGAAACAGCAACTTCTATTTTAGGTTTTATAGATGGGTTGCTAGCTAAATTAACTCTACCAATAGGCATAGTGCGGTCATCTATTAATTGGCTTAATTCTTTACCATGATTTTTGGTATGACTTTTTGAATGATTAGCAAAAACATTAGATAAATAAACTATTACGATTAGTATTACAAATATTATTAGAGAGAGTATGCTTGCTGTTTTATAAAACTGACCATCAGTACTTTTTTGTTCCATTGATAAAATTATCCTTTATTATTTTCCTTTTCGGTAGATTATACTAAAAGAAATAAAAAAATCATCTATAATTTGCGCCTGTAGCTCAGTTGGATAGAGCGTTGGCTTCCGAAGCCAAAGGTCAGAAGTTCAAATCTTCTCAGGCGCTAAATTACTGAGACAATCTTTCTGCTGCAATTACTGTATTCTCTATTAATGCACAAACAGTCATTGGTCCAACACCGCCAGGTACAGGAGTTATAGCTGAAGCTTTTTCTTTAGCTGATTCGAAATCAACGTCTCCGCAAAGCTTTCCATCAATATTATGAATTCCTACATCAATAACAATACTTCCTTTGGGTATTTGATCCCCATGTATGAATTTAGGGACTCCTACTGCAACAATGACAACATCTGCATCAGATAATTTTGCAGTTAAATCTTTAGTTCTTGAGTGACACATTGTAACGGTTGCATGTTTTTGCTGGCAAAGTATAGATACTGGTTTGCCTACAATATTGGACCTTCCTATAACTGTAACATTCTTTCCTTTTAAATCAGTTTCAGTAGACTCCAATAACAGCATAATTCCCTTAGGGGTACATGAAACCAAGGTCTCTTCACCAAGAAATAGTTTTCCTACATTGGTAGGAGTAAAACCATCAACATCTTTTGATGGATCAATGCTATTTAGTACTTTGGTTACAGATATATGATCTGGAAGCGGTAATTGTACAATTACTCCATGTATATTATCGTCTTTATTAATCTTCAGGATTTCATCTAAAATTTCTTGTTCCGATATTGAGTCAGGAAATCTTCTTACCTCTGAATTTATGCCAGCCTTACTGGCAAACTTTTCCTTTTGTCTAACGTAACTCGCTGACGCTTTAACATCACCAACTAAAATAACAACAAGAGTAGGAATTATGTCTTTAGTTTTAAGTTCATCAACTTTATTTTTTATTTTAGTTGTTAAAATTTTTTCAGCAACATCTTTCCCACTAATAATATCTGCCATGACTTACCTCCCAAATTACTTCAAATCAATTCGTTCTTTTTCAACTAAAAAATTAACAACATCATATAATTCATCATAAGAACTGACAAAAGAACCACTTGTTAAATACTTACCATTTACAACAATAGTTGGCACTGATGTTATTTGATATTTTCTAGCCAATTTATTAGCTTTTTTTATACGTATTTCAGTTCCAAATGACTCAAAGTTCTTTGAAAAAATTGAACCATCAAAACCTTGAGCATCTATAAAATCTACTAAACTAGATTTGGTGTCTAATCGATTTCCATTTATATGAATCTCTTCAAAAATCTTTGCATGTAAATTACTATCAATATCCATTTGCTGCATTGAATAGAAAGCTTTTGCGTGATTCATCCATGATTCCCTTAGCGCCAAAGGTAATTTTATCATAATGGTATCTTTGTCTAAATTTGACTCAATTTTTTCAATAGTGGGCTCTATATTAAAACAATGGGGACAGCCATACCAAAAAAATTCATAAATAACTATTTTATCATGTTCAGCTTGTTTAGAATTTGAAATTTGAACATACTTTTGAGGACTATTTTCAGCATAAATAAAATTACTAAATGTAATGGCTAAAAATAAGAATATACTTTTTTTCATCAATATAATCCTTGTATATATTCTGCAACAGACTTTATCTCATCATCGGTCATTCTATGAACGATATTACGCATCATTTTATTTGGGTCATTAGATCTGGTTCCTGAACGGAAATCTTTTAATTGTTTCTCTATATACTGTGCATGTTGACCTGAAAGAGAAGGTATTCCTGCAGCATAGTTGCCCTGCCCATTAGGACCATGACACGCTATACAAGCTTGTATTTTATATTCCATTACACCACCTCTATAAATATCCTGTCCAGTCTGAAAATATTCATCTTTTGTTGTTCCTACTGACTTTTCTAATGATGAATAGTATAGCGCCAAACTTTCAATATCATCATCAGATAGAGCTGACGTTATTCCATACATAATTGAATTATTCCTATTGCCATTAGCCCCTTTCTTAAATTCTAGCATTTGAGATTTTATATATTTTGGATGCTGACCAGCCAAATTTGGCCAAATCGGATTTACGCTTATACCGTTAGCTCCATGACAAGCAACACAGGACTCACTTTTTTCTTTTCCCTTACTGATATCAGCAGAAAAAATACCTTTAGAGAAAATTAATGCTGCTGTAGTTAATAACAATATAAGTGGTTTTTTCATCTCAGGACATTATTATATCTTATAGTAGGAATTCTTCAAATCAAGATACTAATGAGCATCTCCCCAATTCTCATTAACACCAACTTCTACAAGTAAAGGGACACTCAATTTAAGAGGATTGGACATTATCTCATTTATTTTTTCTACAGCTTCATCAACAAAATTTTCTTGTATTTCAAAAACAAGCTCATCATGCACCTGCATAATAATTTTCACCGGACATTTAGATTTCTGTATCCACGCATCAATGTCAATCATTGCAATTTTTATTATATCCGCAGCTGTACCTTGTATTGGTGCATTGATAGCAGTTCTTTCTGCAGCGCTTCTTATTTGAAAATTAGTATGTTTAATATTGGGTATAAAAATTTTTCTGCCTAAGATTGTTCGAATAAAACCACTCTTTTTAGTTTCCTTTTTACATAATTCCATAAATTTTCTAACACCACTATATTTTTGGAAATATGTTTCAATATATTGTTTAGCAGAATTATTGTCTATACCTAATTGCTTTGCTAAGCCAAAAGATGATATACCATAAATAAGACCAAAATTTATTGTTTTAGCATATCTTCTTTGTTCATCATCTGGTTTTGAATCAATATTGAATATCTCCTTTGCAGTTGATGCATGTACATCTTCATTGTTTAAAAAATTTTTTGTCAAATTCTTATCCTTTGATAAATGAGCCATTACACGTAACTCGATTTGTGAGTAATCTGCTGAAACTATCTTACATTTTTTTTCAGCTATAAAGGCAGATCTGATTTTTTTTCCATCATCAGATCTTATTGGTATATTTTGTAAATTAGGGTCACTAGATGATAGTCTACCCGTTATAGTCACTGCTTGATGATAAGAGGTATGCAATCTTCCAGTTTTATTATTAATTTGTTGCCCCAGTCTATCTGTATAAGTATTAATAAGTTTCATTAAATTTCTAAATTGTAATACGAGTTTTGCTATTTCATAATTTTGTGAAAGCTCTTGTAGAACATCTTCGCTTGTGGAAGGTTGTCCCTTAGGAGTTTTCCTTATAATAGGAATTCCTAAAGTATCAAAAAATATTTCCTGCAATTGTTTTGGTGAACCAATATTAAATTCTTTGCCTGCTAACCTGTAAATATCTTTCTCAATTTTTTGAGATTTATTTTTTAAATTTTTATTTTGTGATTGTAAATTTTTTTTATCTAATAATACTCCGTTATCTTCAATTCTTGCGATTACACCAACAAGTGGTCTTTCTACTTCTTGATATAGTTTTTTCTGTTTGTCATCATCTATTTTTTCATTAAAAAAACTATATAATCGAAAGGTTACATCTGCATCCTCGCATGCATAGTCAGATGCAGTCTGAATATCAATTTCTGAGAATTTTTTTTGCTTAACTCCCTTACCCACAATATCTTCATACTCTATCATCTTATGATTTAAATATTTTTGACTGAGCGTAGATAAATCATGCCTACCTGAAGAATTAAAAACATACGATAAAACCATTGTGTCTTCAATATTTGATTTTATATTTATGTCATATTTCTTTAGAACATTTATATCATATTTTATATTTTGTCCAATAATTTTATTTTTTTCATTCTCTAATAAATCCTTTAATTTTTTCTTTAATTCAGAAGTGAGTTTTATGTTCTTGTTTGCTGTCTTGTGATTAATTGGTATATAAAAACCATTATATGGTTCAGTAGAAAATGAAACTCCCACTAATTCAGCATTCATATGATCAAGTGAAGTTGTTTCTGTATCAAAAGAAAAGACCTTTAGTTTGTTTAATAAATCAATTAATTCATTAAAATCTCTCTCATTAGAAATTATCTTGTAAGATGTCTCATGTATTTCTTGAGGTTGCTCATCTATGCTAAGATTGCTGGCTATATTTTTTAATTCATATTTTTGAACTATTTCAGCAAGCTTTTTCTCATTTCTACTTTTGATTTTATATTGATTGATTTCTGTATCTACATCGACATCAAGTTTCAATTGAATTAAACTTCTAGACATCTCAATGAAACTTTCAAAATTAGATAAATTTTCCTTCAATTTTCCTGTTATTTCTTCAAGTTTAGAAAAAATTCCTTCAATTGATTTATATTTAGAGAGTAATTCCATAGCTTTTTTTGGACCAACCTTATCTACACCAGGTATATTATCTGATGAATCACCCATTAACATGAGATATTCTAAAATTTGATTTGGTAAAACTCCAAACTTTTCCTTAACTCCTGCTACATCAAGAACCTTTTCATCCATACTATTGATCAGAACAATATCTGGAGTGACCAGCTGAGCTAAGTCTTTATCGCCAGATGATATTATAACTTGGTTTTTTTTTGATGATAATTTTGTAGCTAATGTTGCAATAACATCATCAGCTTCTACATCTGGAATCTGCAAAACAGAAATTCCAAGTGACCTTATAAAATCTATTAATGGAGGTACTTGTTCACTTAATTCTTTTGGCATTGGTTTTCTATTAGCTTTATATTTTTTATAAAGATTATGTCTAAAAGTTTTTCCTTTTGAATCAAATATTACTGATAAATATTTAGGCTCATATGTTTTAATAAGTTTATTAATCATATTAATAACGCCATGTATTGCTCCAGTACTAAACCCTGAAACAGTTGTTAAATTTGGAAGAGCATAAAATGCTCTATACAAATAAGAAGAGCCATCAACGAGAACAAAATTATCTCTATTTTTATTAGCCAAAATCATATAACCTTAGATAAGTTTATTTCAAAAAAAGATTTATAACTTATAATAAGCTGAAAAAGCCATGTCTGTATATACTAAAATAACCAATGATGAGTTGGAATTACACCTTGAGAATTACTCATTAGGAAAGATTATAAATTTTTCTGGTATTTCTGAAGGCATAGAAAATAGCAATTATTTATTGAATACAGAAAATGGAGATTTTATATTTACTATCTTTGAAGCTATCAGCGCTGATAGAGTTATTGACTATCTTTCATTTATGAATCATATAAATAAAAAAGGGTTACTATCTCCATTGGTTATTGAAACTAAGAGTGGCAAATTATCTAAAAGCATTCAAGATAAACCTTCAGCAGTAATAGAAAAATTAGAAGGTAAATCAATTGTTCAACCAACAAATAATCATTGTGAACAACTAGGAAAGATTCTTGCTAATTTTCACTTATGCGGTCAAGATTTTTCAATTGGAATTACAAATGCTAGAGGTTCAATTTGGGCTAAAAATTCTCTAGAAAGACTTAATGGATTGATAAATAAAAATCAATTAAACTTAATTCAAAAATCTATTGAAATCCAAGAAGAGTTTTTAAACAGTGATTTACCAACAGGTATGATTCATGCAGATCTTTTTAGAGATAATGTTTTATACTCGGCAGATAAAATCTCAGGCATCATTGATTTTTACTACTCATGTTGCGGCCCATATATCTATGATTTGGCTATTGTAGTAAATGATTGGTGTAATCAAGAGAATAACTCTATCAACGAAGAAAAATTTAATCACCTACTAGCAGAATATAATAAATATCGGGAAATCAGTGATATAGAAAAAACTTTATGGAAACATGCATTAGTGTCAGCAGCTCTTAGATTCTATCTTTCTAGATTGACTGACCTGCATTATCCAAAAATTGGCGAAATAACACATATTAAAGACCCATCTATTTTTGAAAATATATTAATTGATAGAATAGAGAGTAATTATCAGATTTTATTATGAAAAGCATACAAGAACTTATAGATAATTTTATTGAAAGAATTGGTTACTTGATTGGTTTTATGGTTGTAATCATGGTTTTTTTAGTAATTTTAACTCTATTTCTCAGATATTTTCTAAACATTGGTAGTGTTGCTCTGCAAGAATCAATTATGTATTTGCATGCAATATTTTTTATGTTTGGAATATCTTTTGCCATAAAAGAAAATGCTCATGTGAAAATTGATATCCTATCAAACAAATTTAGCGCTAGGAGAAAAAATCTTGTATTTATCATGGGCATTATTTTTTTTATGATTCCATTTGCACTGTTTGTTATTTTCATAAGCACAGATATGGTAATTAATTCTTGGAGTGTTATGGAACAATCTAGTGAAGCCGGAGGGTTAAATTTAGTTTATTTATTAAAAAGCATTATCCCACTAACTGGACTTCTCATTTTTTTTCAAAGTATTTCTGAACTTATAAAAAATATAACCTCTTTTTTAAATGAATATTGAATACATTGCTATTTTATTTGTTTTAACTACTTTTGGATTTCTCTTATCAGGATTCCCCGTAGCTTTTGTCTTGTCAGGAATTTCACTCATTTTTGCATATCTAGGAATTATGTTCGATATATTTGATTATTCATATCTATTAGCCTTCCCTAATCGTGTTTACGGCATAATGGTTAATCAAAATTTGCTAGCAGTACCTTTATTTATTTTTATGGGTTCAGTTTTGGAAAAAACTAATATAGCAGAAAACTTACTTAAATCTATGAACCAATTATATAAAAATAATTCTAGTGGTTTAGGGGTTTCTGTCATAATTGTTGGTACTTTAATGGCTGCTAGTACAGGAATTGTAGGAGCAAGTGTCGTAACGCTAGGCCTGCTATCTCTTCCTGTGATGTTGAAAAATGGTTATCCATCTTCACTTGCTTGTGGGACTATTTGCGCATCTGGTACTTTAGGACAGATAATACCTCCTTCCCTTGTATTGATTTTATTAGCTGATGTTTTGTCTTCAGCCTATCAACAAGCACAATTAAACGCTGGAATATTTTCACCAGAAACAATAACAATCGGTGATCTTTTTGCTGGAGCAATCATTCCAGGATTATTACTTCCAGTACTATATATTTTTTATATAAAATCTAAAAATATTAGATCGATTGAAAGCCAAAATAAAAATGCTTATAGTGAAGACAACATAAACTTATTTAAATCAATTCTTCCACCATTTATTTTAATTTTTCTTGTTTTGGGTTCAATTATCTTTGGTATAGCAACACCTTCAGAAGCTGCAGCTGTAGGAGCAGCAGGTTCATTAAGTATAGCTTTTACACAAGGTAAATTTACAAAAAATATTTTAGAAAAAACATCTAGGGAAACTATGAAAATAACTAGTATGGTATTTATGATTTTACTTGGTGCAACACTCTTCTCCCTTGTTTTTCGTGGTTTTGAAGGAGAGTTATTAATACACAATCTATTGATAGAAATACCATCTGATAAATATATGTCATTATTAATTGTACTTACACTCATGTTCTTCTTGGGTTTCATTTTAGATTTTATTGAGATTATATTTATTGTAATTCCATTATTTGGCCCTACTTTATTTTCTCTTGGTTTTGACCCTGTTTGGATTGGAATTTTAATCGCAATGGTGTTGCAAACCTCATTTCTTACTCCTCCATTTGGGTTCTCATTATTTTATTTACGTGGTGTTGCACCAAAAAATATCTCAACCTTTGAAATCTATAACGGAGTCTATCCATTTATTGGTATACAGGTTTTAGTAATTATAGCTATTTATCTGTTCCCTGGTATGACTACGTTTTTGCCAGAATTTTTCTTCGGCTAATCAATCTCTAAATTTAATATATGATTTTTCAGAAAGTTTAGTCCAAGGAATAACTTCTTTTTGGAATTTTGTATAAGACTCATGAACTTCCTTAGTAATTGAATCAGTCTTGCCTATTTCATTTACAACTTCCATGGATAATTTCTTCAGAAATTTCATTACTTTTTCTGGAAACTCATTAATACTTATCTTTTCAGAAATTAAATATTGCAAAGCTTGATTATTTTTTGATGTGTAGTCAGCCAACATATCAATGTTAGCAGCTTTACAAGAAAGATCTATTATATGTTTTAAATCAGTTGGTAATTTATTATATGCATCTTTGTTTATAATACATTCTATTGTTGGTCCAGGTTCATGCCATCCCGGATAATAATAATATTTTGCAGCTTTATGTAAACCGAATGCTCGATCATTATAGGGGCCAACCCACTCAGTTGCATCTATAGCGCCTGTTTGTAGTGCAGTAAATAGTTCAGTTCCCGGTAAAGTTATAGGAACCCCTCCAGCTCTGGCTAAAACTTCACCTCCCAAGCCTGGGATCCTCATTTTTAAACCTTGCAAATCTTTGGGGGTATTAATCTTTTTATTAAACCATCCGCCCATTTGAACACCAGTGTTACCCGCTGGTCTTGGTATTAGATTAAATTGGGTATACAACTTTTCCCAGAGTTTTAATCCATCACCATAATATAACCATGCATTCATTTCTTGTGCATTGAGACCAAAAGGGACTGAAGAAAAAAATTGGCATGCCTGACTTTTTCCTTTCCAATAATAAGCTCCTGAATGACCAAGTTCCGCACCACCATTAGATACGTAATCAAAAACTTCTAAAGGAGGGACCAATTCATTAGCTCCAAAAACTTTGATTTTAATTCTGTTATTTGATAATTGATTTATAATTTTTGCTAGATGCTCAGCTCCAACACCTAAGCCTGGGAAGTTTTTTGGCCAAGATGTAACCATCTTCCATTTAAATTCAGTTTTTGATTTTGAAGAAGCTGCCTTCGATGTTAATATTGATCCACCTAAAAGTGATAGCCCAATTGATTTAATAAAATCTCTTCTTTTTATTTTCTTCATTTTATAAAAATTCCAAATTACTGTAATTTAAAACCAAAACTTTATAACCATAACTATCAAAGTTTATATGAAGTTTTAAATCATCTCTAGCCCCTTCATATCTTTGTATAATTCCTTCTCCAAACTTTACATGCCTTACTCTTTGTCCTACTTTAAAAAAATATTTTTTGTTTGATGGTTTCGAAATACTTGAATTATAATTAGATTTAGATACTGTTTCTGACTTAATACCTTCAATCATTTCATCAGGTATTTCACTTAGAAACCTAGATGGTCCATTAGAAGGATTATAGCCTCCCTCTCTAAACTCTGTATAGCTAAAGAAAAGCAATTTTTTTGCTCTTGTAATTGCAACATAACACAACCTTCTTTCTTCTTCTAAAAAGTCATCCTCGGTATCTCTTCTATAATTTGGGAAAATACCATCTTCCAATCCCATTAGAAAAACAATTGGAAACTCAAGCCCTTTTGCAGAATGGATTGTCATAATTTGTAATGGATCTTCATGTGTTCTTGATTGATACTCGCCAGCTTCTAATGCCGCATTATCTAGAAAATCCCTAATTAAGTCATCACTATCAACATTACTATTTTCATAAGACTCTGCATGAGATATCAATTCTTCAAGGTTTTCTTGTTTAGATACTGATTCTTCACCTTTTAAATTCTCATAATATGATTTTAGAGTAGATAATTTAATTGTATTTTCAATTAAAGTAGATAGGTCAGATGTTTTTATTAATGAAGAAATTTTCTCTATAATTTCAATAAAAGATCTGATTGAATCAATTGAGCGTGTAATATTTAATTTATCAAGGCTTTGTATAGATTCCCATAATGAAATAGAATGAGATTTTGAATAGTTCCTAATAACCTCCATAGTTTTTTCGCCAATGCCTCTGGGTGGAACATTTATAATTCTCTCAAATGCTGTGTTATCTGAAGAATTAGCGGCTAATCTAAGATAAGCAATCACATCTTTTATTTCTGCTCTTTCAAAAAAACGAAATCCTCCAAAAACTACATACGGTATCTGTCTGGCACTTAATTCTCCTTCTAATGTACGAGAAAGAAAATTGGCTCGATATAATATAGCAATGTCAGATCTTTTATAACCATTCTCAAAAAACCAATTAATCTTTTCAGCAATGAATCTGCATTCTTCTTTTGAACTATCAGCCCTATAAAGGTAGACAGGTTCCCCTTTTTTTGAAGATGTCCATAAGTCCTTGCCTAATCTATTTTGGTTCTTTTTAATTAAACTATTAGCGACATCTAAAATTTTACTTGTTGATCTATAGTTTTGTTCTAATTTGAACATTTCAACATTAGAAAATTCTTTTTTAAAGAGTTGTATATTTTTACTGCGTGCACCTCTCCAAGCATAGATTGATTGATCGTCATCTCCAACAGCATACAACGAGCCTTTCTCTCCATTTAATATTTTAAGAAGATTAAATTGCAGAGTATTAGTATCCTGAAACTCATCAACCATAATATGTTGAAATCTATCGTTGTAATATTTTAGAAGTTCAGGTTTATTTTTAAGCGTCTCATAAGTAGTTAAAATCAAATCTGCAAAATCTAGTGATTTTGTTTGTATTCGTGCTTCTTCATAATCTCTAAAAATATCTCTGTAAGCATCATCCTTATCTGATGAATTAGAAATTCTCTCTCCCTTATCTTTTCTTGAATTGATGAATGATTGTAAAGCTTTTGGAACATAAATTTTTTCATCAAGATTTCTTGATTTAATAACCCTTTTAATTATCCTTAATTGATCTTGTGAATCGAGTATGGTGAAAAATTCAGAAATTCCTGCATCCTTCCAATGTATTTTTAAAAACCTTCTACAAATCCCATGAAATGTTCCAAACCATAGGCCTTGAGATGAAATTCTAAGTAGGCTTTCTATTCTTTGCTTCATTTCATTAGCTGCCTTATTAGTAAAAGTTAAAGCCAAAATATTGCTTGGCTTAATGTTAAAATCTTGAATTAGTTTTGCCACTCTGCAAGTTAAGACTTTTGTTTTTCCACTGCCTGCGCCAGCTAGAATTAATTTATTACCCTGACTACAATTTACAGCATCTTCTTGCTGTTCATTTAATTCCCCAAATTCTACCTTCTCCATCACTTATCTTCCTTAGGTTTGAGAATAAATATAAATAAAAGGGCAATCAAAATATATGGTACAGAAAAATCAAAATACATATGCAATTTATCAAAGGAAGCAAGAAAAACTCCCATCATGGTCGGAGGAACAAGCAAGAAAAATATTGAGAAATACCAATAGTTCCTCATACTATTTTTATATATTTGCTTTTCAACTTTCTTTAATTGATTCAAATTTCTATTCAAATCAAAATTATCATTATTAATTAAATCTATGATTCTTCTAATCGAGATGGGTATCTCAGGGAAAACATCTATTAATTGAGTTGAGTTTTTTCTGAATTTTTTTATCATTGATAAAAGGCTCTTCTGGTTCTTCATCCATCTTTCCAAAATTGGCTTTGATGTTTTCCATAAATCTAATTCGGGATTAAATTGCCTGCCTAATCCTTCTGTATATAACAATGTTTTTTGCATTAATATTAATTGTGGTTGAACTTCCAATTTAAATTTTCTAGCGGTACTGAATAAACTAATTATTATATCGCTGATAGATATGTCCTTTATAGGGCGATCTAGCATAGGTTCACAATTTTTTCTGATAGCTTCTTCCAATTCACTAATATTTGTATTTCGTGGAACCCATTCGCATTCTACATGCAATCTTGCAACTTTTTCATAATCTCTGTTAAAAAAAGCTACAAAATTTTCTGCTAAATATTTCTTATCAAACTCACTTAATGATCCAACAATCCCAAAGTCAACAAGCACAAATTGGACTTTATTATCAATATTTTTAACAAAAATATTACCTGGATGCATATCAGCATGAAAAAAATTATGTTCAAAAACTTGGATAAAAAATAATTCTAGAGCTTTATTGGCTATTTCTTCAAAGTTTATGTTATTGTCACGAAGTTCTCTCTTATTATTTATAGGTGTAGCAAAAACTCTTTCCATCACCAATACATTCTTAGTAACTAAATCCCAATGGATATCTGGTATATATAGTAAGTCAGAATTTCTAAAATTATTCTTCATCCTCTTGGCATTAGATGCTTCTTTAATTAAATCAAGTTCATCAAAAATTATTTTTTCATAGTCATTTACTACTTCTATTAGATGCATTCTTCTAAAATCATCAGATAATGAATTCAAGTAGGTGGCCACTCTCTTCATTAGAAGCAAATCTTTATTTATTTGTTCAACAATTCTTGGCCTTACTACCTTAACAATTACATTGTTATTATTATTTAATGTTGCTTCATGAACTTGTGCAATAGATGCAGAGGCAATAGGAACAGGATTGAATGTAGAGAAAATAAAATCTATTTTTTTCCCCATATCATGTTCAATTATCTTAACTGCTTCATCTCCTGGAAAAGGCTTTACGCTATCTTGTAATTTAGATAATTCTTCTGCTATATCATCTCTTAACAAATCTTTTCTGGTAGATACTATTTGCCCAAGCTTGACAAATATGGGCCCTAATTCTTCAAACAAAGTTCTTATTTTAAGTGGGATATCTTGTACATCTTTCTTCCTAAACCAGTTCCATGGAAAAAAATAAAAAAAATATACTTTTTTACTAACTAATTTAGAGTTTAACAACATTCCATCGACATCATATTTTATGGCCAAATATATAATTTGAAGGATTCTAAATAGGTTTTTTATCATTTGAATATTTTTTTACTAGTTTATCAGTTCTGCTCTTAAGATTATCTACATCATCTAAGAATTGATCTATATCAGACTTTGTGGGAAATAAAGCCATATCTTCTATAAAAAAATCTCTTAAATCATTAGTAGTGTCTTCAAAAAAACTTGTAATATCCATATTAAATTTTGAAGCAATACTTTCAATTTTACTCGCCTTGTCACTTCCAACTATATTAGAAATAATAAGATGAAATTTTTCAGATTTATGTAAAAATTCATTAATCTTATTAGCTGTATTTATATCCCCATTTATTTTAATTCTATCTGAAAATTTATCTGAACCCCTGCTAATAATATACATAAAAAAGTCTAAAGGGGTAGCAATGAATTCTACATCAAAATTTTCCTCATTATCTAAAAAAACAATTGTATTATCTCTAACTTCAAAAAATAATATTAAATCAATTCTGGATAGATTAATTTTTATCTTTTTTTGATCTATTTCGTCTAGAAAATTATCAGGAAATATTCTGTTAAATTTTTCTCCTTTAAGTATTTTATTGCAATACTCTATAAATTTTTTTGGAATTTTCAATTTTTGTATCCAATATGTATTGTGACAATACCACCATTTAGACGAATAAATTTTGTGTTAATAAAATTATTCTTTTTCATCATTTCGAGAACTTTATTTGGATGAGGGTGCATTTTAATAGATTCAGCAAGATAATTATAGCTATCATAATCATTAACAATAATCTTACCTAACTGTGGGATTACGTTAAATGTATACTTTTGGAAAATTTTATTCATATATTCATTCTCAGGCAAACATAATTCTAAAATAACAATTTTACCTCCTGGTTTTAGAATTCTAAAAATATTTTTAAGGGAAGAATTATAATCTGTAAAATTTCTAAAACCAAATGCAATTGATGCAACATCAAAGCTATTATCTTTCAATTTACATTTTTCTATTGTAGAACAGACATATTTAACATTTCTCACAAAACCATTATCAATCATCTTATTTTTACAAATTTTTTGCATCTCCTTGCTACTATCTAGACACGTAATAGACAAATTTCTATTCTTCCTTAGAAGTTGTAGTGATATATCACCAGTTCCAGAAGCTATATCAATTACTTTAGAGATATTTTCTGGATTACAAATACTTACCATTCGTTTTTTCCAGATCCTATGTAAACCGAAAGACATTACATCATTCATTAAATCATATTTTTCAGAAACTGATGTAAACAGATTAGATATCATCTCATCTTTTATTTTTTTTGAAACTTTCAAAAAACCAAAATTAACTTTCTCATCCATTTTAACTTCTCTTTCTGGTTACATTTAGTACATTAACATTCTTTTTTAATTGAGACATTAGTTTAGACAAGGCTTTGGTATCTGTTATGGAAATTACAAATATCATTATATTATGTCCAGTTTCTTTTGTATCATCATATGTGACACTATCGATGTTACAATCATTTTTTGCTATTATTGAGGAAATTTGTGCGAGTACACCTCTTTTATTTTCAACCTCTACTTTTATGCATACACTAAAAAAATCATCAATACTTTCGGACCAAATAAGGTCTATGTTTTGTTCTTTTGTTTTTTTTCCGTGTTTAACGCTATGACAAATTTGTCTATGCACAACTATTCCTTTCCCCTGACTAATACTTCCTATTATTGAATCACCTGGAATTGGATAACAACATTTAGCATAAGATAAAACCAGCCCCTCGGTTCCTTGGATATGAATTTCCTTAGATTTCGTTTTAAGGTTTTTTTTAATTATATTAACGGGAGCAACTCTCATCGCAACAAGTTTTGGTATCCTATTTCCTAACCCAATTTCAGAAAATAAGCCATCTAGATTACTACAACCATACTCTTGTAAAACCATTTTCATAGTTTTAGATGGTATTTCATCAAGCTTTATCCCATATTCAGTTAAAGAGTTTTTTAGTAGTTTTTCTCCTAAATTGATAGCATCTTCTCTCTGCGTTAATTTAAGCGCTGCTCTTATTGAGTGTCTGGCTTTTTCAGTAACTACAAAGTTCAACCAACTAGGGTTTGGAAATGAGTTTTTTTTAGCAAAAATCTCAACTTTTTGCCCATTTTTTAAAATGAAATTTGGAGAAACTACTTTATCGTCAACATTTGCGGAATGAAAGTTATTGCCAAGATCTGTGTGCACTGTATATGCAAAATCAATAATAGTAGATCTTTTTGGAAGTTCTAAAATATCCCCTTTGTGTGTAAATACATATACTTTCCCTGGATGTAAATCAGCTTTTATACTCTCCAAATATCCTTTAGGATCTCCTGAGTCTTGCTGTATGTTAAGTAAATTTGTAATCCATTGTTGTTCTTTAGTGTAATCTTGGATAGTAGAAGATTTCTTTGTTTTATAAAACCAATGTGCTGCAATCCCAGTTTGGGCTAGAAAATCCATTTCTTCCGTTCTAATTTGAAATTCAAGAGGCAAGCCATGTGGACCGAATATTGTTGTATGAAGTGACTGATAACCATTTGATTTTGGTATTGCAATATAATCTTTGAATTTACCTGGCATAGGGGTATAAAGATTATGAATAACACCTAATGATCTATAGCAATCATCAACGGAATCAACAATTATTCTTACACCAAACAAATCATGTATATCGGAGAATTTTAATTCCTTTTGATACATTTTTTTGTAAATACCATATACATGCTTTTCTCTTGCAATGACCTTTACCTTCAGTCCTTCCCCTAATAATTTTGTTTCTATGACTTTTTTTATCTTAGTCATTACTTCTTTTCTATTACCTCGAGATTTATTAATTTCATCCTTTAATACTTTAAATCTAAATGGGTAAATTGATTCAAAAGCCAAGTCTTCCATCTCAATTTTCATAGAATGGAGTCCTAATCTCAAAGCTATTGGCGCAAATATTTCTAAACTCTCTTTACCTATCTTCCTTCTTCTAGAATAAGAAAGTGCATTAATAGTTTTAAGATTGTGCCTTCTATCTGCTAATTTTATCAAGATTACTCTTATATCTTGACTCATTGCTAAAATCATTTTTCTCAAATTTGCAGCATCAGCTTCTTCTTTTGTAGAAAAATTAATTTTATCCAATTTGCTTACGCCATCGACTAAGTCAGAAACTTTATCGCCAAATTTTTTTTTAAGATTTTCTTTTTCTATCTCTGTGTCTTCAATCACATCATGTAAAATAGCTGCCATTATAGATTCATAATCTAACTGTAAGCCTGCAAGATAAGATGCAGCTGATAAAGGGTGTTCAATAAAAGCCTCTCCAGAAATTCTTTTTTGACCTTTATGGGCTGCTTGAGCAAATAAAAAAGCCTTTTCAATCTTCTTGATTTGATAAGTGTTTAGATATTTTTGAAGAAGCTTTTTGAAATCAATAAATATTTTTGCATTTATTCCAGCTGCTTTTGAGCTAGTTTTTTGATTCAGATTTCCCATTGTAAAAGAACGGTGGGTTTTTATTCTTGTTTACCTTCTTCCTTAACTTCGGTAGATGGCTCTTCTTCAATATTCTGGCTTTCATCAAGGCTATCATTATCTGTAGGCTCAGATGCTTCTACAGTCTTTTCCAAATCTGCTTGTTCAGCTGCTTCATATCCTTGACTAATTTCACTGATGATTTCTTCTTCTGAAATTGCATCTTGTAATTTATTATCAATTTTTTCTTTTTGACTAGTTTCGAAATAATCCATTCCAACATGAGAGGCAGCTATCTCTCTTAGTGCCACAACTGTTGGTTTATCTTTACAATCAATTAAAGGAGTAGATCCTTCTATTAGGTCTTTTGCTCTTCTACTTGCTAATGTAACAATATCAAATGCATTATCGATATTCTCGAGACAATCCTCTATAGTAACTCTTGCCATTGATTTCGCCTGTGATTAATTATGTACATTGTAACAGAATAAAATTTTTACACAAATGCCTTATTTTATTGATGATATTGAGCTAAGCCATTTCTCAAAAGAGAGTAGATCAAGTTTTCTCTTCAGAATAATTAGTTTTAATTGTTTTACAGCTTTATTGAAATCATCATTCGTAACAACATAGTCTGCTTGTTTATGAAATTTTAATTCATTTTTTGATGATTTCATCCTAGCATTAATTTCTTCAATATCATCTTCTCCCCTATTTTTTAATCTTTCTTTTAATGCCTCTTCATTTGGGGGCAAAATATATATAGATGTAGTGTTTGGAAATTTTTTTTTAATATCTAACATTCCCTTATAGTCAATCTCAAGCAAGACGTCAAATCCAGAATCTATATCCTTACTTATTAAGTTTGATGAGGTCCCATAATAATTTTCATATACATTTTGATATTCTATAAATTCTTTCTTTTCAACTTTTTTGTTAAATTCTTTCTCTGTGATGAAATAATAATCTAGTCCATCTTCTTCAGTTGCTCTCTTTTTTCTGGTTGTATAAGAAATTGATGGTTTGATAAATGACCAATCATCACAAAGCCTTTTTACTAGTGTTGTTTTACCGGCACCTGAAGGTGCACTAATAATAAATATATTTAAGGAATTTATAGATTTAATATTATTCATAATTATAATTATCGATTATAATACACATGTGAAATATATTACACGAGGAGGAACAAAATGGGCGATCCTTGGAAATCAATAACTCCTGAAGGTGTCAGAGCTTTTACATACGGGATTGGAACTACAGCACTTCTATGGTTATCTTTTGAAGGATATCTAGATATAGTATTAACTTTTCTTGTTATGATTGGCTTATCTCCTGCTTTCTCCAAGGCAATTTTTATCAGTACTATTTTATTTTTTCTAGTTATTATGATTTTTTATGGACTGCATGGCAAATTATTTACAACTCTCATATTAGAGCATATGCCTTGGGTAAAAAATCCAGATAAATTTCTATTATTTTTTTGGTTATGGGCAGTAGGTATTTCATCAGGAATATTGAATGTTTTTTCAGTAAATATTTTTTATCAATTTGTTTATCTTTTCTTTATATTTCTCTTGCCGTCATTATTTCTTGGAACAAGAATACAAAAGAAGGGTGGAAATGAATAAACTCTCTAATCATCAAAAGTTTTTTTAGGTAATATATCTACATTAAACACTTTCCCAAGCTTAACTAAAAAAGCAATTGCTAAAATACCACCTGGTAAAGCAAATATACCAGCTAAACCAATACTTTTAATAAGATCTGAAAATTGTTGATTTGCTTTTTTTATTGTTTCTTTATCAATATTTTCACCAGAAATATATTTTTGATAAATATTGAGCATTTCTTTTGTTTCAGCTGATTCATTCGCTAATAAACTCTTAAGCTCTATCAACCCATCCTTGATCTTATCTTTATTTTTTGTGAACTGATTTATTAAAGAATCAAAAATTTTTGTATCTTTTGTAGTCATTATGTTTTACTTTCAATATAAATATATTATGTCTAAGATAATCTATGTATAAAGTTCTATTATCAACTATATTATTTTTTTTTCCAGTATTCATTAATGCTGGCGACATAGATAAAGGCTATCAAGCATACAATAATAAAAATTATAAAGAAGCTTATCAACACTGGATAATTCCAGCGGATGCGGGTGACAAAATTTCTCAGTACAATATAGCTTTATTATATTTTTTTGGTAATGGAGTTAAGAAAAATTTAGAAATAGCTTTTCAATATTGTAGAAAATCAGCATTACAAGATCTTCCTCGTGCACAAAATAATCTAGCATTTATGTATGCAGATGGACTTGGTGTTAAGCAAAATTATATATTATCATATAAATGGGCTTATCTCGCTTATATGAACGGCTATCCGTCAAATAAGCTATTAAATAAAAGCAAAAATAAATTAAACGACTCTGACTTTAAAAAAGCAAATAAACTGATAGGAAAATATCTGAGGAGGAATAAGAATGAAAAATGATATATCAATTTCAGTTGAAACAATTTATTTACAACAGGATTCGGAACCTGAAAATAATAAGTATTTTTTTCTTTATACAATTTCTATACGTAATAAAGGTTCTATTGGCGCGAAATTATTATCAAGACATTGGGTTATTGAAGATTCCAATGGCAAAACCCAAGATGTTAAAGGAGAAGGTGTAGTCGGAGAACAACCACATATTACTCCTGGCGAGGAATTTCAATACACTAGTGGAGCAATGATAGAAACAGCATTAGGGACGATGAAGGGTACATATCAAATGATTGATGATAACGAACATTATTTTGATGCCGAAATACCAGAATTTATTCTATCAATACCAAGAGTTATTCACTGATACGCTCATAAATTAAATAGCTATACTTAATATTTTTCTCCTCATTAAAATTATTTTGAGTCTCTATAATTCTCCATTCTATTTCATTTATTTCAGGAAACCATGTATCGCCTTCAAAATTTTTATGAATTTTTGTTAGATATATTTTCTTTACAACGGGCAGAGCTAATTTAAAAATCTCTTCACCACCTATTACGATAATCTCTCCAAAAGATTTGAATTTGTCTACAGCATCTTCAAATTTATTAAATATGTGAGCATTTATATTTTTATAAGAAAGATTTTTTGTGAGTATGATATTTATTCTTCCCTCTAATATTTTTCCTATTGATTGATGAGTTTTTCTGCCCATTATGATTGGTTTCCCCATTGTTATTTTTTTAAATCTTTTCAATTCTCCTGGAATATGCCATGGAAGACTGTTTTTATTACCAATTACATTTCCAGAATCCATGGCAACAATAATCGAAACTAATGGAGAGGTCTTCATACAGAAACTTTGGCCTTAATAGATTCATAAGGATTATAATTTTCTAATGAAAAATCAGAAAACTCATAATCAAAAATATTATCTTTAGAATTTATAATTTTAAGTTTCGGAAGAGGTTTTGGTTTTCTTTCTAACTGTATCTTTACTTGATCCAAATGATCTAAATAAATATGAGCATCACCAAAAGAATGTATGAATTCTCCATAGTTGAGGTTTGTGATATTTGCAATCATCATGGTTAGCATAGAATAAGATGCAATGTTAAAAGGTACCCCTAAAAATACATCAGCACTTCTTTGATACAGCTGGCATGATAGCTTTCCATCATAGACAAAAAACTGAAAAAGAATATGGCATGGAGGAAGTTTCATTTGATCAATTTGTCCTACATTCCATGCGGAAACAATGTGACGTCTAGAATTGGGATTATTTTTAATGCTTTGAATAACATTTGAAATTTGATCAATACTTGTATTATTAGGCCCAGGCCAAGATCTCCATTGCGAACCATATGTTGGGCCTAAATCACCATTATGATCTGCCCACTCATCCCAAATTCTTACACCATGATCTTTCAAAAACTTTATATTAGTACTTCCCTTTAAAAACCATAGCAACTCATATGCAACTGATTTAAAGTGAATTTTTTTTGTTGTTAATAGCGGAAATCCATCAGCAAGATTAAATTTCATCTGATGTCCAAAAATTGATATTGTCCCTGTTCCAGTTCTATCTTCTTTCTGAACTCCACTTTCTAAAATTTTAGTTAATAGTTCATGGTATTGTCTCATTGTGATTTAAACCCTTTAATTGAAAAATATAATAAAATAATACCAAATAGCATCATCGGAATACTAAGTAATTGTCCCATTGTAAACCAGTCTTGATATAAATAACCAATATGTCTATCTGGTAGACGAACAAATTCAACTAAAAATCTAAAAATTCCATAAAAAATTAAAAATAAGGAGCTTAGTGCCATTCTGGGCAATTTAAATTTAGATAGTTTTTTCATAACAAAAAATAATAACAGACCTTCTAAAAATGCCTCATATAACATAGATGGATGTCTAGGGATTTGATCAACCATAGGAAAGATAACTCCCCAATTCCCACCTGTTGGTATTCCATATAATTCTCCATTTATGAAATTACCAATTCTTCCGAGCCCTAGAGCAATTGGTATATAAATAACAATTAAATCAGATAATTCAAAAAAGTTAAGATTCTCTTTTTTACTAAAAAAATAAAATCCAAAAATTACTCCTAATAGACCCCCATGAAACGACATTCCTCCTTCCCATAAATATAATACTTTCAATGGGTTAGACAAATAAAAATTTAAATCATAGAATAAAACATAACCTAGCCTACCTCCAATTAACAAGGTTATTAAAGAAAATAAAAGCATATTATCAGCAACTTTATAAGAAAAGGTTACATTTCCATTTTTCACATCTTGTTTAACCAAATAATCAATTACTAAAAATGAGATTACGTACATCATGCCATACCAATGAATGGAAATTGACATAAAGGATATCAGTACAGGATCAATATTATGAATATAAATCATAGATTTCTTTTTAAATTTGAACTGTTAATTTATTTATAATAAATTATGACCAATAGTATAACATCTAAATAATGAATAAATTAGTCAATGAAAAAAGTTTATATTTGCTCCAACATGCAGATAATCCCGTAAATTGGTATCCTTGGACGCAAGAAGCTTTTGAAATTGCAAAAAATAATAATAAGCCAATAATATTGTCAATTGGTTATTCTGCATGTCATTGGTGTCATGTCATGGCTCAAGAATCGTTTGAGGACTCTGAAACTGCAGAAATAATGAATAAATACTTCGTTAATATAAAAGTTGATAAAGAGGAAAGACCCGATTTAGATAAAGTATATCAAATGTCACAAACTATCATAACTGGCAAAACTGGTGGATGGCCATTGACTATTTTTATGTCCCCAGATAAATTTCCATTTTTTGCAGGCACATATTTTCCAAATGAACAAAAATATGGATTGCCATCCTTCAAAGACGTTTTGAAACGTGTTAATGAGTTTTATTCAAGTCAACAAAAAGATATAAAATCTCAAAACATGACTATTTCTGAGATCTTCCAAAATCTAAACAAAAGAAATGATTACGATGAACAAATTAATCTTGAATTACTAGATAAAACGAGACTAGATCTTCTAAATAGTATTGACAAGGTTCATGGGGGTTTTGGCTCAGCTCCTAAATTCCCGCAAAGCTATAGCTTATTATTTCTACTTAACTCAAATATTAATAATGAAGAATCTTTTCAATATGTTTTGCACACCCTCAATAGAATGTGCTTAAGTGGAATTTTTGATCATTTAGAAGGAGGTTTTTTCAGGTATTCTGTAGATGAACTCTGGATGATTCCTCATTTTGAAAAGATGCTTTATGATAATGGACCGCTTATTTCAGTCTTATGCAAAGCTTCAAAATTAACATCTAATAAATTATTTCTTAAACGTGCTGTGCAAACCTCTGACTGGATAATAAATAAAATGCAAGACAAAAATGGTGGCATCTATTCTACAATTGATGCAGATTCTGAACATGTTGAAGGGAAATATTATGTTTGGGATGAGAAAGAATTAAAGTCATCTTTAGATAACGATGAATTTGAATTTATAAAAAATAGCTACTTTGTTGATAGTAGGTCAAATTTTGAAGGAAAGTTTCATTTTCATATAACTAAAGATGCAGAAGATTTTTTTCTTAAAAATGAAAAAAGAATAGCAGTAATAACTAAAAAATTACTAACAATAAGAAATAAAAGGATCCCACCTAATACTGATAAAAAAATCCTAGTGTCCTGGAATGCATTAGCAATCATTGGATTATTAGATACTTATAAATTAACTGACGATGATAGATTTTTATTGGCAGCAAAAAAATGTTTTGACTTTATTAAGCAGAAGCTTTGGGATGGAACAAAATTATATGCATGTTTTAATGAAAAACCTTGCTTTCAGGCATATCTTGATGACTATGCATATTTACTTAAAGCAAATCTCGAACTTTTAAAAATAGAATGGAGCTCTGAAAACTTATATTTTTCAAATAAACTTGCCAATATATTAATTAAAAATTTTCAGAATCATGAAACTGGAGGCTTCTATTTTACTTCTATTGATCATGAAGAACTTATATATAGACCACAAACTTATATGGATGAATCAATGCCTGCTGGAAACAGTATTGCGATAGAAGCATTATCAGAATTAGGATTTTTGGTGGGTAATCAAGAATATATAGACGCTTCAGAAAAAACTCTAATATCAGCATCTAATTCTGTACAAAGATCAAACACCGCGCACGCAAGTTTACTGAATGCATCTATGAATTTACTTGAGTTTAAAAAATTTGTAATCATTAGATGCTCGCATGAACGTATTAAAGAATATAGGAAAGAAATTTTAAACTTTGAAGAAGTAATCTTTTACTTTATTGATAATGAAGAGAGTGACATACCAAAATCACTAATTGAAAAAAAACCGTTAGGTAACTTTACTGCATATATTTGTGAAGGCTTTAAGTGTTTAAGCCCAATTAGAGACTTTGATGATCTATGTAAGGAATTAACAAAAATTTAAATGAGACTAATATGTATTTTTTATTAATTTTGTTAAGATTTCCGTTCTTAATTATACATGTATTCTTAGGTATGATTATCTTATTATTTTTCCCAAAAAAATTAAAACTAAAAAAATTACATTTTTCTATAGTTGTGATTTGGATGAAAATTTTGACCTTAATATTTGGTTTAAAAATAATCATTAAAGGCAAGAAAAATGAGCTTGCTAATTCTTATGCTTCTAATCATGTTAGTTTTCTAGATATTATGGTTTTAAACTCTATATTACCTGTTTGCTTCATTGCTAAATCTGAAATTGAGAATTGGCCGATAGTTGGATATCTAACCTCAAAATCAGGTAATCTATTTATCAAGAGGGGACATAAAGAGTCATCTGATAAAATGATAGATTCTGTAAAAGAATATTTAATTAATGGTTATAAAATTATATTTTTTCCTGAAGGAAGGATTGGCGATGGAGTTTCTATAAAAAAATTTCATAGCAAACTATTGCGCTCTATTGCTAAATCTGATTTTTATATTCAACCTGTTTCAATAAGATATCCAAAAAAATACCCTCAAAATATAGATTCTGATAATGTCCTGGCCAACCCAGATGATTCTAGGACACTTTTTAATACCAGTATCAGTTGTTTAGGCAGACTATCAACTATTGTAGTAGTAAGTTTTGGAAAAAATATAAATACAAAAGACTTAGATGCTTCTGATATAGCAAAATTAACTGAAGATTCTGTTAAAAAATCTCTAGAAAACTTGGTTTGATTATATTGGGCCTCTTTTATCCCCTTCTTTGCCAACTTCTACTTCTACAACAACATCGCTTGATGGATACCACTGACATGCTATAACCATCTTTTTCTGAATTTCTTCTGGATGCAGTAAAGTGGTGGGATCGCAGATACCTGATGGATGTTCTCCTTCTCCTTCAACTATAGTTGCTCTACATGACCCGCAACTTCCAACCTTACAAGAATGTGGCCATTTAATTCCTGCAGCAAATGCTGCTTTCATTAAACTTGTATCTGGTGGAACAGTAAATTCTTCGCCTGTTGGCTTAATTGTACATTTTACAGGTTCTTTTTTCTTGAATAATCCAAATACCATTTTCTCCTCTCCTTTTAACTAAACGTAATGAGATTTAATATATCATAGTTATTTTAATAATGTTAATAAAAATACTTTGATTAATTAAGTAAAATTTTATTTTTCTTCAAATACCAAATTAATGAAATACCTAAAAATAAGCTACGAGAAATAAAAAATAATAAAAAAGCGATCCATAAACCTGTATTTGCAAAATGAAGGAAGAAGCTCTCAGCTAAAAAGAAAATTGAACCAGAAATAATCATAACATTTCTAAGTAATTTATTTTTCATTGCACCTATAAAAACTCCATCTAACCAAAAAGCAACAGCACCAAAAATAAAGATTAAATACAGCCAAATTGAAAAATGATTAGCAGCTATTTGCACCAATTCAAGACTTGTAATCAAACTTATAATAAAATTATCAAAAATCAAAAATACTGCTAGATAAAAAAAAGTTAAAATAAAAGAAAATTTCCCAGTAGAAAAGATTGAATTTTTTGTTAATTCTACATCTTTCTTACCAACAGCATTTCCAACTAAAGCTTCAGAGGCGTGTGCAAAACCATCTAATCCATATGAAAATATAAAGAAAAAGTTCAATAATATTGCATTTGCAGCCAAGATGATGTCACCGTGGCTAGCTCCTGTACTAACAAAATAAGCAAAACATGTCATCAAAATTAATGATCTGACAAAAAAATCAAAATTAATAAGAATTTTTTTCTTGAGTGACTGCCAATCAATAATCTCAAAAATACTTACACTAATTTTAGTAACAATTCTTTCTCCAAATTGAGCATAAATTATAAAAAATAATATTGAATACTCAGCAATGACAGATGCTATTGCAACTCCAGCAATTCCATAACCCATAACAATAACAAGATAGTAATCAAGGATAATATTAAGTAAATTTATAAAAATACTTATTGTCATTGCTGTTCTTGATTTTTGTATGCCAATATAATAACCAATCATAATATCTCTTAAGAAAATAGCTGGTATCGACCAGATTCTATAAGAAATATAAATTTCACTATTTGTTTTAACATCATCAGTTCCACTAAATAAGCTGAGTGATAAAGAAATAATTTGATCTCTAAATAATAATATTAAAACTGAAACAAAAGATGAGATTAATAAAATTTGATATAAATTTGTTAATAAAAGTCTATCATTATTTCTGCCTGAATACTGTGAGGTTAATCCAGTAGTTATAGATTTAAAAAACCCAAAACTAAATAAAATATAACTGATGATGATAGAACCAATGCTTACAGCCCCAATATATATTGGAGAACCAAGATGTCCCATAACTGCGTTATCAACAAGCCCTACTAGAGGTATTGTTATATTTGATAGGATTAAAGGTAGTGCAATTGCAAGAGTTTGTTTGTCAGAACTAGAAAAGTTTAATCTAAAAAAGGACACTTCAGGTACTAATTTCTATCATATCAAAATCATCCTTTGATGAACCACAGTCTGGACAAAGCCAGGTCGGAGGTACATCTTCCCATTTTGTACCTGGGGCTATACCATCATCTGGCCAGCCCTGACTTTCATCATATATTAAACCACAAGTTAAACAGAGATATTTTTTCATAATAATTTTTAAGAAGTAGTTTCTCATAAATATTCAATAAACCCAATTAATTTGTTATAAATATTTAATGGAAAAAAATATTTTTCTCAGCGGGATATATCCAATAAGCCCAATGGTTTATGAGTCTGATGATATATATTTAGAATTGATTAAAAAAACCTTAAAGACAAATATCAAAGTTTTTCAATTTCGTGGCAAGCATTTATCCTTAAAAAGAAAAAGAAGACTTGTTAGAAAAATTAGTGAATTATGTTATAAATCTAATGTAAAGCTTATCGTTAATGATGATATAGATTTATTAAAACTTGGCTTTGGTTGTGGGCTTCATATTGGGGAAGATAAAAATTTAAAACAAATAAGAAAATATTTTGGAAGAAAAATGTTAATAGGAGTCTCTTGTTATAATTCAGTTGAAAAAGCAAAATGGGCTGAATCTAATGGAGCAGATTATGTATCGCTTGGTGCATTCTTTCCTAGTAAAACGAAAAAAAATGTTGCACACTGTGAACCGAACTTAATACATCAAGCTAAAAAAATTATAAATATACCAATATGCGCAATAGGTGGAATTGGTAAAAAAAATATAAAGGCGCTTTTAAAATATAAGCCTGACATGATTGGAATAATTTCAGGAATTTTTTCTCAAACAGATGTAGAATCTACAACAAATAGCCTCATTAATCTAATGGATGTAAAATGAAAAAATCTGTAAAAGAATTTAAAATTGCAAAAAAATATATACCAGGTGGTGTTAATTCACCAGTTAGATCATTTAACGCTGTTGATTCTAAACCTTTTTTTATTAAAAAATCTAAGGGGCCATTTCTATATGATATCGACAACAAAAAATATATTGATTATGTAGGATCTTGGGGTGCTCTTATTCTTGGTCACTGTGATTCCAGAATACTAAAAAGTCTATCAGCATCAATGAAAATAGGTATAACCTATGGAGCTCCTTGTCAAAATGAAGTTTTGTTAGCAAAAAAAGTTTGTAAGATTTTTCCATCTATAAAAAAAATTAGAATGGTAAGTTCAGGAACCGAAGCAACTATGAGTGCAATAAGATTAGCAAGAGGGTTTACAAAAAGAGATAAAATTATAAAATTTAATGGGTGTTATCATGGCCATGGTGACTCATTCTTAATTAAAGCAGGATCTGGTACATCAACTTTTGGTGTACCGAATTCTCTTGGTGTTACTTCATCAACAGCAAAAGATACAATCTCTTTACCTTATAATGATATTGATAAAGTTAAGAGAACTATTGAACAAAATAAAAATAAAATCGCATGTATTATTATAGAGCCAATTGCTGGAAATATGAATTTCGTGAGATCAGAAAAATTATTTTTAGAATCTCTCAAAGAACTATGTACCAAAAATAAAATTATTCTAATTTTTGATGAAGTGATGACTGGTTTCAGGGTTGCTTTAGGAGGCGCACAAAGTATTTATAAAATTAAACCTGATTTAACTACGCTTGGTAAAGTACTTGGTGGAGGTTTACCAATGGCTGCTTTTGGTGGAAATGCTGAAATAATGGAGAACCTAACTCCAAATGGTGGTGTTTATCAGGCTGGAACATTATCTGGCAATCCATTAGCAATGATAGCTGGTTTAAAAACACTTGATGTTGTAATGAGAGAGGGTTTTTATGAAAATCTTCATAAACAAACAGGATATTTAATGCAACATTTAAATGCTGCAGCTTCTAAACACAAATTACATTTCAAAACAGATTACCAAGGAGGGATGTTTGGTTTATTTTTTAACAATGCAAAGGAAATAAGAAATTTTAAACAAGTAGAAAAGTCTAGTCAAAAGATATTTATATCATTTTTTAAATATATGTTAAACGAAGGTGTTTTTTTTGCTCCTTCATTATTTGAGGCTGGATTTATATCCTCTTCACATACTAAAAAAGAATTTGACCATACTGTAAATGCATTCAAAAGATTTCTTAAAAAAAATTTCTAAATACTAATTTATTAAAATAATTTGAACATCAGCAACATTAGTTCCTGTTGCGCCTGTTTTATATATAGAATTCATATTACTAAGGAATGTATATGAATCGTTGTTATTTAAGTAATCAAGAATATCCACACCACTTTCGTGATAGTTTTTTATTGTATCTTTATCTATTATTCCACCCGCTGCATCTGTAGGACCGTCAATACCATCTGTCCCTACTGATAATAACAGCCACTCTGGACTAATAGTGGTTTTTTTTATTTCAGTTAAGAAGGCTAGAGCAAACTCTTGATTCCTACCGCCCTTCCCATTCCCTGAAAGCTTAACAACAGTTTCGCCACCAGAGATTATTGCAATTTTTTTATCTCTGTTTTCTTGTATTTTTTTTAAAAAAATTTGGGCTAATTCAACTGCATCATGTCTAGCTTCACCAATAAAAACCTCATCAAGAAAAAATGGATCATACCCTTTCTCTGTTGAAAATTTAGCCAAATTTTCTCTAAAGATTTTATTGCTACAAATAATTCTATTTTCAACTTTCTTGAAAATTGTTTCATTCTCTGTAGGTGTTTCTTTAATTTTGCCTCTAATTCCATAATCAATATGTTCCAAAATTGCTTTAGGCGCCTTATTTATTAGATTATATTTTCTTATAATCTCTATAGCTTCCTGGTAAGTTGAGACATCTGGAGCAGTTGGTCCACTTGCTATTGAGCTTATATCATCATTAATTACATCAGAGATAATGTATGATTTTACGGTCGAAGGGAATGCGCTTTCAGCAAGTTTACCTCCTTTTATTGATGAAATATGCTTTCTAATAGTATTAATTTCATTAATTGAACAACCCGAAGCAAGTAACAATTCTGTCATTAAAACTTTATCCTCTAAAGATATGCGATCTGAAGGCATGGATAATAATGATGATCCTCCACCACTAATTAAAAATAATACTAAATCTTTTTCTCCAGACTCCTGCAAATATCCAATTATGGCTTGAGCTCCTTTTACGCTTACTGGATTTGGCGTAGGATGTGATGAAAAATATAAATCGATAGATTGATTAATTTTATTTTCAGATTCTAAAGTTACGACAATTGGTTTTTTATGTATTTTTTCTATAGGTAACGAATCTAGACATCCAGACATCATTGACAAAGCAGCCTTACCAAAAGCAATTGGAAAAATTCTATCAAATTTATTGATGTCTAAATTTTTCAAGGAATTTTCTACTACTTTGCTTGGATCAAGCGATTGAAGACAATTCAGATAAATCTTATTTACATCTTCACGGAGTGACATATGATGTTAAATTATTATACAACTTTATTAGGCAAATCTCTCTTCTCAAAAAAAGCAAGACTATTTTCTATTGCCGTATTACCCATAGCTATTCTTGTTTCCGTTGAAGCACTCCCCAAATGTGGGAATGACACAACATTTTCAAGTGTTTTTAATTCTTCTGGTAAATTTGGTTCTGTTTCAAAAACATCTAAACCTGCACCAGCAATCTCCTTATTTTTTAAAGCTTCAACTAATGCTTTTTCATCAATGATGTCACCTCTTGCTGTGTTGATAACAAAAGCAGTTTTTTTCATTAAAGAAAAACGATCTTGATTCATTAAGTGAAACGTTTCTTTTGTAGCTGGACAATTTACTGACACAAAATCTGATTCTTTGCAAATATCATCAATTGTGTTAAGTTTTTGTGCATCAAACTTACTAGTTACCTCAGCCGGAATATCAAACGGGTCCCAGTAAGCTATTTTCATATTAAAACCAAATTTAGCTCTTTGAGCGACAGCTTGTCCGATTCTGCCAAATCCTATTATTCCAAGTTTCTTACCAGTAACTTTTGTACCAAGTAAATGAGTCGGTCTCCATCCAGTCCAATTATTAGCTCTCAATTCCCTCTCTCCTTCACCAACTCTTCTTGCAACCATTAAAATTAATGACATTGCAATATCAGCAGTACAGTCTGTTAGAACTGCAGGTGTATTCGAGACTGTAATTCCAAGTTCTTTAGCTTTATCTATATCAATATGATTAAACCCTACCCCAAAATTACCAATCATATTTGCTCTTCTATTATCAACAGATAAGACTTCAGCAGTAATTTTATCTGTTACCGTAGGCATTAACACATCACAATTTTGTAAGGCTTGTTTTAGTTCTTCAGTAGTGAAGGGCTTATCAGATTCATTTAAAGTTACATCGAACAATTCTTTTAATTTTTCTTCACATGGCGAAGGCCATCTTCTAGTAACAATTGCTACTGGTTTAGACATTGATTATGCTCCACTTGGGTTTTCCAGCCAATATTTTGAAGCTGCTGCTACACCGCTGCCAAGCTCTACTTTTATGCCGTTATCCATCATAGCCATTTCTGCACCGGATATTGCGCCACAAAGCATTAGCTCATTTAAATCACCTAAATGTCCTATTCTAAATACTTTACCAGCAACCTTAGCTAGCCCAGCACCTAAAGCAAGATTATATTTATGAAATGCGGTACTAATTACTGGAACAGCATCAGCCCCATCTGGAACAACAATTGCGCTTACTGTATCTGAATACCATTTTTCTTCTTTAGCACACAAATTTAAACCCCAACCATCAATTATTGCTCTACGTGTACCTTCAGCTAATCTATGATGTCTTTTCCAGATATTTTCTAATCCTTCCTCAAAAATTAAATCTAAAGCTACTCTAAAACCTCTCAATAAATTTATTGGCGGAGTATAAGGTAAAAAACCACCTGATGTCTTTTCTATCATATCTGCTACATCAAAATAGCAAGTTGGATAAGTTGAATTTTTCATTGCTTCAAATGCTTTTTCACTTACACCCAAAATTCCAAGTCCTGCCGGCATCATAAAACCTTTTTGAGATCCACTGACGACACAATCTACTCCCCAATCATCCATCCTAAATTCATAACTAGCTACAGAACTTACTCCATCCACCATTAACAATGCAGGGTGTCCTAAGTCATCAAGGATTTTACGCACGCCAGCTACATCACTTTTAACTCCAGTTGCTGTTTCATTCTGACAAACTAAAACTGCCTTTATTGAGTGTTCTTTATCCTCTGATAAATATTTATGATAATTATCTAAATTCGCTCCTGTTCCCCATTCTTCTTCCATAATTACGGGTGTAAATTTTAGTCTTGCACACATATCTAGCCAAAGCATACTAAATTGTCCAAAACTAGCACCCAACACTTTATCGCCCATATTTAAAGTGCTTTGCAAAGCAGCTTCCCAACATCCTGTTCCAGACGACGGAAAGAAAACTGTTTTCCCACTCTTAGTTAATAAAACTTTTTTTAAATCTTCTAATATTGGTTGAATTAAATCCGGTATATTTGGATTCCTATGATCTTCCATTGGGCAATGTATTGCCTGTTGTACTGCTGCAGGGACATTAGATGGACCTGGTACAAATAAAAAATGATATCCTGACATTTGATTTTCCTTTTATATAAAAATATTAAATTTTTGTTGTATAATTTTAATTTCATATAGTATGCCATAATTATCATATATTGGAACTATAATTCTATTGAATTTAATATAATAAAATCATGAATTTATACTTGTTATATTTTTTTACTGGCACTCTGGGTGGCTTTTTTGGAGGATTGCTCGGACTTGGTGGGGGAATAATTTTTGTACCTTTTTTGTTTTTTATTTTTAACCACTTTGATATACATTCTACCCATATTATGCAAAGCGCAATATGTACATCTCTTGCGTGTATAGTCATTTCAAGTTTATCTTCAACATATAAACATAATAAAAATAAACTTATTGACTGGAGTATATTTAAAAAAATGCTAATAGGTTTATTAATTGGTTCTGCATTTGGTATAGCAGTTATAAGTTATTTAACTAGTGATTTATTGAAATACTATTATGGATTCTTTTTGATCGTAATTTCTTTCTATATTTTTTTATCTAAAGAAAAAACAATTAATACTGCAAAAGAATTTAAATATATTAGATTATTTTCTTTGTTTACAGGTTTTTTAAGCTCAGTTCTTGGAATTGGTGGAGGAACTATAACTACCCCCTATATGAGATACCATGGTAAACCAATTAAAGAATGTATCGCCACTGCCGCCGCATGTGGCATCCCAATTGCCATTGTTTCTGTCTTAGTTTCTATACTAATTAATATTAATCTATCAATATTAGATAATATTATTGGA
Source organism: Pseudomonadota bacterium (assembly GCA_036163455.1). Lineage (GTDB taxonomy): Bacteria > Pseudomonadota > Gammaproteobacteria. Next base: position 60,411 of record JAYZKL010000035.1, read on the forward strand.
TTTATTCATTTAGAAAGTTTTATCATTATATCTATTGCAAGTTTATTTTTTTCGTACTTAGGTGCATCAGTGACGTATGTAGCAAATTCTTTTTTTATAAGATCTGTTTTTAGTACTACTGTTTTAATAATGGGGTTGATAATAATCTCTAGTTGAGAGATTTTTCAAAGTAGAAACACCTGTAGCTTCGCGTATGATCTCTGATTTTAAGAATGAATTATCATCAAATATTTTTACTAAAGATTTCTTCACAATAGATGGAATAAAATTTTCTTCATAAAACTTCTTTAAGAAGTTTACTGTATTCATAATTTTCTTATTTTGTTGTCCAGACAATATTTTATAATAATTTAGAAAACTAGAATCTATTGTATTAGAAAATGAGAAATATTTTTCAAAAGCTAAATCTAAAAAGAACACATCTTGAATCCCCATATTCAATCCTAATCCAGCAAGCGGATGTATTGTATGTGCAGCATCTCCAATAAATATGATTTTATCTTTTGTATTTGATTCTAAATATGAATGCGAAAGGGGAAATTTTGATATAGATGAAATTGAGGTAATATGTCCAATGTTGTTAGATAAATCATTATTTAGAATTCTTAATAAATTAGACTTTTTTGATTTGATTAATTTCTCACTATTTTCTTTATCAGTAGACCATATTAAATTATAGGTATTTCCATTGATCGGTAATAAGCCTTGCACATCTCCTCTATTGAATCGTTGGTAAGATGTATTGCGTGTAATATAATCTTTAATTTGAACATTCATCACAATTGCATTCTGATCATAACTTACAAAATTGTTATTTACATTTAAAATATTAACTACATCAGATGATTTTCCATCAGCGGCAACTAAAATATCAAAATAAATTTTATGATTATCAGAAATCACATAAGGTTTGCCTGCTTCATTCTTTATGTCAATTGATTTAACATTCTTGAAATAGGAAATATATTTATTTTGATTTATTTCTTTGAGTAATATTTTCTTTATCTCGGACTCTTTTATAATATAACCTAGATAATCAAAAGAAATGGACTGAGAATTAAATGTTACTTCGCTCCCAGAGAAAGAATCCCAAGCAATAATTTTATTAAAAGGATTAATACATTTTTCATCAATAAATTCCCAGACTCCATGAGACATCAAAACATGTTTTGAAAGTAAATTAATAGAAAAATATCTTTCTATCTTAGATTCCTTATTAGCTTGTTTTCCAATATTGATGAGCGTGACGTCATGATTATATTTGGCGCTAGTTAGAGCTGATAATAGGCCTACAATTCCATCACCAATTACTACTACTTTTTTCATTTTCTTAACCTTTGATTGTGAGGTATGAGCAATTATCTATTCCTAAAACTTTTTTAAGGAATTTGAGTTTGGATT
>JAYZKL010000036.1:0-56838 GCA_036163455.1 Pseudomonadota bacterium
ATTTATAACAAAATATCATTGTTTCATGTCTATTGATTTTATATTATATCATTGAATGATAAAAATTTATAAATACATAATAACTTTCTTTTTCATCTTTTCAGGGATAGCTCAGGCAACTGAAAAACCCGATATATTTCTTAAAAGATCTGTAGATGAAATTACTGTTTTTATCGAGCAAAATAGAGAAATGTTGAAAAATGATGAAGGTTATTTAAAAGAAAAAGTAAATGAACTTGTCATGCCTAAATTCAATATAGTGCTCATGTCGAAAATAATTCTTGGTAAAAAAAATTGGCAGGCATCAACTGAAGCTGAAAGAACAGAATTTCAGGGGGTATTTAAAGACTTATTAATTAAAACTTACATGAGGTCACTTTTGGAATATGAGGGAGACAAAATAAATTTTTTGCCCTATAAGATAGGGAAAAAACCATCAGTAGCAAGAGTAAAATCAGTCTATGCAATGTCGTCTGGTGATGATATGCCTGTCGACTATAGACTTAAATTAAACTCAGAGAATAAATGGAAGGTATTTGATGTAATTTTTGATGGAGTAAGTTTATTAAAAAATTATCGGGTTGATTTTCAAGAGCATATTAGAAACAAGGGCTTAAATTCGTTAATAACTGAACTGAAAGAGAAGACATAGGATTCTCAACTAAAAGGCTTTATAGATATTATTAATTTTGGCAATAAGGTAAGAACAGCAAGTAACGCGATAAACATTGCAAGTCCCGTTAATAGTCCAAAAATAATTGTTGGAATAAAATTTGAAAGAATTAAAATTGAAAAGCCAAAAATAATCGTGATGCTTGTAAAGAAAATGGCTCTACCAATACTGTCATGGCACACAAAAACAGTTTTTTCATAATCCTTTAATTTTTCAAACTCTTCTCTAAATCTATATATATAATGTATGCTGTTGTCTACAGCAATCCCTATGGTAATTGCTGCTATTGTAATCGTCATCATATCTAAAGGAAGATTAATTAAACCCATTAACCCTAAAACAAATATTGCAGCCAATAGGTTGGGGATTATGCCAATTAAAGATAGTTTTAAAGAGCGAAAAAGGACCATGAACATTATACCAATTCCAAGCATTACAAAACCAAGAGACAAAATCTGGGAATTAAAAAGACTTTGCAGCATATTATTATACAAAACTAGAATTCCTGTTATTACAAAACTACCTTCAGAAAAACCAAGAGTATTTATCAGGTCATAATTAATTCTATTGATTAATTCCTTTCTTCTCAGGTCTTCTTTGGAATCTAATATCCGTAGATTAATTCGGGCCTGATTATCATCTATAGAAATGTACGGATTTACAGCAACATCCTTTACTGATTTCGGTGCGCGTTTATATAATAAGGCCATTTCTAAACTATCTAATTCTTTATTATCGTTCAATTCTTCAGCTACACGAAGAGTGGAAGCTAATGAAAGGACTTTTCCGACTTCTGGGAGATTATGAAGGTAATCATGAACCTTTTTTATTTTCTTAATCTTATCTGTTGTAAACCAGTTTGAACTAGAATCACTTTCTTCATCATCAAGCAAGTCTGCTTCAAATTCATCATCAATTAGATCTTCTTGTTTCGTATCTTCAAATTTTAAAACTATGTCTAACGGCGTAGTACCGCCAAGTCGATCATCAATTTGCTTCATCCCTTGATAAATTTCTGTATTTGATTTGAAATAATTTATAAAACTATTTTCCACCCTCAATTGCGTTATTCCAAAAATTGTTAAAAAGCCAATAAGAAATGTAATAAACAAGATTTGTTTCCCATTATTTATTGTGTAGTAAGCAAGAATTGAAGTAAATTTAAAATTAGCAGAACTTTTTTCATTAACAGTCTGTTCTTTTTTTAACAAACAAAGCAGTGAAGGGAGCAGAAGAAAAGATGTCATGAATGTTACTGAAAGACCTAACACCATCATATATCCAAAATCTATGACAGGTTTAATATCGCTGAATGCTAATGATGTAAATGCAACTATTGTTGTAAGCGCTGTATAAAAACAAGGACGAACCATTTTTGATACCATTTCTTGAACTAAATATAATTGTCCTTTTTCAGATTGTTTACAAAGCTGTCTGTATCTAACTATTAGATGTATATTCATGGAAAGTGTGAGAATAAGCATAAGCGAAATAAAATTTGATGAAATCACTGTTACCTTCCAGCCAAAGAAACCTAGCAGCCCAATCATAACAATTACAGCATAAGCGCAGCTTAACAAAGGTAAAATAATCCATTTAATTGTTCTAAAAATTATAAAAAGAGTAATAACAATAAAAACAAAAACACCAAAACCAAAATTAATTAAATCACTTTTAACATATGAAATCATATCATCAGCTATCATTGGGACTCCCCCCAGCCTTAAGTCTAAGTTATGCCCATGTTCATAAGATTTTTTCACAGATCTGATATTTTCAAGCAAATTATGTAAAGCTAAATCATATTTTGTTTTAGCAGCTTCATATTTTTTACGTGTTTCAGAAAGCATTACTTTTTCTTTGGCATCCATGCTTCCAAACATTTCTTTTTCAATTAATGCTGTTCTTTTTAAGATGAGTTCATCTAAATTTTTATTATTTTTTATATTAATTTGCAAGGCAGTCGTTCTAGCATCTTGACTTATAATTAAATCTTTATAAATTGGACTATTAAGCACTTCATCTCTAGCTTTTTCTTGATTAACGCTGGGTGAAAATATTGTAGGAACATCACTAATCATTTCAGTAAAAGATAAGTCAGAACTTTTAACAAGAGGAACATCAATTAAGCTAGTTATAGAATCAACTCCTTCTATTTCCATCAATTGATTCTTTAAGTTTGCTAATAAATTTAAATTATTTTCATCAAAAACCTCTCCAGAATTAGGAGTAAAAGTCATGACTAAAAAATCTTTGGTCTGATACCTACGCAGCATCTCTCTATATGTTTTTAAATCTCGATCATTTTCAAGAATTAAAGAGTCTGCTGAGGCATCCAGTTTGAAATTCGGGATTGATGTTGATAAAAATATGAGAATTACAGACAAGATGAGTAGAACAAGCTTTGGTTTATTCAAAACCCAATTGGAATATAAATGTGAGACTTCATTAATCATGGCATTATTCTTTATAAAACTTTAGAATATCCAAACAACAGAATATTTGGAAGAGAATAATGGATAAATTAATTATAAAAGGAAATAATCCTCTATCAGGAGAAGTATCGGTGTCTGGCGCTAAGAATGCGGTTCTTCCAATTCTTGCCGCATCTGTTATGCCAAAATCAGGTGTAAAGATATCAAATATTCCACACCTACATGATGTTACGACTACAATTGACTTACTTGGTCGTATGGGCGTGAGCATTATGATGGATGAAAAAATGGATATTCATTTAGATCCTACCAAAATTACAAACTTTTTTGCCCCCTATGAATTGGTGAAAACGATGAGATCATCAATACTTGTTTTGGGGCCTCTGCTCACAAGATTTGGTGAAGCAAAAGTGTCTCTTCCTGGAGGATGTGCTATAGGGACGAGACCTGTCAATATGCATATCCAAGCTCTCAGAGACATGGGAGCTGATGTTGAAATAACAGATGGATATATAATTGCTAAATGCAAGAGATTAAAAGGAACTAAAATACAATTCCCTGAATCAAGCGTTACTGGAACGGAAAATATTATCATGGCTGGGTGTCTTGCAGAAGGGACAACAAAAATTTTAAATGCCGCAAAAGAGCCAGAGGTTATTGATTTAAGTAATTTTCTAATAAAAATGGGAGCAAAAATTTCTGGGCATGGCACTGAAACAGTTGAAATTGAAGGAGTGAGTGAATTAAATGGTACTCATTACTCAGTTTTACCAGATAGAATAGAGACGGGAACATTTCTTGTAGCGGGAGCGATTACAGGTGGAAAAATAAAAATAAAAAATACTGTTTCTGAACATGTAGGTGTTATCATCGAAAAACTTCGTGAGGCAGGTGCAAAAATTGATGTTACTCCTACAACAATTAATCTTGATATGAAAGGCAGAAGACCTAAACCAATTGATATAGAGACAGGCCCTTACCCAAAATTTCCTACTGATATGCAGGCACAAATAACTGCGTTAAATTCAATTGCTTCAGGTAAGAGCCAAATAAAAGAAAATATTTTTGAAAATCGCTTTATGCATGTACAAGAAATGAATAGAATGGGAGCCAATATTATAGTGAAAAACAATTGTGCGCATGTTGTAGGCGTAGAGTCTTTAATAGGGGCGCCAGTTATGGCTACAGATTTGAGAGCATCAGCAAGTTTGATTTTAGCTGGCCTGATAGCATCAGGAACAACAGAAATAGGAAGAATTTATCACATTGATAGAGGTTATGACTGCATTGAGGAAAAGTTAAGGCAGTTAGGTGCAAAAATTAAAAGAGTACCGATGTAGGTATATTTTATAGAATAATGAGATTAGCTATTTCAAAAGGTCGAATTTTAGAGGATGCATTAACCATGCTGGAAAAATGTGGTGTGAAATGCAAAGGATCTCCATTGTCATCTAGAAAACTTATATTTTCCACAAATAAAAAAAACCTAGAAATTATTGTTGTTCGAGCAAGTGATGTGCCACTTTATATAGAGTCAGGGAAAGTAGACTTAGGCATTGTTGGTAAAGATACTTTATTAGAAGCTAATAAAAATAATCATTTTAGGCTGCTAGACTTAGAAATTGCCAACTGTAAATTGATAGTTGCAGCTAAGAATAAAATTAAACTTAAAAATAATATTAAGGTTGCATCTAAGTATCCGAATATAACTAAAAAATTTTTTCTTGAAAAAGGTTTTCAATGCTCTGTGATGAAACTCTATGGATCAATTGAACTTGCTGCAGTATTAAATATGGTTGATGCAATTGTAGATTTGGTTGAAACAGGCCGAACTCTTAAAGAGAATGGATTAAAAGAGATTGACCTAATTTGCAATATTAGTTCTGTTTTAATAGTTAATAAAAGTTCATATAAAGTTAATAGAAATGAAGTAGATAATTTTGTAAATTTAATTAAAAGAGCGGGATAGTATATATGGGAAAGAAAAACTTAACTGATGATTTAAAAATTTCATCCACAAAGGAACTTATAACACCTAAAGAGTTAATAAGTAAATTACCCATGTCTAAAACTGCTGTTGAAACAGTTGTAAGAGCCCGTAATGAAATCATTAATATTTTAGATGGAACAGATAAAAGACTGCTTTTAATTGTTGGACCTTGTTCAATTCATGATGTTGAGTCGGCAGCAGACTATGCTGGGCGTCTTCTAAAGGTTAAAAAAGAAGTTGAAAAAAATATTTTAGTTGTTATGCGTGTTTATTTTGAGAAGCCTAGAACTGTTGTAGGATGGAAAGGATTGATCAATGATCCAGAACTTGACGGCAGTTTTCAAATTAATAAAGGTATAAAAATTGCGAGAAAATTGTTATTAGATTTTGCTGATATGGGTATGCCTTCTGGACATGAATATCTAGATCTAATTAGTCCTCAATATATTTCTGATATCATTAGTTGGGGAGCAATAGGAGCAAGGACAACAGAAAGTCAAAGTCATAGAGAGCTCGCATCTGGCTTATCATGCCCAGTAGGGTTTAAGAATGGAACAGACGGTGGAATTCAAATTGCAATAGATGCTATAAAAGCTGCAAGTAGGCCACATAATTTCTTATCTGTTACAAAAGAAGGAAAATCAGCAATATTTTCAACTACTGGAAATAAAGATTGCCATATTATTCTCAGGGGAGGTGTTAAGGCAAACTATTCTGCTAAAGACATAGAACAAGTAGTTTCTACGCTCGAGAGCAACAATCTAAATTCGAATGTAATGATAGATGCAAGTCATGCAAATAGCCAAAAAGATCACACCAGGCAAAAAATAGTTATACATGATGTAGTTGATCAAATTTCTAATGGAAACAGAAATATAATAGGAGTAATGATAGAAAGTAATTTAGTTGAAGGAAAGCAAGATGTTGGCAAAAGGTCAGATTTAAATTATGGCCAAAGTATAACCGATGCATGTATTGGATGGGAAGAAACTGAAGATCTAATTATGTTATTAAATAATTCAATAGAAAAAAGCGGAAATTAATTGTATGAGAATTAATATAGATATTTTAAATACAACAAAAAAAACTTTCTGGAATATTTTTTATAAGAAAATGGATTTAGTGAGAAATGTTAATCAGAAGACAGATGAACATGTAAAAAAAATTGTGGGTTTAGTAAAAAAAAATGGTGATAAGGCATTATTAAAATTTATAAACAAATATGATGGATATAAAACGACACATATTAAAAGTGTACGTATATCAAAAAAAGAAATTTCTAATGCAAAAAAATTGGTTTCAAGAGAAGCATTAACAAATCTGAAAAAATCTATAAAAAGAATTTCCTCTTTCTCTAGAAAACAACTTTCTTCCAGTTGGGGTGAAAAAAAGCATGGCTCGTACCTAGGTGAAAGAGTTACCCCTATAGATTCTGTTGGAATATATGTACCTGGTGGAAAAGCGTCATACCCATCAACTGTGATGATGAATGCAATTCCTGCAAAGATTGCTGGAGTAGATAAAATTATAATGACTTGCCCAATGGACAATATCAAAGAGCATAGTCTAGCAATTGTTGCTGCAGAATTGTGTGGAGTTGATCAAATCTATAAGATTGGTGGAGCGCATGCCATAGCAGCATTAGCATATGGAACTAAAACTATACCAAAAGTTGATAAAATTGTTGGGCCTGGAAATATATATGTAACACTGGCAAAAAAAATGTTATTTGGTGAAGTTGGTATAGATAATATTGCTGGGCCATCTGAAGTTGTGATTATAGCTGATAGTACAGCGAATCCTGATTGGATAGCAATGGATTTGTTTTCTCAAGCAGAGCATGATGAGATGGCGCAAGCTATACTTCTTACACCAAGTTCAACGCTCATTAAATTGGTGGAAGAATCTATGAACAATTTAATTAATCTATTACCTAGAAAAAAAATTATTTTAAAGTCACTTAAAAATAGAGGTATGTTTATAAAAACAAAAAATTTAGATGAGGCTGCCCGTGTTGGTAATTCAATTGCACCTGAACATTTGGAAATTGTTTGTCAAAATAATGAAAAAGTTTTTAAAAAAATAAAGAATGCTGGCGCAATTTTCTTAGGAGAATATAGCCCAGAAGTATTTGGAGATTACTGTGCAGGACCTAATCATGTATTACCAACATCTGGTTCAGCAAAGTTTTCATCACCATTAAGTGTTCATGATTTTCAAAAACGTACAAGTGTTATGAAAATTTCTAAAAAAACTGCAAAAGAGTTAAGTTTAATAGCATCATCTTTAGCAGAAGCTGAAGGGTTGCAAGCACATGCTATATCAGCACGTTTAAGAAAACAAAAATAACATAATTGTTGAGAATAATTCTATTTAATAGGCCTTTTGCTAACAACTAGAGAGAATTTTAAAACTTTTTCTTTTCTCTGAACTTGAAGTATTACAGTTTGTTCTGGTAAAAAATTTGCAACCATATTTTGTATATCCTTAATATCATAAACTTCAACATCATTAATTTTTCTTACGATGTCTCCAATTCTAATACCTGCTATATCAGCCGGACCATTTTTATAAATACTTTCAATTAAAACACCTCTACCATTAAATTCGGGTACAGCAGTTAATCCAAGAAATCCACGTGTGACTTCTCCTTTTTCAATTATTTGTGTTAAAACATTTTTTACTATGTCGGTAGGAATTGCCCATCCAATACCATCTGACCCACCACCTGATTTTTTTGATGTTGATATTGCGGTGTTTATACCAATCATTTCACCTTTTGTATTTACGAGAGCTCCGCCAGAATTACCTGAATTAATTGCGGCATCTGTTTGAATAAAACGTTCATAGGTATTCAAGCCAACCCTATCCCTTCCAGTAGCAGAAATTATACCCATAGTTACACTTTGACCAACACCTAATGGGTTTCCAATTGCTAAAACTACATCACCAATCTGTATTGAAGTGATTTTTCCAAAAGTAATTGGCTTTAGTGATGCATTTATTTTTAAAACAGCTAAATCTGTTTCAGGATCAATTCCAACTAATTCTGCAACATAATTTTTACCATCAAAGTCAACCACTGTAGCTGCAGTTGCAGATTTTATTACATGGTAGTTAGTAACTACATGGCCACTGCCAGTGACTATAACACCCGAACCCTGTCCCTGTGCACGCTTAGGAGGTATTCTTAAAAGCTGACCAGTTTCTGCATCATATATTAAAGTGTTACTTCTCTGAGGTAGATTTACTTGAGTATAGATAGTTACAACTGACTCTTTCACTTTATTGAAGGCATTTGAATAAGATAGAGGGGCACTTGATGTCTTAACTTGATAAGATTCACCTTCAACAATTTCTACCCTAGTACTCAAAATACTTGGGCTAACAAAGTAGACAATAAGTGCTGTGATAACACCTACTACTATATAATTTAATTTCTCTCTCATAGATAGTTATTTTATAAAACTACACTTAAATAATACAATAAATAAATTAGTTTACAGTTTTTATTATATATTTGAGTAACATTTTTTATTAATAATGTGCTATTATTAGCTGGGTACATCGGATGACTGATTCAAAAAAATCTACTAATCGCAGAAAATTTTTATCAAACCTAACTATAGCTCTAGGTAGTGTCGGAACTATCTTTGGTTTAATTCCATTCTTTTCATCTATGTCGCCAAGCGAAAAAACAAAAATGGCTGGGGCGCCAGTAGAAGTAGATGTTTCAAATTTAAAGCCAGGCGCATTTAAAATTGTTGAATGGAGAGGCAAGCCAGTATGGGTAGTTAGAAGAACACCAGAAATGTTAAGTAAGATAAAAGAAGAAGCTGATTATCTAAGCGATCCAACATCATTAGAAGATTTTCAGCCTTCTTACGCACAAAATAAATATCGTTCAATTAAGCCAGAGTATTTAGTTTTATTAGGGATTTGTACTCACCTGGGCTGTTCACCTTTATATAAACCCAATCAAAATACATCTGAATTTGGATTGAATTGGAAAGGTGGTTTTTTCTGCCCGTGTCATGGCTCGACATTTGATTTGTCTGGTCGTGTTTATAAAGGAGTTCCAGCTCCAACAAATTTGGAGGTACCTCCTTATCGATTTATTTCTGAAACAAGAATTTTAATCGGAGAAGATGGAGAGAAGGTCTAATGGGTAAATTTATGTCATGGATAGATGCAAGATTACCAGTGAGTGAATTTTTTAGAAATCACTTATCAAAATATTATGCCCCAAAGAATTTTAACTTTTTTTATTTTTTTGGAGCTTTAGCATTATTTGTATTTATTCTTCAGATTCTTACAGGAATTTTTCTTACAATAAACTATAAACCAGATGCTGAAAATGCTTTTGCTTCTGTAGAATATATAATGAGAGATGTTGAATGGGGTTGGTTAATCAGATATATGCATTCAACAGGGGCATCTTTCTTTTTTGTTATCATTTATCTTCATATGTTTCGTGCACTTCTATATGGTTCTTTTAAAAAACCCAGAGAGCTCATTTGGATTTTTGGAATGCTCATATATGTTCTTCTAATGGCTGAAGCTTTCATGGGTTATTTATTACCTTGGGGCCAAATGTCTTATTGGGGTGCGCAAGTAATTATTTCTCTTTTTGGTGCAATACCATATATAGGAGAAGGGCTTGCTTTATGGATTAGAGGAGATTATGTAGTATCCGATGTTACCTTAAATAGATTTTTTGCATTTCATGTAATAGCTTTGCCTTTGCTACTTTTTGCTCTAATCTACCTTCACCTTGCGGCGCTACACACCGTTGGGTCAAATAATCCCGATGGAATTGAGATTAAAGATAATTTAGATGAAAGTGGTAAACCTAAAGATGGTATACCTTTTCACCCATACTATACTGTAAAAGATATTTTTGGTTTATCAGTATTTTTAGTGATATTTACTTTTGTAGTATTCTTTTTACCAGAGTTTGGCGGTTATTTTCTTGAACGTGATAATTTTATTCCTGCCGATCCACTGAAGACTCCAGAACATATTCAACCGCTTTGGTATTTTACTCCATTCTATGCAATCCTACGTGCTATTCCTGATAAACTTGGGGGAGTTATAGCAATGGGTATAGCTATACTTATTTTATTTGTATTGCCATGGTTAGATAGATGCCCTGTTAAATCAATAAGATTTAGGTCTAATTTATATAAAACAAATTTAGTTTTATTCATAATAAGTTTTATAGGACTTGGCTATATAGGAATGAACCCTCCTACGCCATTATTAACTTGGATTGGAAGACTCCTCACCCTAATTTATTTTGGATTTTTTGTGGTACTTTACTTCACTAGTAAAAATGAAATTACAGAAGAGGTCCCAGAAAGAGTAAGAATGGATGAATAAAAATATTTTTATAATACTTTTAGTTTTATTAATACCTCTCAAGGTTTCTCCAGCTGAGGTTAGCCCTTTGAGTCCAGTATTAATCAATCTTCATAATCAACCATCATTACAAAGAGGTGCTAAGATTTATATAAATAATTGTTTAGGGTGTCATACTCTGAAATATCAACGTTATAGTAAATTTGTAAACCATTTAGGTATGTCGAAAGAGGCTATTGAGAAAAATTTGATTTTTACTACAGATAAAAATGGAGGTCCGACAAAAATTGGCTCCCTGATTTTGAATTCTGTAGATAAAGATACATCTAAAGAGGCTTTTGGAGTGGAGCCGCCAGACCTATCTCTTGTTGCTCGCTCAAGAGGACCTGATTGGGTTTATACATTTTTATTATCATTTTATAAAGATGATACAAGGCCATTAGGCGTAAATAATAGTCTTTATCCAAATGTAAGTATGCCTCATGTGTTATGGTGGATGGAGGGATTAAAAGCACCTGTAAAGGGTAGTGTAAAAGAGTTTGAATATGTAGTTACAGGATCGTTGAATGAAAAAGAATATAAACAGGCTATTACAGACCTTGTTAATTTTCTAACCTATGTCTCCGAGCCAGCAAAACTTGAAAGATATAGAATAGGTTTTTGGGTAATAATCTTTTTGGTACTTTTTGCATTTGTCGCATATTTATTGAAAAGAGAATATTGGAAAGATGTGGAATAAATTATGACATCATTAGCAAATAGACGTTCAGCTATCTTACTATTTTCATTCCCTGACTGTCTACATAGTCATCGAACTAGGTTAGTAATAAAAGAAAAAGAAATAGTTGCAGAGTTACATGAGGTTGATATCAATAATATTGATGAAGAGATTAAATTTATTAGCCCATATAATGATTTTCCTACTCTTGTTGATAGGGAGTTAATACTACAAAACTCTAGAGTAATAATTGAATATCTTGATGAGAGATTTCCTCATCCACCACTACTTCCAGTAGATCCAGTTGCAAGAGCAAAATTCCGTCTTGCCTTGTATAGAATTGAGCATCAATGGTATCCAGAATTTAATAATTCATATAAAAACGGAGTTTTAACTGATGCTTTTAAGGAGAAAATAAAAAACTATTTTTTAGAGATAATACCATTTATAACCGATAAATTTTTTATGAGTGAAGACTTTGGTTTAGTAGATTGTAGCCTTGCTCCTTTACTTTGGAGAATGAAACATTTAAAAGTAGATATGTCTGATGATAAAAAAATTATTGAGAAGTATGCTGACAGGATTTTTTCTAGAGAATCCTTTAAAGTTAGTCTAACAGAGACTGAAAAGGAAATGGAATAATTAAGTAAGGTGTTGATCGATACATTCGCATATAGAGTGAATAATAACTAAATGAACTTCCTGTATTCTACTAGTCCTATCGCTTGGAACTCTAATTTCAATATCATTTGAAGATAATTGAGTTGATGCTTTTCCACCATCCTTACCAGTAATAAGAATAATAGGTATACTAATTTTTTTTGCTACATCAATTGCTTCGCAAATATTAGAAGAGTTTCCACTTGTTGTGAAAGCAATTAAAAGATCTTCTTTTTTTCCTATAGCATTAATTTGTTTAGAAAAAATATATTTATAATCATAATCATTTGCTATAGATGTTATAGTTGCTGTATCTGAATTTAGAGAAATAGCAGCAACTTCTTTTCTTTCTTTTTCAAACCTATTAACTAGTTCTGAAACTATATGTTGTGCATCACCAGAAGACCCTCCATTCCCGCATGACATAATTTTCCCGGAGCTATCTGTCACATTAATTATTTTTGTTGTTGCTAATTCTATTTGAGGTAATAACTTTTCTAAAGAAATTTTATTAATTTCCAAGTTATCATGAAAGTTTTTTTTAACTATTTCTGATATGTGCATTTTATAATTGCTGTACTTCCACTATAGTACAATGTAAATTATTAAATATAAACAAAATTCATCTTTAAAATCATGTCTGGAAAACTTTATATTATATCTACACCAATAGGAAATTTAGGAGATATTACTTTGCGTGCATTAGACACTCTAAGAAATAGTGATTATATTTTAGCAGAAAGCTCCGAGAGAACTTCAAAACTGTTAAATAAATATAATATAAAAAATAAGATTATTACTTTCAATAAAGATAATGAAAAAAGAAAATTTGAGTCTATTTTATCAGATTTAAATAAAGATTATAAAATTTCGCTAGTAACTGATGCTGGCACACCTTTAATTTCTGATCCTGGATATGAATTAATTAAAAGGACTTCATTAAAATGTTCTGTTATACCAATTCCAGGGCCTAGCTCCCTTACCTGCGCATTGTCTATTTCAACCATACCAATGAATAATTTTATCTTTCTTGGGTTTTTGCCTAAAAAAAATAATGAGAGAATTAAAAAAATCAAATCGGCAAGCGAATCAGGTTGTCCAATTGTCATATTTGAGAGTAAGCACAGAATAAAGGCACTTTTAAAAAATATTATAGAAATTATTGGTGAGGACACCTTAATAACAGTTTTTCGGGAACTAACTAAATTACATGAATCTGTCAGTACCCTTAAAGCCAACAAACTCCTAACTGAAATATCAAAAAAACCTCTTTCTGGGGAAATTACACTCATTGTGGATAAAGCTCCTAAACCAACCGAACTAATTGAAAATTACGGAGAAAAAGTTAAAAAACTGTTAAAAAGATATAATGTGAGCGAGATTGTTAGCATAATCAAGCTATTTACTAACTACAAGAAAAAAGAAATATATAATTTTGTATTAAAGATTAGACAAAAGCTGTAGTTTTAAGTAGGATATAATTTTAGATGGATCTAAAAGAAAAAATATACGAAAACAAGAAAGATGACTTATTTGAGCCATCTTTTTTTTTACATAAAAACCATGTCTAATCATCACAATGCCATTCTTGTGCTTGATGATGGAACAGAATTTCGTGGGAAATCCTTTGGTATTGAAGGCACAGCTGTTGGAGAAGTTGTTTTTAATACAGCTATGACAGGATATCAAGAAGTTATTACAGATCCATCTTATGACTCACAAATCATTACTTTCACAAATCCACATATAGGTAACACCGGAATTAATTTAAAAGATATGGAATCTAAAAAAATACATTGTTCAGGAATAATAATAAGAGACGTGCCTGTGCTGGCAAATAGTTGGAGATTAACAGGAACTTTAGAGGATTATTTGGTGAAAAATAAACTAGTTGCTATATATGGTATAGATACAAGGAAGCTTACCAAGATTCTTAGGACAAAAGGGGCCCAAAATGGATGTATTCTAACTGGAAAAAATATTAATTCAGCGAAAGCAAAAAAATCTATCAAAGAGTTTTCTGGATTGTTAGGAAAAGACCTAGCTGTAAAGGTTACCACTAAAAAAACATATCAATGGACTGAAGACCTTAGCAACATCAATGGAGACATTCCACTAAAAAGAGAAAAAAAACACCATGTTGTAGCTTACGACTTTGGAATTAAGCATAATATTTTAAGAATTTTGTATAATCTTGGTTGTCAATTAACAGTTGTTTCAGCAAAACTTCCAGCACAAGACGTTCTAAAATTAAAACCTGATGGAGTTTTTTTATCAAATGGGCCTGGTGATCCCATGGCATGTAATTATGCGATTAATAATATCGAAGAGCTCATGAATAACAATATTCCAATGTTTGGGATTTGTTTAGGATTTCAGCTTTTAGCATTGGCAAGTGGAGCCAAGACAATTAAAATGAAATTTGGTCATCATGGAGCTAATCATCCAGTTCTAGATTTGAAATCTAAGAAAGTTTTTATAACAAGCCAAAATCATGGTTTTGCTGTTGACAAAAAAACCATACCTAAAAATTTAGAAATTACTCATATCTCTCTTTTTGATAATTCCTTACAAGGAATAAAAAGAATAGATATTCCTGCATTTGGATTTCAGGGACACCCAGAAGCCAGTCCTGGCCCGCATGATATTAATGGGGTATTTTCTGAGTTTATTTCAATAATGGAAAATAGAAAAGAACATGCCAAAAAGTAAAAATATAAATAGTGTTTTAATTATAGGTGCTGGGCCAATTATTATTGGACAAGCATGTGAGTTTGATTATTCTGGAGTGCAGGCTTGTAAAGCCCTAAAAGAGGAAGGAATAAAAGTAATTTTAGTAAATTCAAACCCTGCAACTATCATGACAGACCCAAACATGGCGGACAAGGTCTACATAGAGCCCATACACTGGAGGAATATAGAGAAAATCATAATAAAAGAAAGACCAGATGCTATTTTACCTACTATGGGAGGACAAACTGCTCTGAATACAACTTTGGATTTAAATAGGCATAAAATCTTAGAAAAATATAATGTTGAGATTATTGGGGCAAGCACAGACTCAATTGATATGGCAGAAGATCGAGAACTGTTCAAAAATGCAATGAATGAGATTGGACTAAATACTCCTAAATCTTTTATTGCCCATACTTATAATGACGCTGAGAATATTCAAAAAGAAATTGGTTTTCCAATAATAATACGCCCATCTTTTACTCTAGGAGGTTCAGGTGGTGGTATTGCCTATAATAAAGATGATTTTCAAAAAATTGTTAATAGAGGGTTAGACTTATCACCTACTAGCGAAGTATTGCTGGAGGAATCTGTTATTGGTTGGAAAGAATTTGAAATGGAAGTCGTTAGAGACAAAAATGATAATTGTATAATTATTTGTTCTATTGAGAATATTGATCCAATGGGTATACATACTGGGGATTCAATAACAGTAGCGCCCGCTCAAACACTAACAGATAAGGAATATCAAAAACTTAGGAATGCATCAATACAGGTTCTCAGAAAGATTGGTGTAGACACAGGAGGGTCAAATGTTCAATTTGCTATATCGCCTAAAGATGGCAGGCTCCTCATAATAGAGATGAATCCAAGGGTTTCGCGTTCATCTGCTCTAGCTTCTAAGGCTACAGGTTTTCCGATTGCAAAAGTTGCAGCAAAATTGGCAATTGGCTATACCTTAGATGAATTAAAAAATGAAATAACAGGCGATGTAATACCAGCTTCCTTTGAACCAACTATTGATTATGTTGTTACAAAAATTCCGCGGTTTGCATTTGAAAAATTTAAAGAAGCTGATAATAAATTAACAACACAAATGAAGTCAGTGGGAGAAGTTATGGCTATTGGAAGAAATTTTCAAGAATCGTTCCAAAAAGCATTAAGAGGACTTGAGATAGGAATTGATGGTCTTAACAAAACTAATCTTCCAAATAATTCTCAACAAGATAACAATGAATACATTGAAAAAAAATTAACTTCAGCAACTCCGGACAGAATTTTATTTGTTGGGGAAGCATTCCGACAAGGATTTTCTCTTGAGGATATTTATAGTCTTACTAAAATTGATCAGTGGTTTTTAGCGCAACTAGATGATTTGATAAAAGAAGAACTCCTCCTTTTAGATAAAAAAACTGAAGACTTATCTCGTTCTGATATTTTAAGATTAAAAAGAAAAGGTTTTTCAGACTCTTTCTTATCCAAAACATTAAATTGTAATTTAAATAAATTTAGAAATATGCGTATTTCTATGGATATACAGCCAGTTTTTAAGAGAGTTGACGCTTGTGCAGCTGAATTTCAGTCAAAAACAGCATACATGTATTCTACTTATGATGATGAATGTGAGTCTGAACCATCAAAAAATAAAAAAATTATGATTTTGGGTGGAGGTCCAAATAGAATTGGTCAAGGAATAGAATTTGACTATTGTTGCGTACATGCTTCATTAGCTTTGAAAGAAATTGGTTATGAAACAATTATGGTAAACTGTAATCCTGAAACTGTTTCAACTGACTTTGATACCTCTGATAGATTATATTTTGAGCCTCTGACATTTGAGGACGTTATCGCAATAATTGAGAAAGAAAAACCAGATGGTGTTGTAGTTCAGTATGGCGGGCAGACTCCATTGAAATTAGCAAATCAATTAAAAGAAAGCAACGTAACTATTATTGGTACATCTCCTGAATCAATTGATATTGCGGAAGATAGGGAGAAATTTAAAAAACTTGTTGAGAAACTTAATTTAAAACAACCAATAAATTCAACTGCTAAAAACCCTGAAGAGGCATTGCAGATGGCTAATAAAATTGGATATCCATTAGTTGTCAGACCTTCGTATGTCTTAGGAGGAAGAGCTATGGAGATTGTAACTAATGATCATGATTTACAACGATATATGAAAGAAGCGGTTACTGTTTCTAATAATTCGCCGGTACTCTTAGATAAATTTTTAAATGATGCAATAGAAGTTGATGTAGATGCTATTTGCGATGGAAAAGACGTTTATATTGGTGCAATTATGGAACATATTGAGGAAGCCGGAATCCACTCTGGAGATTCTGGTTGTTCTATACCTCCTTATACACTTAAAGAAATAATTCTAAAAAAAATAAGAGAACAAGTTAAAAAATTAGCTCTTGAATTAAATGTAATAGGATTGATGAATACTCAGTTTGCGATTAAAGATGACGAAATTTTTTTACTTGAAGTGAATCCACGAGCATCACGTACAGCTCCTTTTGTTTCTAAAGCGACAGGAGTTCCGCTTGCAAAAATTGGAGCACTAATTATGGTTGGTAAAACTTTAAAAGAATTATCATTAACCAAAGAGATTAAAACAAACTATTTTTCTGTTAAAGAAGCAGTTTTCCCATTCTCCAAATTTCCGGAAGTTGATGTATTGCTTGGGCCAGAAATGAAATCTACAGGAGAGGTTATGGGTTTAGGAAAAAGTTTTGGTGAAGCTTATTTTAAAGCGCAAAGAGCTGCGGGAGTTATTTTACCTAAATCTGGAAATGTTTTCATAAGTGTAAGAGATAAAGATAAAGCAGAAGCCTGTATTGTTGCAAGAGACTTAATAAAAATTGGGTTTACTATTTTTGCAACTACAGGGACATTTGATTACTTAGAGAAAAACTCCATTCCTTGTAAACAAATTAATAAAGTTAAACAAGGTCAGCCTCATGTTGTTGATATGATCAAGAATAAAGAAATTGATTTAATTATTAATACAACTGAGGGAGCGCAATCTATTAAAGATTCATTTTCAATTAGACAGGAGGCTCAAAACAATAATATTTCGCTCACAACAACAGTTTCTGGGGCCAAAGCTTTCTGCAAAGCAATTTTATTTATTGATAACTTTGATGCTACTGATATTCAGAGTCGACACCAAAGTTTAAATTAATTTTCATCTAAATTATATTTCTTTTCATCTAACATATTTTCACTTTTAGCAACAATACATGTGATACAAGTGTCGCCTGTTACATTTACACTTGTCCTAATCATATCTAACAATCTATCAACACCAAGCAACAAAGTAATGCCTTCTAAAGGTATCCCTATTTCTGTCAGTATAATTGATAACATCAAAATTCCTGCACTTGGTATCCCTGCGGTTCCAATAGAAGCTAGAGTTGCTGTTATAATTATTGTAATGTAATCATTCAATGAGAGGTCAATTCCGTAAAAAGTTGCCAGGAAGTAAGTAGCACACCCTTGCATAATTGCAGTACCATCCATATTTATGGTAGCGCCTAGAGGTATTGAAAAAGAAGCTACAGATTTTTTAACACCAAATTTATTTATAACAGCATTTAATGTAAAAGGTATAGATGCGTTGCTGCTAGCTGTACTAAAAGTAAAGATAAGGATAGATTTAATTTTATTGTAGAACCTTTTCAAATTTAGAGATGTAAATAGCTGAAGAAGAATTGAGTATGTAATTGTAAAGTGCAACATTAATACAAAAATAACAAGGAAAAAGTACTTTGCTAATGGTATAAAAACCTCTATTCCTTGAGTTGCAAATGTTTTGGCTAATAAACAGAAAACAGCAATAGGAGTCAATTTAATAATTAATATAACTAACTTATTAAGAATTTTATTTAAATCATCAATCAAATCTATATAGACTTTAATTTCTTCTTTTATTAATGATGCAGCTATACCAAGGAAGATAGCAAAAACTAATACATGTATAACATTACCATCAGCCAGCGATGCAAAAAAATTTTCTGGGAAAAAAGTTAAAATATAGTTTTTTGGTTCAGGGATATCAGTATTTAAAACTAAGCTTGTTCCTAAATTTAGATTTTGTTGATCATAACCAACTAGCGTTGACGATAATAGTGCTAAAGAAATTGCAACTATTGTTGTTAATATATAAAGAGTAATTGTTTTTAGACCAATTCTTCCTAATGCAGATGTATCATTAATAGAAACAATACCAGAAATTAGTGAGACAAAAATTAAAGGGAGTACAATCATTTTTAAAAGCAAAATGAAAATTGTAGCTAAAGTGGTAAAAATATTTTCAATTAAAAAGGTTTCAATTAATTCATTTGGGATAATAAATACATTTAATGCAAGTCCAAAAAAAATACCAAATAGCATTGAATAAAGGACTTGTTTTGTAAAACTCATTTAAACTATTTTAAACAATTGAGTACGGCATCATAATCAGGTTCTTCTGCAATCTCTTTGACGAGTTGTGAATGGATTACCATATTATGTTTATCTATTACTATTACAGCCCTTGCCGTAATACCGGCTAACGGACCATCTTCAATTAATACTCCATAGTCTTTAGCAAAATTTCTTGATCGCATCATTGATAAAGGTTTAATATTATCTAACTTTTCAGATGAACAAAAACGTGCCATTGCAAATGGTAAATCTGCAGAAATAGTTAAAATAACTGTATCAGGAAAAGAGGTTGCTTTTTCATTAAAAAGTTTTGTTGAAGTTTGACAAACTGGTGTGTCTAAACTTGGGACAACGCTTAATATTTTATTTTTACCTTTAAAATTATCTAGAGTTACGTCATCTAAATTTTCGCCAACTAAAATAAAATCTGGAGCCTTGTCGCCAACTTTTGGTACATCACCTATTGTATTTATTTCATTCCCTTTTAAAGTAATTTTAGTCATTCAATTATACTAACAATCTTAATGTATCTATTCAATGATAATGACTGAAAGTGATATAATAAAACATGTAATGAGTAAGAATAAGAGAACTACAAATTGGCTTACAAAACATAAAAATGATCCTTTTGTAAAAAAATCAAAAAAAGACAATTATAGATCCCGTGCTGTTTATAAGTTAATTGAAATTAATGAAAAATATAAAATATTTTCAAACTCTACATTCGTTATAGATTTGGGTTGTTGTCCTGGCTCCTGGTCGCAATATGCCAGTAAGCAAAAAAATATAAAAAAAATAGTTGGAATAGATGTTTTGGAAATGACGCCAATAAACCTGGTAGATTTTATACAGGGTGATATTAATAATCCCGAAATTCTTCAAAAGGTTTTATTTGAAAATAAATGTAAAGCGGGGGTTGTATTATCTGATATTGCACCCAATATTACAGGTATAGGAGTGATAGATCAGGGAAATTTTACGATTTTGGCTGATACTGTCATGGAATTTTGCACAAAAATGCTTAAAGAGGATGGCTTTTTGATTATGAAATACTTTAGTGGCTCTAGCTCTACTGACGTACAGGAAAATCTAAAAAAACACTTTAGAAAAGTAAGTGTTTTTAAACCAGCGTCATCAAAAAAAATAAGTAATGAAATATACCTTATTTGTAATAACTTTAAACCATTGATATGATGAAATTTGACAATAACTTAACTAAAACTTAGAATGATTCTAATATCTACAAAGGAAAAATAATGGGCGATCTTTTAAAAAATTTAGCGGTGTGGACAATTATAGCAGTGATTATAATGTCGCTGTTCTCAGGTATTGGTGTTCGTAATTCATCGATAAGTGAATTTAATTATACAGAATTTAATGGTTTGGTTGAAAAAGGGCAAGTTTCTGAAGTTACTATTTCTGGAAGAGAAATAGAGGGAAGACTAACATCTGGTGAATCTTTTAAAACTTATAGCCCAGAGACCGATAATTCAGCTTTGGTCGGTGATTTATTAAAAAATAATGTTAAGATAAATGGAAAACCGCCTGAAAAACAATCTTTCTTAGCTCAAATCTTTTTACATTGGTTTCCATTTTTGCTCTTAATTGGAGTTTGGATATTTTTTATGAGACAGATGCAAGGTGGTGGTGGAACCAGAGGCGCGATGTCTTTTGGTAAAAGTAAAGCAAAAATGCAGACTGAGGACCAGGTTAAAGTTACATTCAACGATGTAGCTGGTGTGGAGGAAGCTAAAGAAGAAGTAAAAGAATTAGTAGATTTTTTAAAGGACCCAGCAAAGTTTCAAAACCTTGGTGGAAAAATTCCAACAGGCGTTTTAATGGTAGGTTCTCCTGGGACAGGAAAAACTTTGCTTGCAAGAGCTATTGCTGGTGAAGCAAAAGTTCCATTTTTCACAATATCAGGTTCAGACTTTGTAGAAATGTTTGTAGGTGTTGGTGCTTCACGTGTCAGAGACATGTTTGAACAAGCAAAAAAACATGCACCTTGTATTATATTCATTGATGAGATTGATGCTGTAGGACGTCATAGAGGAGCAGGATTAGGTGGCGGACATGATGAGCGCGAACAAACACTAAACCAACTATTAGTTGAAATGGATGGTTTTGAAGGTAATGAAGCCGTTATTGTTGTTGCAGCAACGAATAGACCGGATGTTCTTGATCCAGCTTTATTACGTCCAGGTAGATTTGATAGGCAAGTTGTTGTACCGCTTCCAGATATTCGTGGCAGAGAACAAATTTTAAAAGTCCATGTTAGGAAAATACCAATTGCTAATGATGTTAAACCTAAAATTATTGCGAGAGGAACACCGGGTTTTTCAGGAGCTGATCTTGCAAATTTAGCTAATGAAGCGGCATTATTTGCTGCTAGAGCAAACAAAAAAGTTGTTGATATGGAAGACTTTGAAAAAGCTAAAGATAAAATTATGATGGGCGGCGAAAGAAGATCAATGGTGATGAATGATGATGAGAAAAAACTTACCGCATATCATGAAGCCGGCCATGCTATAGTTGGGAAACTAGTTCCTAGTCATGACCCAGTTTATAAGGTTAGCATTATACCTAGAGGAAGAGCACTTGGGGTAACAATGTTTTTACCCGAAGAAGATAGATATAGTAATAGTCGTGAAAGAATAAAGAGTATGATAGCTGCTTTATTTGGAGGAAGGGTTGCCGAAGAACAGATTTTTGGATTGGATGCTGTAACAACTGGTGCGTCTAATGATATTGAAAGGGCTACAGATTTAGCAAGAAACATGGTTACTAAGTGGGGTTTATCTGAAAAAATGGGCCCGCTTGCATACAACGAAGAACAAAATGAAGTTTTCTTAGGTAAATCAGTTTCTCAACATAAAAATGTTTCTGATGAAACAGCACATGCAATAGATTCTGAAATAAAAAGAATTATTGATACTGAATATAAGCGTGCTACTAAACTTATTAAAGATAATATTAAGAAGATGCATACAATGGCAGAAGCGCTTATTAAGTATGAAACAATAGATTCCAAACAAATTGAAGATATCATGGCTGGAAAAAAACCAGGAGCTCCTGAAGGCTGGTCGGATGATGATACATCTGGGGAAAGTGGTGCAACTCCAGGGACTAGAGGAAAAGGAGATGCTGCGCCAAACCCTGTTTCTTAAAAACTAATAAAGTTTAACTCTACATATATAGACATTGTATGCTGTTGGCTTTTATACTTCAGTGATGAGTTTAGAATTAAACGCAAATCAAAAACCTCTTGTAATGGGCATTCTAAATATTACACCTGATTCTTTTTCTGATGGTGGTAAATATATACAAACTAATCAAGCTTTAGATCATGCTTTAAGAATGATTGAAGATGGGGTAGACATTATAGATATTGGTGGCGAGTCATCTAGACCAGGTTCAAAAGGTGTTTCATCTCAAGAAGAGATTGATAGAGTAATACCAGTCATTGAGAAAATAAGAAGTGATTCGAATATACCAATTTCAGTTGACACAACAAAACCCAGCGTCATGTCAGAAGCGGTAAAATTTGATATTCAAATTATAAATGACATATCTTCTCTCAAGGATGAAGATGCATTTTCAGTTTTGAAAAATAATAATATCTATATATGCCTTATGCATATGAAAGGAACTCCAAAAAACATGCAAGACAATCCTAAATATGACGATGTTGTTGAAGAAGTCAAAGGTTTTTTGGAAGAGAAAATCAACCTTTGTGTTAAGAGAGGTATTTTAAAAGAAAGGTTAATCATTGATCCTGGTTTTGGATTTGGTAAAACTCTTGATCATAATTATTTATTACTTAAAAATTTACAAAAGATTAAAAATTTACATAATAACTTGTTAGTGGGTATTTCAAGAAAAAGTATGATTGGAAATTTACTTAATAAAGATCCTAAACAAAGATTACATGGTTCCTTAGCTGCTACCTTACTATCAATTTATAATGGTGCTAATATTATTAGGACACATGATGTTCGTGAAACTAAACTTTTATTAAATATAACTAAAGAAATCAGGAGTTTAAATTCATGAAATTGTTTGGAACAGATGGTATTAGAGGCAAGGTTGGTGAATCTCCAATCACAACAGTTGATATGAAAAAAATTGGCTTTGCTATTGCGAAAAGCATGCCGGGGGAAATAGTACATATTTCAAATGATGGAAGAGAATCATCTTACTTAATACAGCTGGGTTTGGAAGAGGGAATATTGAACTTCGAATTCAATGAAGTACAGCGTCATGGCTTACTATCTACGCCTGCACTTAGCTATTTTCTCAATAGAAGTCGTTCCAACGAATTGAAGTGTGGCATACAAATAACAGCATCACACAACCCTTATCAAGACAATGGTATAAAAGTTTTTGATAATAATGGTTTAAAAATAACAGAAGAACAGGAGAGTAGGATTGAGTATATTTATAATAATTGTAATAATCGTTATGGTAATAAGAATTTTTTCGAAGATTTCCGTGCAGAGTTTACAAAAAAACCCAGATCTAATAACACTTCTAGTGATCTATATGTTCAGGCTGCAAGAAACTATTTAAGAGATAAAATACAAAATAAAAATAATGCGAAGATGTTAATAATGATTGACTGTGCTAATGGAGCTACATCAGAACATGTTGCAGA
The DNA here is from genome assembly GCA_036163455.1 of Pseudomonadota bacterium. Taxonomy (GTDB): domain Bacteria; phylum Pseudomonadota; class Gammaproteobacteria. Next base: position 23,659 of record JAYZKL010000036.1, read on the forward strand.
AATTTTTAATGGAACAGATGCAGACAACATAATTGATGTTATATCTATACATGATCAACCAGATGGGAAAAATATAAATGAAAAGTGCGGGGCGACACATATAGAGACATTAATAAAAGAAATAGCATCACATAATAAAGTTAATGAAACAAAGATTGATTTAGGTGTTGCATTTGACGGTGATGGAGATAGAGCAATATTTGTAACTACAAATGGAGATGTTGTTGATGGAGATGAGATTTTATATATATTTAGTAAATTTAGAAAAAAATATAAAAATTATGAAGGACCGGTTGTTGGAACATTGATGACAAACTATGGAATACAGTCGGCATATGAAGCGCTAGGCATTAACTTTCATGCAACAAATATCGGTGATAAATTTGTTTATAATAAAATGGAAGAAATAAATGCAGAAATCGGTGGTGAATCTTCTGGCCATATTATTACAACTGATTTCATAGATATACCAATTGGTGATGGAATAATAACTTTAATTAACTTACTTGAAGTATTGTCAAAATCAAAAGAAAAAAACCTAAATGATTTAAAAAAAATAACTTCAAAACATATAATTCCAAGCAAATTAATAAATATACCAGTATCAGATAAAGATAAATTTATGAAGGATATGATAAATCAGAAAGTTTTTTCAGAGTTAGAACGCAAAGTAATTAATTCTGGAAGAGTTTTAATCAGAGCATCTGGAACTGAAAATCTTATAAGACTACTAATTGAACATCAGGATTTAAATGAAATAAATAAGTTAGAAAAGTATTTCTGTGATAACATACAAAAAACATAACTATCTAGAATGAAAAATTATTTAATAGCAGCTAATTGGAAACAAAATGGAAATTTAAAATCTCTTTCTCATTTGACTAGAAATATAATAGCTCTTTCGAGCAAAAGAAAAATTAGGCATAAAATAATATTATTTCCGCCAGCGATTTATTTATTCAATATTGATTCTTTAATTAAAAACAAAAAAAATATCCTTTTAGGAGTTCAAAATATATCACCCTATAATGATGGAGCTTTTACTGGTGAAGTTTCATCAAAGATGGCAAAGGATAGTGGTTGTAATTATGTTATTATTGGCCACTCTGAAAGACGCCATATTTTTGGAGAAAGTGATTTAGAAATACAATCTAAAGTTTCAGCTTCCAATGATATGAAAATGAATATTATACTTTGTGTAGGTGAAACAGCTTCAGAAAGAAGGAAAAAAATGACTAAAAAAGTAATCACCAAACAATTAAGAACAGCTTTATTTCCACTAAGAAATAAGTTGAGAAAAAGTCTACAAAAACTTGTTATAGCTTATGAGCCAGTTTGGGCAATAGGTACTGGGAAAAATGCAACAACAGAGCAAATAAGTGATATTCATAATTACATAGCTAAGTCTTTATCGAATATCTTTGGAAGAAATTCTTTGAAAATAAAAATCTTATATGGAGGAAGTGTAAATACTGCAAATGCTAAAACAATTTTAGAGCTTGATAGCGTAGATGGTGCATTAGTTGGTGGCGCATCGTTGCAAGCAAAAAAATTTATTGAAATTTGTTCATCAATTTGAGATAACTAACATCATGCAAACAATTATTTTAACCATACATATTATTCTTTCGATTGCTTTAATAGTTTTAATACTAGTTCAGCATGGGAAAGGTGCAGATGCTGGAGCTGCATTTGGTAGTGGCGCTTCATCAACTGTCTTTGGTGCAAGGGGAAGTGCAACATTTTTAACAAAACTTACAACCATAATAGCATTAACTTTTTTTGTCACTAGCCTTTCATTAGCATATTTTGCAAGCGTTAAAAGAACAGATGAAAAAGGATTAATAGAAAAAGAAATTGTAACTGAACCTCAACAGATCAAACCTAAATCAGATGAACTCAAAGATCTTCCATAATTTCGCCGATGTGGTGGAACCTGGTAGACACGCTGTCTTGAGGGGGCAGTGACGCAAGTCGTGCCGGTTCGAGTCCGGCCATCGGCAATTTATGGAACAATCCAATTTCCTTTGAAAGAATTTTCTTTGTTAAATAATACACGTCTATGACCTGAGCTAGATAAGTATAACCATTCTATTTTATTAATAGTTACATTTACAAATGAAAAATTTTTACTAATCTCAGTTGTTTCTTTCAAAGAAATATCTTCAGGATCTTTGATTAATGTGCCTGGTTCTTTATTATAAAGATAACAATCACGTGAATCTTGGCTCATCCTCATCCAAATTTCTTGACAAACTTTATCTGAATTATAAATTTTTGCATCCCCTGAGATTCTTATTTGTATTTTCTCAGCTTCACTATAAAATAAACACTCAACATTAGAATTATGTTTAATTTCTTTAATTTTTTTTGACAAGTTATTAGTATGAAAAGAAATAGTTAAATTATTTTTATCGCATTCTCTTAAAACAACTGTTCTTGCAGAAACAGAGCCATTGCATATGGTTGCAAGTGTAAAAGTATGAAATCCAGAATTTCTATTATTCATTCCGTCGATTAGTTTTTCCCAAATAATTTCGTAAATTTGACTAATATCATTGTAGTGTTTAGGGTTTTTTATTGACATTTTTTTACAAAATTTATTTAGTTATATATTATTTAAATATTTTTTAAAAGGGAATCAAAAAAATGCATATAAAATGCCTTAAGCTAGATATTACATTGCCAGCATATAGTATGTATCAGTTTATTAGGCTATAATTCAAACAGGAGAAATATATGCTTTTTGAGTATTTACCAATATTAATCTTCCTATTTTTTGCTATAATCTTCGCCTCATTAATGTTGGCGGTTGGGTTTACTTTTGGCACAAGTAAGCCTGATAAAGAAAAAAACTCTCCATATGAGTGTGGTTTTGAAGCTTTTGAAGATTCAAGAATGAAGTTTGATGTAAGATATTATTTAGTAGCGATTCTATTTATTATTTTTGATCTTGAAATAGCATTTCTCTTCCCTTGGGCCATTGTTCTTGATGAGATTGGGACAACTGGGTTAGTTGCAATGGGAATCTTCCTTTTAATTTTAATAGTTGGCTTTATTTATGAATGGAAAAAAGGTGCACTAGAATGGGATTAGAGAATATTAAGAGAGAAGGGTTTGTTTTAGCTGATTCTAGTAGTTTATTTGACTGGGCTAGAACAGGTTCGCTTTGGCCAATGACTTTTGGCTTAGCTTGTTGTGCGGTTGAGATGATGCATGCAGGTGCTTCACGATATGATTTAGATCGATTTGGAATGTTGTTTAGGCCAAGCCCAAGACAATCAGATGTAATGATTGTTGCTGGAACATTAGTTAATAAGATGGCACCAGCGCTACGCAAAGTCTACGATCAAATGGCAGAACCAAGATGGGTCATCTCGATGGGTTCATGTGCAAATGGTGGAGGTTATTATCATTATTCTTATTCAGTTGTGAGAGGATGTGATCGAATAGTGCCGGTTGATATTTACGTACCTGGATGTCCTCCAACTGCAGAAGCATTACTCTACGGAATTCTGCAGTTACAAAATAAAATTAGAAGAAAAAATATAATACAAGCAGACTCAAAATTAAAATAATGTCAATGGAAGATAAAATAAAAAAATATCTAAGCTCAATTTCAGAGATTAAACTTGATTCCGATGTAATCACATTGATTATAAATCAAGATAGTCTATTAACAATAATGAAAATACTTAAAGAAAATGAAGAATTAAACTTTCAACAATTAACTGATTTATGTGCAGTGGATTATAGTCAATTTAAAAATACAGAATGGAAAACAACCAATGCTACATCAACTGGTTACAGTAGAGGTGTTAAATCTGATACACATGGAAGAATAAAATTTGGTGACAACATTCAGAAAGAAGATATTAATGATAGGTTTTGTATTATATATCATCTGCTATCTTTAACTAATAATTCAAGAATAAGGGTTAAAGTTTTTATAAAAGAAGAACCACCAATCATACCTTCTGTTACAAGTGTTTGGGATGCAGCAAATTGGTATGAAAGAGAAGCTTTTGATTTATTTGGAATATTATTTGAAGGACATCCTGACCTGAGAAGAATACTTACAGATTATGGTTTTATTGGTTACCCATTTAGAAAAGACTTCCCATTAATTGGTAATACACAAGTTAGATATGATCCTGAACTTAAAAGAGTTATTTATGAACCAGTTGATATAGAGCCAAGAGTTTTAGTCCCTAAAGTTATTAGGAAAGATAGAGCATGAAAGAATTTAAAAACTTTACAATGAATTTTGGACCACAACACCCTGCAGCACATGGTGTTTTACGACTCATTCTACAAATGGAAGGAGAGGTTATTAGAAATGCGGACCCACATATTGGTTTATTACATCGAGCAACAGAAAAATTAGCTGAATCAAAACCTTACAATCAAACTATCGGTTATATGGATAGATTAGATTATGTCTCGATGATGTGCAATGAACATGCATATGTATTAGCTATTGAAAAACTATTAAAGATTGAAGTTCCAGAAAGAGCAAAATATATAAGAGTAATGTTTGATGAAATAACAAGGATTTTAAATCATCTGCTTTGGTTGGGAGCACATGCGTTGGATATAGGGGCTATGTCAGTATTTCTGTATGCTTTTAGAGAAAGAGAAGATTTGATGGATTGCTATGAGGCTGTTTCTGGCACTAGAATGCATGCCACATATTATCGCCCAGGCGGCGTAAACAATGATTTACCATCACAAATGCCTAAATATGAGCATTCAGATATAAAGAACAAACAAGAGCTTGATGAAGCTAATAAAAATCGAGAAGGAAGTTTGTTGGATTTTTTAGAAGATTTCGTATCTAGATTCCCAACTTGTATTGATGAGTATGAAAACTTATTAACTGAAAATAGGATTTGGAAGCAGAGAACAGTTGGGATTGGTACCGTTACTCCGGAAAGAGCAATTGAGTTAGGTTTTTCTGGGCCTATGTTAAGGGGATCAGGAATAGCTTGGGATTTGAGAAAAAAAGAACCATATGAAGTATATAGCAAGCTCAATTTTGATATCCCAATAGGAACTAATGGAGATTCATATGATAGGTATCTTGTACGTATTGAGGAGTTAAGACAATCCAACAATATTATCAAACAATGTATTTTATGGCTTAAAGAAAATACTGGAGCAGTGATGGTTAACGATGCAAAAGTAACTCCGCCAAATAGGAAAGATATGAAAAATGATATGGAGGCATTAATTCATCACTTCAAATTATTTACAGAAGGTTATTGTGTTCCAGAAGGTGAGACTTACTGTTCAGTTGAGGCACCAAAAGGAGAGTTTGGAGTCTTTTTAATTTCTGATGGTGCAAATAAACCCTACAGATTAAAAATTAGGGCTCCAGGTTTTGCCCACCTTGCTGCTCTTAATGAGATGTCTGTAGGACATATGCTTTCAGATGTTGTTACGATTATTGGGACGCAAGATATTGTTTTTGGAGAGATAGATAGATGACTTCAAATAAACAAACATATGTCATAGATGAGAAAACTTTAAATTTAATTGATCAAATTAAGAAAAAGTTTCCAGTGAGAGAAAATAAATCTGCCATTATCGAAAGTTTGTTATTGTTACAGGATAATAATAATGGATATATAACTAAAGAAATAATGAATGTACTTGCTAATTATTTAAATGTTGAAGAAATAGATGTCTATGAGGTTGCAACTTTCTATTCTATGTTGAATACAAAGCCTGTTGGTAGGAATGTAATTGCGGTATGTACAAATGTTTCTTGTATGTTAAGAGGTTCAAAAAAAATATTAAATCACATAGAAAAAAAACTTCAAACAAAAGTTGGCGGATCCACTAAGGATAATAAGTTCTTTCTCAAAGATGAAATAGAATGTCTTGCTGCATGTAGCGAAGCTCCTATGATGCAAGTTAATCATAAAAATATAGAGAATTTAACAATAGAAAAAGTTGATAAAATTTTGGAAGAACTATCATGAACATGAGAATTTGTACAGAAACTTTCAATAAATCAAATTCCGCAAGTTTGTCAACTTATATTGGATTAGATGGTTATAAGGCTTGGGAAAATATAGTAAAAAATAATATTCCTAGAACAGAAATAATTTCTAAAATTAAAGATTCAGGTCTCAGAGGAAAAGGAGGAGCGGGTTTCTCAACAGGTTTAAAATGGTCATTTATCCCTTCTGCTTCAAATCAACAAAAATATCTTGTCTGTAATTCTGATGAGAGTGAACCTGGTACATGTAAGGATAGAGATATTTTAAGATACAATCCTCATTCAGTTATTGAGGGCATGTTAATTGCTTCTTATGCTATTGGCGCATCAGTTGCATATAATTATCTTAGAGGTGAATTCATAAAAGATCAGTGGAAAGTTTTTAATCAGGCCTTAAGTGATGCATATGAAAAGAACTTAGTTGGCAAGAATATACTAGAGTCCAATATTAATATAGATATTCACAGTTTAATTGGTGCAGGAGCATATATAGTTGGTGAAGAAACTGCGATGCTTGAGTCTATAGAAGGAAAAAGAGGTATGCCAAGAGTTAAACCACCTTTTCCAGCAATAAAAGGATTATATGGAAAACCCACAATTATTAATAATACCGAAACTTTATCTACAGTACCTAAAATAATTTTGAATGGTTCAGATTGGTATAAAAACCTAGGTATAAATTCTGGGGAGGGGATTAAAATTTTTTCAATGAGTGGGCATATTAGTAGGCCGGGTAATTACGAGATTCCATTAGGAACGCCATTTAAAGACTTATTAGAAATGGCTGGTGGAGTTGCTAATTCAAAAAAACTTAAGGCAGTTATACCTGGCGGATCTTCTGTTCCCGTTGTTGCGGCAGAGAAGATTCTAAATACCAACATGGATTATGAATCATTAAATAAAGCGGGTTCAATGCTTGGCTCTGGCGGAGTAATAGTTATGGATGATAGTACTTGTATGGTTTCTGTTTTACAAACAATATCGCGGTTTTATTTTGCAGAGTCATGTGGTCAATGTACACCATGTAGAGAAGGAACTGGATGGTTATATAAAATTCTATCCAATATAATTATCGGTAAAGGAACAACGAACGACCTTGTTCAACTAGAAAGAATAGCTGGAATGATTGAAGGTAATTGTATTTGTGCACTTGGCGATGCAGCTGCATTACCGGTGAAAAGCTTTCTACAAAACTTTTGGTCTGAGTTTGAATATTTTGTAGAAAAAAAAGAATCAATGGTTTCTTAAATATGGAAGTTTTTATAAACAATAAATCATACAAAGCAAATAATGACGAAACAATTATCGAGCTTGCAGATAGATTAGGTATTCACATACCTCGCTTCTGTTATCACAAACATCTATCTGTTGTTGCAAGCTGTCGAATGTGTTTGGTTGAGATAGAAGGGTTTAAACATGCTCAACCTGCTTGCTCAACTAAACTTACTGAAAATATGAAGATTAATACAAAGTCTGATGTAACTAAAAAAGCTCAGAAGTCCACAATGGAATTTCTCTTAATCAACCATCCACTTGATTGTCCAATTTGCGATCAAGGAGGAGAATGTGAACTACAAGATGTTTCTCTGGAATTTGGTGATGATCATTCACAATATATGCAATTGAAAAGAGTAGTGCCTGATAGAGATATTAGTCCATTAATTTCAACTGATATGACAAGATGTATTCACTGTTCACGGTGTGTAAGATTTGGTGAAGAAATTAGTGCCCGCAAAGAACTTGGTTTGTTGGATAGAGGCGAAGAGATGAAAATAGATACATTTTTAGACTATGGAGTCAGTTCTGAGTTGTCCGGCAATATGATTGACTTGTGTCCAGTTGGAGCTTTAAATAATAAACCTTATCGTTATTCAGCAAGAACATGGGATTTATCGCAACATGCTGGAATTTCTCCTCATGACTGTATTGGTTCAAATATTTACTATCATGTTTATAAAAACAAAATAGTTAGGGCTGTACCATGTGAAAATGAATCTATTAATCAAACATGGTTATCAGATAGAGATAGATTTGGCTATGAGGGCATATATTCAAATGAGAGAATCAGAGAGCCAATGATTCGAAAAAATAATAAACTTGTAGAATGCGATTGGGAGACAGCTCTTGATGCTGCTAATACTGAATTACAAAAATTAAATCAATCTAATAATGATGATATAGGTTGCTTAATCTCGCCACAATCTACATGCGAAGAACTGTATTTGTTTCAAAAACTATTTAAAGGTCTTAATGTAAAAAATATTGACCATAGAACCAAGGAAAAAGATTTTGAATATCAAAGTTATTTTCCAGTTATGCCCCTCTTTGGATGTAATTTTGACATGATAGAAAGTTTTGAAAATATTATTCTGGTTGGGGTCAATGTAAAAAAGGAATTTCCAATTCTTTCTCCAAGGTTAATAAAAGCCGCTAAAAATATAACAAAGTTCTTTTCATTCAATTTTATTCCGTCTAATGAAGACTTTCCTTTGGAATTAAATTTAACTCAGAGACCACAGGATTTAATTCATATCTTCAGAGATTTAATTGATAAGAGAATAAGAGAAGATATGTCTTCAGAAATTGGGAAAATATCTAAAAATTTAACTCCAGGAAAGAAAACCCTAGTTATCATTGGTCCAAGCATTTCTCAATTAGATAATCAAACAGAGTTCCTTTCAATTTTAATAGAATATATTAATAAAAATAATTTTAAACTTGGGTTTTTAGCTGATCAATGTAATTCAACATCTTCCTGGTTACTAGGTCTTCTTCCGCATAGGAATTTATTAGGAGAACCATCTCAGGAAATAGGTTTAAATGCCTATGAAATGATAGAAAAAAGATTATCTTCATACATTATATATAATCTTGAACCGGAGCATGACTTTTGGAATAACTTGTCTTTAAATAAGTCTCTTGAAAAATCAAAAATGAATATATTTTTCTCTACTTTTATTACACCAAGTATTCAGGAATATGCAAATATAATATTTCCAATTACCGCCTTTGCAGAGGCTAATGGTAGTTATATAAATATAGAAGGAACTTATCAGCGCTTTGATAAGATAATTAACCCTAGCAATAATATACGACCAGGTTATGAAGTGTTAAATAGTCTTCTCCATAAAAATAATCTTGGACAATATACTTTTCAAGAGTTACAGCAAGAACTAACTGATATAGTTATCAATTTTGATGCATCTTCTAAAACAACTGCCTCTAAAAATCAAAGAAAAATTTCCAACAAACATCAAAATTTTATAAAATTAACTGATAGGGAAATTTATCAAACTGATTCTTTTTCAAGGAGATCAGGTTCTCTACAAATGACTAAACATGCAAAGAATGCATTAATAAGGATTTCTAAAGATATAATGGATGACACTGAGACAAAGGAATATATAGAAATCATTGATGAATACAAAAAATTTAAAACAAATATTTATAAAATTGACAATCTATTACCAAATAAGACCATAGTTTATCCTTCAACTTTTTACCAGGATACTTTAACTGGAATGAAGTTTGGATCTATAGATATCAAAAGTAATTTCTAAATTAATATGCAAGCTCTACACATTTTTTTAAACATTTTAACTGATATTCTTATTATCGTTATACCTCTATTTCTAATAGTTGCATATGTAACTTATTCTGAGAGAAAGATTATAGGGTTTATGCAATCTAGGATGGGACCATCTCGTGTTGGACCATATGGAATATTACAACCTATAGCTGATGTTATAAAACTTCTTTCTAAAGAAATAATTGTCCCTTCGAGTGCAAACAAAGGTCTCTTTCTGACTGCTCCAATGTTAATGTTAATTCCATCTCTATTAGTTTGGTCCGTAATACCTTTTTCAGAAAGATTTGTTCTTGCAAATATTAATGCAGGAATCCTTTTTATTCTTGCTTTAACTTCACTCAGCGTGTATGGAGTTATTATTGCTGGCTGGGCATCCAATTCTAAGTATGCTTTTTTAGGTTCAATGAGATCAGCCGCACAAATTATAGCATATGAGATAGCGATGGGTTTTGCGCTCGTAGGAGTTTTAATGGTTGCAGGAAGTTTAAATCTACAAGAAATTATAATAGGTCAAAGCGGTGGAATTTTAAACTGGTATTGGATACCTTTATTACCATTATTCTTGATTTATTTAATTGCTGGTGTGGCCGAAACTAATAGAGCACCATTTGATGTATCTGAAGGAGAATCAGAACTTGTTGCTGGATTTCACGTTGAATATTCTGGAATGGCTTTTGCAATGTTCTTTTTAGCAGAATATATGAATATAATTTTAATTAGCGTATTAGTTAGCATTATGTTTTTTGGAGGTTGGTTGTCACCATTTGAATCTACATGGTTTGAACCAATAACTAGTTGGATTCCTGGCTTTGTATGGTTATCGATAAAAACCATAATGTTTGTTTTTTTATTTTTATGGTTAAGAGCTACCTTACCTAGATATAGATATGATCAAATTATGAGACTTGGCTGGAAAGTCTTTTTACCGATTACATTAATCTGGATCTTTTTTGAAGGATTTATGATTTATTATGAAATTACACCTTGGTTCAAATCATGATAAGTAAAATTATTTCCATTATTAAAAGCCTCTTTTTATTTGAAATATTTAAAGGATTATCTGTGACTGGTAAAAAAATGTTTAAAAAACCAATAACTATTCAATATCCAGATGAAAAGACACCTCAGTCAGCAAGATTTCGTGGGTTACATGCATTAAGAAAATATCCTAATGGCGAAGAGAGGTGCATAGGATGTAAGCTTTGTGAAGCAGTTTGTCCGGCACTAGCAATCACAATGGATACTGAAATGAGGTCAGATGGCACGAGAAGGACTACACGCTATGAAATAGATTTATTTAAATGTGTTTATTGTGGATTTTGTGAAGAAGCATGCCCAGTTGATGCTGTAGTTGAAACAAAAATTTTTGAATTTCATTTTGAGAGAAGAGATGAAAGGATTATTTCTAAGGATGAATTGTTGAAAATAGGATCAATTTATGAATCTCAGGAAATAAAAGATAGAGAAAACCTAAATTAAAAAATTATGGAAATAGAGTTATATGTTTTTTTTCTTTTTTCTTTTGCATTAATTTTTAGCGCATTAAGAGTAATTACAGTCAATAATCCAGTTAAGGCAGCAATTTATTTGGTATTTTGTTTCTTTTTTTCTGCGATATTATGGTTATTATTAAATGCCGAGTTTTTGTCTATCATACTAATACTTGTATATGTGGGGGCTGTCATGGTCCTATTTTTATTTGTAGTTATGATGCTGGATATTAATTTAGCAAAGATACAAGAGGGTTTTGTAAATTATTTTCCAGTGGGATTAATTGTCTTTTTTGTTATGGCAGTACTATTAATATTTTTTTTAAGCGATCAGTTTTCAAATATGGACAAAAATATAATACAGGAAATTACACTCATAGGATCTAACAATACTAAGAACCTTGGATATCTTCTATATACTGAATTTATCTTAGCTTTTGAAATTGCAGGAATTATATTATTGCTGGGAATAATTGCTGCTATCACGTTAACTCATAAAAAAAATATCCTAACTAAATATCAAAACCCTTCTGAACAGGTTAAGGCTACAAAGTCAGATAGATTAAAGGTTATTAAAGATGAGGGTCAAAAGCAATGATACCTATGTTGTATTACTTAATTCTTAGCTCTTTACTATTTAGTATTTCGCTAGCAGGTATTTTTCTAAATAGAAAGAATATTCTTATTCTGCTTATGTCTATAGAAATAATGTTCTTATCTATAAATTTTAATTTTATAATTTTTGGAAATTTTTTAGTTGATTTAACCGGCCAAATTTTTGTCTTTTTTATTCTTACAGTAGTAGCAGCAGAATCAGCAATAGGACTTGCCCTTATTGTTGTTTTATATAGAAATAAGCAAAGTATTAATGTTGATGATATTGGAAAATTAAAGGGTTAAATATGTTTGTATATACTTCATTAATATTATTTTTACCTTTAATCGGAGCGATACTGTTATTATTTGTTAATAAACAGCCGCAAAATTTTTTTACAAACATAATTGCCAATGTGTCAATTGGTATACCGATGATTCTTTCAATTATTTTATTTATAAAGTATTTATTTTATCCAAACATAGTTGAAACTTATATATTATATACCTGGGCACATACTGAAAGCTTTGTTTTAAGTCTTGGTATTTTGATTGATAGCTTATCTGTTTTGATGGCATTTGTAGTAACAACCGTTTCATTTCTTGTACATGTCTATTCTATTGCTTATATGCATAAAGATGAAAGCTATAATAGATTCTTTATTTATACAACTTTTTTTACATTCTCAATGTTATTAATTGTATTCTCTGATAATTTCTTACAACTATTCATAGGTTGGGAGTTAGTTGGATTATCTTCTTATCTACTCATAGGCTTCTGGGTTCAAAAGGAAACGGCAATTTTTGCAAACCTAAAGGCCTTTATTGTAAATAGAGTTGGAGATATAGGATTAATACTTGGTGTTTGTTTGGTATTTATATATAACAAAGATCTCAATTATTTTAATTTTTTTAATTCAATAGATGTATTAGAAAATAAAACATTAGATTTATTAGGATATAATATTTCTATCCTACCTTTAATTGCATTTATGTTATTCATTGGTGCTGCAGCAAAATCAGCTCAAGTACCACTACAATTTTGGTTACCAGATTCTATGGAGGGACCAACGCCTATTTCAGCATTAATTCATGCAGCGACAATGGTAACAGCAGGTATTTTTATGATTGCAAGATTATCGCCGCTCTACGAGCAATCACTATATATTTCAAATTTAATTCTAATAATTGGCTGTGTAACCGCTTTATTCATGGGGCTAGTTGCTCTTGTGCAAAATGATATTAAACGGATTATTGCATATTCAACAATTTCACAGCTAGGCTATATGGCTGTTGCACTTGGTCTTTCATATTACTCTTTAGCAATTTTTCATCTTATGACGCATGCTTTTTTTAAGGCACTTTTATTTCTATGCGCCGGATCAGTAATACTTAAATGTCACCATGAGCAAGATATTACTAAAATGGGTGGATTAAAGAGTTGTCTACCTATCACCTATGTGACGTTCTTTGTTGGAGGCCTTTCAATGATTGGTTTTCCCATATTTTCAGGATTTTTTTCTAAAGACTTAATTATTGAGGCCCTAAGATTTGAAGGACAGTTAATTGCATATTATACATTAATACTTGGTATTCTTGTTACCACACTGTATACATCAAAAATCTTTTTTAAAGTCTTTTATGGTGAAAATAAATTAACTAATTTCAATGAAAACGAACCAGAGCACAATAAAATTTTATTGGTACCATTAGGAGTTCTGGCAGTCTTCAGTATATTTATTGGTCTCTTATTGTTTAAGCCAATTATAGAAGATAATTATTTTAATAGCTCTCTGACTGATTCAATAAAACTGAAAGAATTTTTTGTAGCTTCAATATCTACATCGCATGAATTAATTATTCACTCATTCACTTCATTAAGTTTTTTAACAGTCATTATAGGATTATTCTCTTCATACTTATTATTTTTCCAATATCCAAATATTTGTGAGAAGATAAAAAATAAATTTAACTTCCTATATGAAATATTAAGGAATGAATTTGGTTTTACATACATTGCAAATACTTATTTTCCAAAACATACAAATATAATCTCCAAGGCTTTATGGAAGAAATCTGATGAAAAAATTATTGATGGTTTTTTTGTAAACGGTTTAGCTAATTTAATTAATAGGTTTTCAATAAAAATTAGGTTATTTCAATCTGGGTATCTATATCATTATGCTTTCACGATGATTATTAGTTTAGTTCTATTATTATTCTTTTTTTACGATTTTTGATATGAGTCACACACCATTGCCATTTTTGAGTATTTTAATTTGGACGCCAATTATAGTTGGTTTTTTGATGTTATTTTTAGATAAAACAGATGCTCGCTATAATCGTTTTTACAGTATTTTGACATCAATGTTGATGTTAATTTTGTCTCTAATTATATTAATTAATTTTGATTTTTCTAAACATACTCTACAATTTGTTGAAAACAAACCTTGGATTGAAAATTTTAAAATAAATTATTTTGTTGCTATAGATGGGCTTTCTCTTTTATTTATACTATTGACATCTATCATTTCATTATTGATATTATTTTTTAGTTTATGCGAAGAAAGATCACAAGAGAATAAATTCTTTTCACTTTTTTTGATTCTGGAAGGATTGCTATTTGGAGTTTTTTGCTCTTTTGATAGTATCTTATTCTATATTTTCTTTGAATCAATGCTTATACCTCTTTTTCTTATAATAGGCATTTGGGGTGGACCAAACAGAATCTATGCGACTATTAAATTCTTTTTATACACCTTATTTGGATCTGTTCTTATGTTAGTTGCAATAATATATTTATCATTTAAGGCTAATAGCTTTGCGATATTTGATTTTTATAACCTTATTTTGCCATTACAAACACAAATCTTTATTTTTATTGCTTTTTTAATAGCATTTGGTATAAAAGTCCCAATGTGGCCTGTTCATACTTGGTTGCCTGATGCTCATGTTGAGGCACCTACGGCAGGATCTGTTATTTTAGCTGCTGTAATTCTTAAAGTCGGTGGGTATGGAATGATTAGGTTTTTATTACCTATAACGACAGATGCAGGCATGTATCTATATGAATTTTTAATACCTTTATCATTGATAGCAATAATATATATAAGCTTTGTAGCTTTAGCACAACAAGATATGAAAAAATTAATAGCTTATTCATCAGTTGCTCATATGGGCTTTGTAACTTTAGGAATTTTTCTGGTTTTTGCATTTTTAGATCATGGTGCAAAAAATATGGATATAGCAAATTTAGCTTTGCAAGGGGCAATCATTCAAATGATATCTCATGGACTTATCTCGGCAGCCTTATTTATATGTATAGGAATAATCTATGCTCGAACTAAATCAAGAATAATCAATAATCAGAGTGGAATTGTTAAGGTTATGCCAATTTTTTCAGCTTTTATGATTTTCTTTTTATTGGCAAACTCTGGACTACCAGGCACTTCTGGGTTTGTTGGAGAATTTTTAGTATTAGTTGCAAGTATGGGATTAAATATAGTTTATGCAATATTGGCCTCTCTTACATTAGTTCTGGCTGCATCGTATTCTTTGTGGTTGGGGAAAAGAGTCATTTTTGGTGTTCCAAGTAATCAAAAAATTATTTCAATGGAAGAGATCAAGTCTATTGAATTTTGGACTTTATTAATTCTTCTTATTTTAGTTTTAATCATTGGAATTAAACCAGGTTTAATTATGGATATAATGGATAAAACTTCCCACAATATTATTTATTCATTAGCAAGAGGAATATAATTATGATTCTATTTCAATATTTAATACCAGAGATAATCATTGTTTCGTCTGCATGTTTCATACTAATCATAGATTTGTTTTTAAAGGAGAATTATAAAGAAATTTCATATTATTTAATACAAGCCTCACTCATCATAACTATTATTACGATATTCGAAAGATACGATTATTTTATAAATCTAAAACCCTTTACGTATAATACCGAGATTTTTGCAACTATATTTAAAGTTTTTCTATTAACTGGTATGGTTGCTATATTTCATTATTCATACAATTTTTTAAAATATTTTCAACTATATAAAACTGAATACTTTATTCTATGTTTATTTGCAGTTACTGGAATGATGATTATGTCATCTGCTGAAGATTTATTAATATTATATTTAGGAATCGAGTTATTATCTTTATCCTTGTACACTATAATAGGTTTTAACAAGAAATCTATTTTTTCATCTGAGGCATCAGTTAAGTATTATGTTTTAGGTGCAATTTCATCTGGCTTTTTATTGTTTGGTATTTCTCTAATTTATGGTCTTACTGGAACTTTAGTATTAACAGAAATATTTGATTTTATCAAAAATATTCAAACCGACACAGCGAGCTTAGATTTGTATAATGTTGGTTTAATATTTTCACTAACATTTATATTGGTAAGTCTAGCATTTAAATTTGGGGCAGCACCATTCCATATGTGGATACCAGATGTGTATCATGGGGCGCTTATTCCAACAACATTGTTATTAAGTACTCTTCCTAAAATTGCTATTTTTGTAGTCTTAATTAAACTTTTATCCAATGCATTTTCTCATTTATTTGTTTTTTGGTCTGAGATGATTCTTATTTTATCGATTATTTCTATTTTAGTTGGAAATATTATCGCTATAGCCCAAACCAATATTAAAAGAATGTTGGCCTATTCCACAATTGCAAATATTGGATTTATCTTAATTGCCATTTCTCTTGGTAATCAACAATCTTATCAGGCATCTATGTTTTACACAGTATCTTATGTAATTATGACAATGGCAGCATTTGGAGTGTTATTATTGATAACTCTAGATAAAAAACCGATAGAATTAATCAGTGATTTGAAGGGTTTAAATTCACAACATCCTTGGTTTGCCTTTCTGCTATTGATCATTATGTTATCACTTGCTGGCATACCTCCTTTCATCGGGTTTCATGCAAAGCTATCAATAATTAATGTTTTAATTTATAAAGGATATATATGGTTAGCTGTCTTTGTTGTACTTATGACTGTCATAGGAGCTTATTATTACTTAAAAGTAATTAAGGTTATTTACTTTGATGAACCTTCTGGCAAAATTTATTTGATACCGTCATATATATTAATAAGCTTCAATACTTTAATTTTAATCATTTTAGGCATCTTCCCTTCGAATCTTAGCATGCTTAGTTCCTATGCTATTGGCAGCCTCTTTTAGTGCTTGAAAATAAATTATAGAGATTATAGACTTCATTCTACAGTGCGGGGTGGAGCAGTCTGGTAGCTCGTTGGGCTCATAACCCAAAGGTCGTAGGTTCGAATCCTGCCCCCGCTACCAATGTCTAAATAAATACAAAAATCCTTATTTTTTATCTATTTAATCCAGCAATTTTGTTATACAATTGTGACACAGCCCCATGAAGGGGCTATTTTATTGGTTTATTCTAAGATGGATAATCTTGAAGATAAATTTTATTTGGCAATTAATAAGGTGTTGGAAAAGACTAATATGAGTTTATTGAAAGTAAATATTAATAAAAAAAGATCTGGTTATGATATTAAACTGATCATTGATTCAAAAAAGGGTATAAGCCTAAATGATTGTGCGCATGTTTCCCAGTTAACAAAAGATACTATTAACCTGGAGCAATTAATAAGTGATGATTTTAATTTAGAAGTTTCATCTCCGGGAGTAAATAGACCCTTATTCACGATAAAAGATTATTCAGACTTTGTAGGTGAAACGATAAAGGTTAAATTAAAAATACCAGTAAATGAAAAAAGAAATATAAAGGGGAAAATTATAAGCGTTAAGGAAAATATTGTTATTTTGGAAGAAAATAATAACCAAATGAAAATTTATTTTGAAAATATAAATAAAGGTAATTTAATAAAAGACATTTAATGGCACAGATATGAATAAAGATATTTTACTTGTTATAGAAACAGTTTCTAATGAAAAAAATGTTAGCAAAGATATTGTTATTGAAGCAATTGAAGAGGCTCTAAAAATTGCTGTGAAAAAGAAATATAGGCTTGATAATAATGGCGAACATGATATTGATGCCAGAGTTACCATTGATAGAGAGTCAGGAACCTATCAATCTTTTAGGCGATGGAAAGTAGTAGAAGAGTTCGAAGAAGATGAACTTAAGGAGCAACAAATTTTACTACAAGATGCTTTGGACAAACAAGCAGATATAAAAATAGATGATTATATTGAAGAAGAAATAGAATCAGCTGACTTTGGCAGGATTGTAGCATCAGCAGCAAAAAACGTTATTGTTCAAAAAATCAGAGAAGCTGAGCGTAACCGCATGGTAGAATTATATAAACCTAAAATTGGCCAATTGATATTTGGTGTTGTAAAGCGCGTTGATAAGGGAACAATTTATATTGATTTAGGAGTACCTGATAAACAAACTTTTACTGAAGAAGCAATGATAGGAAAAGATGCTCTAATACCTCGCGAAGTTATACGGCCAGGGGATAGGATAAGAGGTTATTTAAAGGATGTGCAATCTGAATCCAGAGGGCCACAGCTCTATATTAGTCGAACAGCACCAGAATTTCTAATTGAATTATTTAAACTTGAGGTTCCAGAAGTTGGACAGGGTTTAATTGAAATATTAGGTGCAGCTAGAGATCCAGGGTTGAGAGCAAAAGTATCTGTTAAATCTAATGACCCTAAACTTGATGCTATTGGTGCTTGTGTAGGCATGCGTGGCTCACGTGTACAGGCTGTATCAAACGAATTATCTGGAGAAAGAATAGATATAATAATGTGGAATGAAGACCCTGCTCAGTTTGTGATCAATGCAATGTCGCCTGCAGAAGTATTATCTATCGTTGTTGATGAAGATAAGAAATTAATGGATATTGCTGTCGCTGAGGAACAGTTATCACAAGCTATTGGAAGAGGAGGGCAAAACGTTAGATTAGCTAGTGAATTGACAGGTTGGGAATTAAATGTAATGAGTAAAGAAGAAGCTGAGAACAAAAACACAGAAGAAAACAAAGTAATTAGCGATTTTTTTATGAATGAACTACATGTTGATGAGGATGTTGCTGAAGTTCTTGCCAAAGAAGGGTTTTCAACTATAGATGAGATAGCATATTGTGTAGTTGATGAACTAAACGCTATAGAAGATTTTGATACTGAATTAGTTGATGAATTAAGAAAAAGAGCGGTAGAAAGAATGAAAGAAAAGGAGTCAAAAATCAAAGATGAAAGCAAGTTATCAAATCTTGAAGATATTAATCAAGACATGATAGAACAATTGAACTTAAATAATATCTATACCAGAGAAGATCTTGCTGATTTGTCTACAGATGAACTCTTGGAAATGATAGAATTAACTGAAGAAAAAGCTGGAAAAATTATTATGGATGCAAGAAAACCATGGTTTGAAGAAACTAAAGAATAGAGCGTTATAATGCAGAAAGATGATAAGACAAGTTTGTCGTTAAAAAGTCCTAAATCCAATAAGCATAAACAGAGAGGTTCTGCTGCTTCATCTAATACTGTTACTATTCAAGTAAAAAGAAAAAGAGTTCTATCAAAAAAAACGGGTGAAGTAAAAAATCCAGCAAAAGAAACTACTATTGAGACCAATCAGAAACAAATTGTAAATGAAAAAGTAAATAAACCAAACCCTCAATTCAAACAAGGAAAAAATAATAACGAAAAAAATAAAAAAAGAGATAAGTCAGATAAAGATCAAAAAATCGAGAACTTTGAAGAAAAAGAATTACACTTAAAAACAAAAAAGAAAAAAAATCAAAACCTTACAAAAAAACAAGATTCTGAAATTGATTTGACACCTCAACACCAATTTGAAAAACCTACAGAGCCAATAAAACGAGATGTAGAAATTCCAAGCTCTATAACTGTAGGTGAGTTGGCTCAAAAAATGGCTGTTAAATCCTCAGAGCTAATTAAAGTAATGATGGGGATGGGGGTAATGGCAACCATTAATCAATCGCTAGATCAAGATACAGCAATACTTATTGTTGAAGAAATGGGTCATGTCGCAATAGGTAAAAATAATGCGACTGAAGAATCAATTTTAAAAACTGAGCCTAGTAAACAGGAAAAGGTTGAAGCTAGGCCTCCGATTGTAACCATTATGGGGCATGTTGATCACGGAAAAACATCTTTATTAGATTATATTAGAAAGACAAAAATTGTAACTTCTGAAGCTGGTGGTATAACACAGCATATCGGGGCATACAGAGTTACAACAGACAAGGGAACAATGATAACTTTTCTTGATACACCAGGACATGCTGCATTCTCCGCTATGAGAGCAAGAGGGGCGCAAATAACGGACATAATAGTTTTAGTAGTCTCAGCTGATGATGGCGTGATGCCTCAGACGGAAGAAGCTATTGAGCATGCACAATCATCTAAAGTCCCAATAATCGTTGCTATTAATAAAATTGATAAGGAAAATGCAGATCCTGAAAAAGTACAAAATGAATTAAGTAAGAAAAATGTAATCTCTGAAGAATGGGGAGGAGATACTATTTTCACTAAGATTTCTGCATTAAATGGAGATGGAATAGATAGTTTACTTGATTCTATATCGTTACAAGCAGAAATTTTAGAACTAAAAGCGCCTAAAAACGGACCAGCAGATGGGACTGTTATCGAATCATCACTAGATAAGGGAAGAGGACCTGTTGCTACAATCTTAGTGAAAAACGGGACTTTGCATAAAAAAGATTTTATTTTAGTAGGAAAAGAATTTGGCCGAGTACGTGCAATGTATGATGAATTTAACAATGAGGTTTTGAGCGTTGAACCTGGATGTCCAGCTGTAGTAACTGGGTTATCTGGCACTCCTAATGTTGGAGATCAACTAATGTCAACTAACGATGAAAAAAGGATTAGAGAAGTTGCTTCAATGAGAGAGTCAAAGCAAAAAGAAATTGAGATGCAAGCAAAACAAAAGAATTTTAGTATTGATGATTTTAATGCCAGCAGTACATCTAATAAAAAAAGAATTGAAAATTTCCTTATAAAAACTGATGTTCAAGGGAGTTGCGAAGCGATAACAGCATCTTTGAAGAAAATTGACAATGATGATGTAGGGCTTGAAATTATTTATAGTGGCGTTGGGGGAATTACAGAATCAGATGTCAACTTAGCTCAAACCTCAAATGCAAAAATAATAGGCTTTAATGTCCGTGCAGACTCTAAAGCTAAAAAAATAATCGAGACGAATCAGCTAGACCTAAAATATTTCAGCGTAATTTATGAACTTTTGGATAATGTAAAACAAGATCTTTCTGGTCTTCTAGATCCAGATATTAAAGAGGAGATTATTGGAATAGCTGAAGTTAAAGATGTTTTTAGATCTTCGAAATTTGGTGCAATAGCTGGTTCAATGGTTATAGAAGGAACAATACAAAAAGAACAACCAATAAGAGTTCTCAGAGATAATATCGTAATTTATGAAGGAGAATTAGAATCATTGAGAAGATTTAAAGATGATGTTAAAGAAGTTAAGAGCGGAACAGAATGTGGGATAGGCGTTAAAAACTATAATGATATAAAAAATGGAGATCAAATTGAGGTTTACAAAAGAATAGAAATAAAAAGATCTATTTAAAAACTTTATGAACAATCGTTTATTCAAGATTCAAGACTTACTGCATAAAGAAATTGCCAATCTTATTCTCAAAGAAATCAAAAATCCTTTAATAAATAAATCTATCACAATTTCTGGTGTCCGATTAAGCAAGGACATACGAAATGCTGATGTTTTTTTTACAACTTTTGAATCTGATACCCTAAAAGTAGAACAGGAATTAAATCGTTCATCAAGCTTTATAAAAAATGAGCTTTCTAAAAAACTATATATAAAGAGACTGCCAAATCTAAAATTTATTTATGATAAAACTGCTGATAGCGGAGAAAGGATTGAAAATATAATAAAAAAAATAACAAAGAGATAAAAAGAATGTGTAATGGATTGTTATTAGTAGATAAACCAAAAAACCTTACGTCTAATCAAACTCTTAAAATACTAAAAAAGAGACTTAATATAAAAAAGGCAGGCATAGTGGGTATTCTGGATCCTCTAGCCCATGGCATGTTACCAATACTTTTCGGTGAAGCTACGAAATTTTCTAGTTATATAGAGTCTTATAAAAAAAAATATGAGGTAGTTTGTCAATTAGGATCAGTTAGTACAACTGGTGATAAAGAAGGCATAGTAACTCCATACAAACAAAATAATTTAAAATTATTGGAACAAGGCTTTATTAATACAAGATTAAAAAAATTCTTTGGAGAGTTACTTCAAACCCCACCTATGTTTAGTGGGCTCAAAGTGAAAGGAGAAAAACTCTATAATTTAGCAAGAAAAGGAATTACTATTCCAAGAAAACCAAGAAAGATTTTTATCCATGATATAAAGCTAATGAAATTTCAGGGATCAGTATTAAAATTAAGCATAGTATGCTCTAAAGGAACTTACATACGCACATTAGTAGAAGAAATTGGTAAGGACTTGTCCGTAGGAGCATATATTAAAGATTTGCAAAGAGTTGAGATAGGGAAATATAAGAAGGGCATAATGATTAAACTTGACCAAATTAAAAACCTGTCTATAACAAAAACAAATTACTTTGTAGACATTAATACCATACTCTCTGATGAAGATAGCTTTATCCTATCTGATTTAGAGGAAAAAAAGATCCGGATGGGTCAGCCAGTTCATAAAAGTTCAGAATTTCATAATAAATTAGTAACTATTTATAACAAAAACAACATTATAGGTATAGCAGTAATCAAGAATAACTGTATATATCCAAAAAGGCTAATAAACTTTAGTGAATAAGGGTTGTATTAATTTAAACTCGTGTTAGAATGCGGACTTTAATGTATAAATTTATGGCCCTGGATAATAATTCAAAAAAGGAATTGATCAAAAAATTTGGTAAGACTGGCAATGACTGTGGTTCAACTCAAGTTCAAATCGCATTACTTACAGAAAATATTAATAATTTAACAAATCACTTTGAGAAAAATTCAAAAGATATTCATTCGAAAAGAGGTTTACTTAAAATGGTCATGAAAAGAAAGTCATTAATGAAGTATTTGAAAAATAAAGATACTTCTAGTTATGAGGAACTTGTTAAACAGTTAGAGCTTAGAAAATAGTTAATGTTCACCAAAATATTTGATATAGGAAATCAGTCAGTCAAGATTGAGACAGGATTAATCGCAAAACAAGCAAACTCTTCAGTATTGGTTGATATAGAAGGTACAGTTGTATTAGCTACACTTGTTGCTGCCCAAGAAGATAACGATAGAGACTTTTTCCCACTTACTGTCAACTATAATGAAAAAACATATGCCGCCGGTAAAATACCAGGTGGTTTTTTTAAAAGAGAAGGCAGACCTACAGAAAAAGAAGTTTTAATTAGTAGATTAATAGATCGTCCACTTAGGCCTTTATTTGAATCAACATATACGCGTGAAGTGCAAATAATATTAACATTACTTTCACTTAACCCAGATGTCGATTCAGAAATACCTGCGCTAATAGCAGCATCATCAGCAGTAAAATTATCAGGATTGCCATTTAATGGAACATTAGGCGCAGTTAAAGTTGGATATGATGGAGAAAAGTATTTATTAAATCCAACCGCAAAAGAACTTGAAAGTTCTTCTCTAGATTTAGTTGTTGCAGGAACAAAAAATGCTGTCTTAATGGTAGAGTCTGAAGCTAAAGAACTTACTGAAGAAGTAATGTTAGGAGCAGTAAATTTTGGGCATGAAAAAATGCAAACCATAATAAGTGCTATTGATGAATTATGTAATGAGGCAAATGTAAAAGAAATCGAGTGGGCTCCAAAAGAAACTAATGAAGAAACCTATAATACTTTAAAAGAAAAATATAAAAAACAACTAACAGAAGCTTATACAATCACTGCCAAACAAGATAGAAATCAAACTATAACTGAAATCAAGAATAAATTATTAGAAGAAGAAGTTAGTGAAGATGAGGACAATAGTAAAGAAATCCTCTCTCATTTTGATAAACTTCAAAAAGAGATAGTGCGTAATAAAATACTAAATGGTGAAAATCGTATTGATGGACGTGATACCAAAACAGTAAGACCTATTGATATCCAGCTTGGAATTTTACCTAGAGTGCATGGTTCAGCATTATTTACCAGAGGAGAAACTCAGGCATTAGTTGTCACAACCTTAGGTACAGATAAAGATGCGCAAATCATTGATTCTCTTTCTGGAAGAATTGAAGATGACTTTATTTTTCATTATAATTTTCCACCTTATTCAGTAGGTGAAATAGGAATGATTGGTTCGCCAAAAAGAAGAGAGATTGGTCATGGGAAACTTGCTCGTAGAGGTATTCAGGCTGTATTACCAGCTCAAGATAAATGCCCATACACAATTAGAGTTGTTTCAGAAATCATGGAATCCAATTGATCCAGCTCAATGGCTTCGGTGTGCGGGTCAAGTCTTTCTCTAATGGATGCAGGTGTTCCAATTTCTTCGCCCGTTGCTGGAATAGCGATGGGACTTGTAAAAGAGGGAGAAAAACATGTTGTCTTAACTGATATCTTAGGAGATGAGGATCATTTAGGAGATATGGATTTTAAGGTTGCCGGAACTGAAAAAGGTGTTAATGCATTACAAATGGATATTAAAATAGATGGCATAACATCGCAAATAATGTCTGAAGCACTAGATCAAGCAAAAGCGGCTAGACTCCATATATTATCTGAAATGGCTAAAGTGATTACCTCACCAAGAGAAAGCGTATCGGAACATGCGCCACGCTATACACATATAAAAATTAATCCTTCAAAAATTGCTGAGGTAATTGGAAAGGGTGGAGCAGTTATAAAATCGATTGTAGAAGAAACTGGAGCAGTTATTGATATTTCAGATGATGGGATAGTGAAAATAGCCGCAACAGATCAGGCAAAAAGTGATCATGCTAAATCTATTATTGAGGACATAACAACTGGTCCACAGGTAGATAAGGTTTATGAAGGTAAAGTTGCAAAAATAATGGATTTCGGAGCGTTTGTTAATATATCTCCTAACAAAGATGGACTTGTCCATATATCCCAAATAAGCAAAGAAAGGGTAGAAAATGTTAGAGACGTATTAAGTGAAGGTGATGAAGTAAAAGTAAAGGTTCTTGAAGTGGACAGACAAGGAAGAGTGAAGCTCACAATGAAGGATCTTGATTAATTTAATATAAACAATAGAGGTAAAAATGGAAGAGATTGAAATAGGAAAAGTATATACCGGAAAAGTAAAAAAAATCATGGATTACGGGGCATTTGTTAATATTTTGCCTGGTAAGGATGGTTTGGTTCACATATCTCAAATTAAACAAGAAAGAGTAGAAAATGTTAGAGATGAGATGTCCGAGGGTGATGAAGTTCAAGTTAAAGTACTTGATATTGATGGCCAAGGAAGAGTGAAGCTTACAATGAAGGATATTGACTAATCAGCCATATGATGTTTTTTGTCCACTGGGCCAATTAAGAAGTTTGAAATTAAAGCTACCCCAAGAAGTATAGCCATTAAAATCATAGTTGAGTTATAAACTGTAGTAGAAGGATCCACAGTTCCTTCTGGTGCAATTTCCATTAATTTTGGAATTGTTACAGTTTTTGTAATTACTAATTGATTGAAGTGTTCGACTCCAGCACCAAATGTTTCTTTAAATGTTGTTGGATCTATTTTCTTTACTAATTCTTCCATTGCATTGTTTATAGAGTTTGATCTTAAAGATGTAATTGCTAATGGACCTAAAATTCCAGCAGTACTCCAAGCAGTTAATAATCTTCCATGTATCCCTCCAACATATTTAGTCCCAAAGATATCAGCCAAATAAGCTGGAATAGTGGCAAAGCCTCCTCCATACATGGTAAAAATAAGCATTGTAGCTGCATAAAAATAAATTAATAAAACAATACTAGGGTTAACATTAACCTGTGATGCAGTATATGGGATAGATAGGTATAAAATTATCCCTAATGTAAAAAAGATATAATATGTATTCTTTCTACCAATATAATCTGAAGTACTGGCCCAGAAGAATCTACCTATCATATTGAAGACGCTTATCATAAGAACATAAGTTGCTGCAAATGCATTATCTACAATATTTGGAAGAGCATTACTAAATATTTCAGTCATCATTGTTTTTGCTACACCTAATACACCAATTCCTGCAGTTACGTTAAAACATAGAACTACCCATAACATATAAAACTGTGGAGTTTTAAGTGCTTGATCAATATGCACATGTTTTGTTGTAATTAATTGTTTTTCAAGAATAGCATCATCAGGTTTTTTCCAATTCTCTGGTTTCCAATCTTCAGCAGGTATTCTGTATGAAAATGATGCAACAGCCATTATTAGAAAATATATTATTCCTAATGTCACAAAAGTATAGCCAATGCCAGTATCCCCAGTGCCTACTAAATATACTCCAGGGTTTCCTGGGCGAATCATATTTGCAACATCATTATTACTTACAATAACAACTTCTTTTAACATGCCATCAATATTGGCATATCTCAATCCATCAACTGTTTGTAAAATAACTTGATCAACAGTACCTAAAAACACTGGAGCATGATAGAAGAAATCTATAAGAAATTCTTTCAAAGGCGCTCCAATCATCGCTCCACCACCAAATCCCATTATAGCCATTCCTGTAGCCATACCACGTCTATCTGGAAACCATCTAATTAAAGTTGAAACAGGTGATACATAACCCAACCCAAGACCACATCCACCGAATACACCATAACCAAGATATATTAACCATAATTGATGTGTAAATATTCCAATGCTTCCAATCAAAAAACCACCGCCCCAAAGGCATGCAGCAACAAAACCAACTAGACGAGGTCCAACTTCTTCTAACCATTTACCGGCAAAAGCAGCAGAAAGTCCAAGTGAGACAATAGAAAGTGAGTAAATCCAAACAACTTCACTTAACATCCAATCTTGAGATGAGCTGACTACAACACCCAGGGTTTTAATTAATGCCGGGTTGAATATACTCCATGCATAAACAGAACCTATACACAAATGTATTGCTACAGAAGTTGGCGGAACCAACCATCTGTTAAACCCTTTATCAGCAATTATCCTTTCTTTTTTGAATATATCCATCATGATAAAAGTTAAAAAACATCCTTTAATTGATTTAATATATTTTCATTTTCCAAAGTAGATGTATCTACAGAGATTTTTTCTCCTCTTGCTATATTTCTTAATAATCTTCTCATAATTTTTCCTGATCTAGTTTTTGGTAGATTGGTAGCAAATGATATACGATCAGGTTTAGCTATAGATCCAATTTTCATTTTTACCCACTCCCTAAGTTCATCAGCAAATTGTTTACCAATCTGTGATTTAAAATTATTTCTAAGGACAACAAACGAATGAATTGCTTCACCTTTTATATCATGTGAGTAGCTAACAACTGCCGACTCTGCAACAAATTCATGTGATACTATAGCAGACTCAATTTCCATAGTCCCTAACCGATGACCAGAAATATTCACCACATCATCTGATCGGCCCATAATCCAAATATTCCCATCTTCATCTCTTCTAGCAGTATCACCAGTAATATAGAATTTATTATTATATTTCTCCCAATATGTTGAGATATATCTGTCCTCATCTCCCCAAATACCTCTTAACATAGATGGCCAAGGTTTCTTTATAACAAGATTCCCACCCTGATTATTATTCTTAACTTCATTCCCATTTGCATCCATCACTCCAATATCTATTCCTGGAAGTGGCTTAGTACATGTTCCTGGTGTTATGGAATATATACCCGGTAAAGGGGCAATCATATTTGCGCCAGTCTCAGTTTGCCACCAAGTGTCAACAATTGGACATTTTTCTTTTCCAATAATTTTGTAGTACCAAATCCAGGCTTCTGGATTAATTGGTTCGCCAACAGTTCCTAGTAACCGCAAAGAATTCAATTTATTCCTTTTGGGTAATTCATCGCCAAGTTTCATCAAAGTTCTGATTGCTGTTGGTGCGGTATAAAATATTGATACCTTATTTTCATCAACTATTTTCCAAAACCTATCTCCTTCAGGATATGTTGGAGCTCCATCATATATTAAAATAGTAGAACCAGTTGCCAATGGACCATAGACAACATAACTATGTCCAGTTATCCATCCAATATCAGCAGTGCACCAAAAAATGTCATCATCTTTTAAATCAAAAACCCATTTATTTGTAAGTATACAATTTAGTAGATAGCCAGCCGTACTATGTATAATCCCTTTAGGTTTTCCAGTTGATCCAGATGTATATAGAATAAATAATAAATCTTCGGCATTCATTTCTACTGGGTCAATTACTTCGCCATTTTTTTTATCTACTATTTCATGCCACCAAACATCTCTGGTCTTATCAAAATTAATCTTCTCAGAAGAATTTTTAAATACTATGCAATGATTAATAGATGGACAACCTTTATCTAAAGCATCATCAACTGTATCTTTTGCTCTGATTGACTTCCCACCTCTTTTAAAAGAATCAACAGTAATTACAGCTTTTGCTGAACAATCATTTATTCTATCTTTTAGTGATTCAGATGAGAATCCAGCAAAAACAACAGAGTGGATTAAGCCTAATCTAGCACAAGACAGCATCGCTGTAATTGATTCTGGGATTGTTGGCATATAGATTATAACCCTATCTTGTTTTTTTAAACCAAGTTTTTTTAAACCAGACGAAAATGCATTTACTTTTAAAAATAAATCCTCATAAGTAAGATTAGTAATGTTGTTATCTTCAGATACATGTTTAATTGCTATCTTGTCTTTTTTATTTGTCTGAACATGTCTATCTAAACAATTTTCAGAGACATTAAGAGTCCCATCTTCAAACCATTTAAAAAAAGGAGATTTCCCAGTACAAACAGTGGTAAAATCTTTTATCCAAGTAATTTCAGTGGCCGCTAAATCTTTCCAGCATAATTCTGGATCTGATTCAAATTTATTTATTAATTCTTTTAGATTTTCATTGTTAAGATTAGCCTGATCGATAAACTTTTTTGAAGGATGAAAAATTCTTTTTTCTTTAAGATTTGATTCTATATTCTTCATTTCAACATAGATAGTTTAATCTATTCGAGTTTTTTCCAACCTCTCATGGCGCTCTTGTGCTTCTATACATAGTGTAGCAATTGGACGAGCTTCAAGTCTTTTTATGCCAATTGGTTCGCCTGTTTCTTCACAGAATCCATAAGTACCATCTTCAACTCTTTGTAATGCTTGATCAATTTTATTAATAAGCTTTCTTTCCCTATCACGTGTTCTGAGCTCTAATCTGAATTCTTCTTCTTGTGTCGCAGCATCATTAGGATCTGATAGCTTAGATGAGTCTTGTTGCATGTGTTGTACAGTCTTATCTGCTTCCCTCATAAGCTGTTTTTTCCACTCTAGCAGTATGAGCTTAAAATGAGACACTTGTTTAGACGACATATATTTCTCTCCTTTTGATGCCTTATAGGGTTTAAAGGTTAGAAAGCTATACAGATCTTTATTATTTTTGCTTTTAGAGCTAGATTTTTCTACCATAACTAAACCATTTATTCTGCATCGACATGAGCTCTATAGCAAGTTTTTTTTTACCTTTGAGAGATCTTATTGTTTTTCAACTACTGTTTGACCATCATGGAATTCAGCAGAAAAGGTCTTTTCTTTGTCAAATTCTTTTTTACTTCTAATAACCTTTCTATCTTTATCCCTAATGATAGTATAACCTTTTTTTAGTATTTTTTTAGGATTACAATTTGAGATTTCACTAGAAAATGTTAAAAGTTTTTGTTTTTTTAAACCATACATGTATTCTGCATTATTAACTATATTAATAATTTTGTAATTGAGTTTTTCTAAGAAAGTTTGAATTTTAAGGTTTATTCCTTTCTTAGCTTGCTTTGTAGTTATATTAATATTTTTATAATTTTCTTCCATTTTATAAATAGAGTTTTTTATACTGTATTCTATCTTTTTTAAATACTTTGAATGTTGATCTATAAAGTTTTTAATAAGCATTAATGGGTTATGTGAGTTTATTAATATTCTTTTTTGTTCTGTTAGGTTTGCACATGCTTTTATTTTTGATTCAACTTTATGTATAAAAGCTTCTTCTAGATTATCAAACCTTTGATATAGTTCATTTTTATCTGGAGTAACAGAAATTCCTGCATCAGTTGGTGTATTAGTATGAAGGTCACAAATATAATCAGCAATTGTTATATCAGGAGCATGACCTATGCCAGTAACAGTTGGAACATTTGATGCATATATCTCTCTTGCAAGATTTTCATCATTAAACGGCATGAGATTTTGCAAACTTCCTCCTCCTCTAACAATTAATAGCACATCTGCTTGATTATCAAAGTTAATACGCTTTATTTGTTTGATAATACTATTTGCTGCTGAATCACCTTGGACTAAACTTGGATATAAATGAATTTCAGCTAAAGGATATCTTTTTCTAACTTGTTTAATTACATCATGCACTGCATCCCCTTCCTCTGATGTAATGAGGGCAATAATCCCAGGAAAGCTAGGAATTTTTCTTTTACGACTAAACAAACCTTCTTGTTCAAGTCTTTTTCTAACTTGTTCAATTTTTTTCTTTAGAGCTCCTTCACCATACAGTTCAATTTCATGAACATTAATACTTAATTTTCCAAATGGTTTGTAGAAATTAACTTGCCCAGTAATGAGTACAGTTGAATCTTTATAATCCGCTAGATTTATATTTTGGGGATTTTCCCAATGTAAAATAGTGAGAGGAATTTGAAAAGATCCAACATCTGTTTTCTCAACTAAATCATAGTATTGATTATTATTTGCAGTTCTTCCGCCTGTTATTTCACCTTTAATTATGATAGGGTGCTTGAAGGAATCATCAATCGCAGCTCCAATTTTGTAATTTAATTCAGAAACAGTAAAAATTTTCATATTTTTCTATATTTATATTTCCTATGATAACTTTAATATGTATAATATAGAATGGGAACGTCTAAAAATAATAAAAGCAAGAACCCAAACCCTGTTGAAACAGGTTTAGCCTTCGACGACGTCCTCTTGGTGCCACAATACTCAGAAATACTTCCAAGTGATGTTAACTTAACAACTAAACTCACTAGTAAAATTCAATTAAAAATCCCTATATTATCAGCTGCTATGGATACAGTAACAGAGGCCAAGATGGCTATATCACTTGCAAGCGAAGGAGGAATTGGGATTATTCATAAAAATATGAGCATTGACGAACAAGCTCATCAAATAAAAGTTGTTAAGAAGTATGAAAGTGGTGTTATAAAAGATCCTATAACTGCAGATCCTACTATGAGCGTAAAAGAGATTTATGATATTACTAAAAAATATGGAATTTCTGGAGTGCCTATCGTTGACAAAAATATTTTGGTTGGAATAGTTACCAATAGGGATTTAAGATTTGTTGATAATCTTAGTCTCAGCGTAACTAAGATAATGACTCCTAAAACAAAACTTGTAACAGTAAGAGAAAATTACACAAAAGAAGAAGTTATTTCAGCTCTTAGGAAAAACCGTATTGAAAAGATACTTATTGTAAATAAAAAACATGAGTTAAAAGGAATGATAACTTTTAAAGATATTCAAAAGTCTACTACTTTCCCAAACGCATCGAAAGATAAAACGGGAAGTCTAATTGTAGGAGGAGCGATTGGAACGAATAATGAATCTATGGATAGGGCAGAAGCATTAATTAATCAGAATGCTGATGTTTTAGTAATTGATACTGCACATGGTCATTCTAAGTTAGTCATGAGCATGCTTAAGAAAATTAAAAAAAGATTTCCAAAACAGCAAGTTATAGCTGGAAATATTGCAACGCAGGAAGCCGCTAAAGATTTAATTGCTTGTGGTGCAGATGCTATTAAAGTTGGCATTGGCCCTGGATCAATATGCACAACAAGAATTGTTGCTGGTGTCGGTGTACCACAGTTATCAGCTATTGTTGATGTTGCTAGAGTTGCAAAAAAAATGAAAATTCCTTTGATTGCTGATGGAGGTATTAGATATTCAGGCGATATAGCAAAAGCAATAGCTGCTGGAGCAGATACAGTTATGTTAGGAGGCCTTTTAGCTGGAACTGATGAGGCACCAGGTGATGTAGAATTATATGAAGGAAGGACATATAAATCTTATCGTGGCATGGGATCAATTGGGGCTATGCAAAAAGGATCTCGTGATCGATATTTTCAAGATCGTGAAAAATCTACCTCAAAACTAATCCCTGAAGGAATTGAAGGTAGAGTGCCTTACAAAGGAACGATGAAAACAATTTTACATCAATTAACAGGTGGTCTTAAGTCAAGCATGGGCTATGTTGGCTGCAGCAATATTGATAAAATGAAAAAAAATACACGTTTTATTAAAATTTCTTCATCTGCAAAACAAGAAAGTCATGTTCATGATGTTGCAATTGTAAAAGAACCGCCCAACTATCAACCACGTTAAAATATGTCAGATAATTTATCTAATTCAATATTAATAATTGATTTTGGATCGCAATATACCCAACTAATTGCACGAAGAATTAGAGAATGTGGTGTTTATAGTATAGTTAAGCCAAATAATTTAAAAGCAAAGGATGTTATAAAAATTAATCCAAAAGGAATAGTGTTAACTGGCGGACCTGAATCAGTTAGATCAAAAAATAAATTAACAATAGATAATAAAATATTTGATTTATCTATACCAATATTAGGAATTTGTTATGGAATGCAATTAATAGGGGACTGTTTTAAAGGAAAGGTTGATAGCGCTAAGAAGAAAGAGTTTGGTAATTCACAGTTTTTAATCAAGAAGAATTCAAAAATCTTTAAAAATATTAGAACAAAAAAGTTTAGTGTTTGGATGAGTCATGGGGACAAAATAAAATCACTTCCAACGAACTTTAACATTATTGGAGAAAGCACAAATAGTAGTATTTGTGCAATTTCTAATGAAAAGAAAAATATTTATGGACTACAATTTCATCCAGAAGTAACTCACACTAATAATGGAAAAGTAATTATAAATAATTTTATTATAGAAATTTGTAAATGTAAAAAATCTTGGACAACAACAAATATTATTAAAGATTTAACTAAAAAGTTAAAAAGTCAGATTAAAAAAGAAAAGGTAATTTTAGCATTATCAGGTGGAGTAGATTCATCAGTTGTTGCCGCACTATTAAATAAAGCAATTGGAAAACAACTTACCTGTATTTTTATAAATACTGGGTTATTGAGAAAAAATGAAGTTCAAGAAGTTCAGGATAATTTTTCAAAAAAACTAGGGATTAATCTAATTACTGTAAATTCAAAGAAAATTTTTTTTCGAAACTTAAGAAATATTTCTGATCCAGAAAGGAAAAGAAAAATTATAGGAAAAACCTTCATTCAGGAATTTGAAAAAC
>JAYZKL010000037.1:0-27385 GCA_036163455.1 Pseudomonadota bacterium
AATAATTTGAAAAAATCTTGTCGAGATATTATTGCTGTCAATGGCAATAATGATGATTATCAAGATTTATCAAAAATAGAAACAATTCATACACAATTTGGTGATATTGTTATTGAGCATGGAGATAAACATGCTATCGATTACCATAATTCTCTGAGAGAATCACATCCTGATGCATTATTCATTATCTATGGTCATACTCATAAACATATTTGTGATATGAGTACGAAACCTTATGTTTTAAACCCTGGTGCAGCTGGTAAGACCAGAACACAAGGAGGCGCATCATGTGGATTAATAACTATGGAAGCGTCAGGGAAAATTTCTGTAGAAATAAAAAAATATACAAAATAGCAGACTGATAAGACTATACTAACTATATAAATAATTATTTCATGTTAGATTTAAATAATATTACGATGCTTGGTGGTACAGGATTTATTGGTTCCAGACTTGTATTTGAATTATCTAAATTCTCAAATAATATTACTATTCTTACTCGAAGCAGGGAAAAAAATAAAAAGCTTTTAGTTATTCCTAATATAAAGATTGTTGAAGCAGATATTAATGATGACATTGCTTTAAGAGAATATACAAAAGATTCTGATTTGGTAATCAATACAGTTGGTATCTTAAACGAATTGGATAGTATTAATAGCTTTGAAAATCTCCATGTCAATTTGGTGAAAAAGATTTCGAATGTAATAAAGTACCATAAAATAAAACGTATGATACATATAGGCTCACTAAACTCAATGAATTCCAATACAAGCAACTATATGAAAAGTAAAGCTGAGGCTGAGAAACATTTATTAGAGATTACGTCAAACTTTTGTAATGTAACAATAGTTAAACCATCCGTGGTGTTTGGCGAAAATGATACTTTTTTCAATAGGTTTGCTAAAATTCTTAAATATAGTCCTATTTTCCCACTTGCTTGCCCATACTCAAAATTTGCACCTATTTATGTAGGAGATCTTACCAAGATAATAATTGAATCCATTAATGATAAAAAAACATATAATCAAGCTATTGACATCACTGGTCCAAAAATTTATACCTTTCATGAACTGATTAAGCTTACTTTAGAGTTTATGAAAATTAAGAGATTTGTAATACCTCTTCCTGATTTTCTCTCAAGAATACAAGCATATATTTTTGAGCGTCTGCCTGGTAAAATTTTTACTATAGATAATTATCATTCTTTGCAAGTTGATAGTGTTAGCGATACAGGAATCAAAGGCACAACATTTATAGAACAAGTCGTTCCTACCTATCTTAATAGTTCACTTAGTGAAACAGAGATTAATGAATGGAGAAAAAGATCAGGGCGTTAAAATGAAAATATATTTAGTAGGTGGCGCAATTCGTGACAAATTACTTGGTATCCCTGTAAAAGAAAAAGATTGGGTTGTTGTGGGCTCAACACCTGATGAAATGAAGGCAAAGGGTTTTAAACAAGTCGGAAAAGATTTTCCTGTATTTATTGATCCTAAAACGGGTGAAGAATATGCGCTAGCGAGAACAGAGAGAAAATCAGGTCATGGTTATACAGGTTTTGAGTTTGATGCAAATCCAAATGTAACTTTAGAAGAAGATTTAGCAAGAAGAGATTTAACCATTAATGCCATAGCGCAAGATGAAGATGGAAACCTCATTGATCCATTTAATGGACAAGAAGATATTAAAAACGGAAAACTAAGGCATGTTTCGGATGCTTTTTCAGAAGACCCTCTAAGAGTTCTAAGAGTTGCAAGGTTTTACGCAAACCTTGAAAATTTTGCGATTACACAAGAGACAATCGATAAGTTAAAAGAAATTGTTAAAAGTGGTGAGCTTAAATACTTAACGCCAGAAAGAAAATGGCTTGAGATATATAAAACAAATGATGTAGACAGTTTCTTTTCTTTTTTAGACGAAATCAATGCCATGAAAATAATAGCGCCTGAATGGTCAAAACAAAATTTAATGCATATTAAAAAACTGAGAGATCCAAAATATCGTTCCAAACTACAAAATATTGCATTACATATTGCTAATTATGTTAATGATATAGATGCTTTTTGTGAAAGATGTAAGGTTCCAAATGAGTATAAAGACTTATCACAGTTATTACGAAACTGTGCTCAAGAATATAGCGCCTATTATCCTGAAAGTCCTACAGAATATCAGAAACTTTTATCTCTTGTTAAAAAGCTTGATATTAGAAAGGAAGAAAGATTAACTAATTTCATGGAATTAGTGGTGTGCGAGCTTGAAGATTTTTTTAAAAGCTTAATTACTAAAATTAAATCGTATAAATTAGAAGAAGAGAATCAAAAAAAATCAAATAAGGAAATACAAAATATTATTGAAAATGCTCACAAAGAGATTGCTCAAGATTGTTTGAAAAATTTCTTAAACAAATCCAAGTAAAATAACACCTAATATCAATCTATAAATAATATATGGGGTAAATGATATTTTATTTATTGTTGATATAAATAGATGAATCGTTATATATGAGAATATGAAAGATAAAAACATTCCTAACAAATGTTCATTAAAAATTTCAATATTTCCAATTTTATATAACTGCATAGACTGATACACCGTTGCCATAAAAATGGCAGGGATAGATAATAAAAATGCAATCTTAATGGAGTCATATCTGCTGAAGTTTGCTAGTAATGCAGCCGTAATGACTATTCCAGCTCGTGATACACCAGGCATGATTGCAAGTGTTTGCATGAAACCAATAAAAACAATTGTAAATATACTGATAGATTTTAGTTTATTTATGTCATCATTCTTTTTGATATCAGCTAAATATAGAATTATTGCAAATATTATTGTCATCAGAGCAATTGACTCTACAGTTCTCATATTAGTTGAAACCAAATCTATAAATAGTATTCCTACTATGGGTAAAGGAATAGATCCAAGTATGATTAATTTTAAATACTGAATACCCTCATCAGATAGTGAAAATATTTTGCTAATTTCTTTTTTATAATAAATTAAAATTGCAATCAAAGAACCTGTATGAAGAGCTATATCAAAACTTAATCCTTGATCTTTCATACCCAACAAAGATGATGTAAGAATTAGGTGTGATTGGCTTGATATTGGCAAAAATTCCGTTACACCCTGTATGATTGATAAAATTAATATTTGAATAAAATCCATATTAAAGCTTATTTATTTGATTATACTCTTTTGTAGATAATAATTTTCTATCTATATTCTTTGTTAAAACTAAAGTTTTAAATATTTCGCCCATTGTATTTGGTAAAAGTATATTTTTCAATTTGTTTAATTCGTCAACTTTTTTGTCAGCTCTATAATCTTTAGTTTCAAATATTTCAAGAATTCCTAGGTTTAATAATAAGCTTGATTGAGGAAGATACCCATCTACTGTTAAACCATTTTTAACAGCCAAATTAGATATGTGTGAAAAATTTACAAACGATGATATATCTTGGCTTCCTATATTAATCAATGGATCAAAATTAGGTTGGTGATTATGTATGCATACGAGAGTCCCTTCCATACGGTCATCTAAAAAATATTCTTTACTATTATATCCATAGTCGATAATCATAATAATTCCATTATTGATGGATTTGCTGATATTCTTAACCCATTTTTTATATTCCATGTTTAGTTCACTAACATAGTTATTTGGAAATTTTTTATCTTTTTTTCCAACTGCAGTTTGAAGTTCTTTTTTTTGTTCATCAGTAATCTTATCCCAAACTTCTTTTAGGCTTCCATTAGATTCTGATATATATGATATTAAAAATTTATCGTTATCAAATTTAAATCTTTCAGTAGGTAATGAATCAAAAAACTCATTTGCAATTAGTAATCCGTCTATTGAAACCTTCTCTGAACTCTTCTTCCATTCAACTAAACTTAATAATTCAGGAATTTCTTTTTTTATGTTCTTCTTCTGTAATTCTATTAATCTTTGTGATATCTCAATAATAATGTATTTTTCAGGTAAACATTTTTTCTTTTGTAATGTTTTTAATATAGAAATTAAAAGGCTAGCATCCCCTCCTCCAAATTCTAAAATTGATGATTCTTTCAAATATTCTTTTAAATTTATAAACTCTTGAGACAAGCATTCACCAAATAATGGAGATGTAATTGGAGTTGTTATAAAATCACCTTTGTTTCCAAAAATATTTTCTTTCTTGATGTAATAACCAAAATCATTATTATAGAGGACATCATTCATAAATTCAGAAAACTGCAACCTTCCTGATTTTTTAATCTTTTCGATGAGATACTGATATAAATGCTTATTTGTGGTCATAAATAAATTTTAATTTTTAAGTTTATGTACTTTTCTTCAATAATCCTTAATATAATACTATGACAATGAATCAAACGGTATTAATAACTGGCGGCACCAAGAGAATTGGTTTAGCAATCACGCAATGTTTGCATAAAAATGGTTATAATGTAATAGTCACATTTAATAAATCTCAAGCCGATGCAAAAAAAATCTTCACAGATCTAAATAAAAAAAGAAGTGATTCATGTTCCATTATTAAGGTTCAATTATCTAATACAAGTGATTACAAAAAAATCTATAAAAAAGCATTAGGCACTTTTGGTAGAATAGATGCGCTTGTTAATAATGCTTCACAGTTTTATCCAACAACTATAAAAGAACTAAATGAAAAGAATTGGTCTAATCTGATTGATACTAACCTCAAGGCCCCTTTATTCCTCTCTAAGGCATTTTATCCAGAACTAAAAAAAAGAAAAGGGGTAATTATAAATATAATTGATATACATGTTGACCCTCCACTAAAAAACCATATTATCTACAGCATAAGTAAGTCTGGCTTGTTAACGTTAACAAAAAGTTTGGCTAAAGAATTATCTCCTCATGTAAGAGTTAACGGGGTTTCACCTGGAGCAATTTTATGGCCTACCACAGAAAAGAATTTAAAAAGAAAAAAAGATATTATCTCAAAAATAGCACTTAAAAGACCTGGCAAACCTGAAGATATTGCAAATGCAGTGAAGTTTTTAATACAAGATGGCAATTATATAACTGGTCAAAATATTAATATTGATGGTGGCCGTAAATTGAATATGTAATGATTTTATGTAAAATCTAAATAAACTTTTTCTAAAATTAATTTTTCAAATTTATCTTCTTTCATTATTGATTCATGACTCTGCCTTAAAACTGGATGAATAAAATCTGGATTAAGATCATTTAAAGGAACAAGGACAAAGTCAAACTCAAGTATCTCTTTTCTTGGAATCTGTATTTTGTCTTTATCTAAAACTAAATCATCAAAATATAATATGTCTATATCTAAGGTTCTAGAACTGAATTTCTCTTCACTTAGATTTCTTCCATGCTCCTGTTCAATTTCACTGAGAAAACTTTTAAGCTGATAAATATCTTTAGTAGTATCAAATGAACAAACACAATTAAAAAAGTTATCTCCCTTGAACCCCATAGACTGGGTCTCATCAACAGGAGATATATTAATCTCTTGAAATTCTTTTTTAAATAATTTGATACAAGATTGGATATTTTGTTCTTTATTTATATTGCTTCCTATTCCAACGAATACTTTATGATTCATCTTTAGTTCTTTCTATGATGACCCCAACTTCTTTTGATCCAGTAACTGCTCCAGGCTTACTAAATCTAGCTTTAATATAGGATACATCAAATTTTTTAAAAATTAATTTCACAGTTTCTTCAGCTAATGCTTCAACTAACATGAACTCACTTTTTTCTAAAAATGATTTTACAGTTTTTGCAACTGCTTTGTAATCTAACGTATCTTTAACATCATCAGAGTTGGAAGCTTTTGAAATGTCCGTTCCTAGCTCAAGATCTATACAAATCATTTGCTTAATTTTTCTTTCCCAGTCATAGATACCTATAACAGTTTCAATGCATAGCTCTTTAATAAATATAATATCCATTTTAATATTCCAAAGAATTTTCTGTATTACATATTGTATATGAATTAGTTTCTGATATCATTACTGAGTTTAGAGATTAAAAATGTCAAAAATTTGCCAAATAACTAAAAAATCTGTCATGTCAGGGAATAATGTTTCTCATGCACATAATAGGACAAAAAGACTTTTTGAGCCTAATCTTCATAATCATAGATTTTGGTCAGAAAAGCGAAAAAAATGGATAACATTAAAGCTATCTAAGAAAGGTCTTAGAATAATAGACAAACTAGGATTAGATAGAGCACTAGAAAAGTATAAGGTAGTATAATGAGAGAGAAAATTAAATTAGTGTCTTCCGCTGGAACAGGCCATTTTTATACGACTACAAAAAATAAAAAAACTATGCCTGATAAGTTCCAAATTAAAAAATTTGATCCTGTTATAAAAAAATATGTAATTTATAAAGAAGGGAAAATTAAATAATCTAAACTATTTTATACCCTTTTAAGCTTTCAGAAAAATCATTAAGATCATCTATCCCTTGGCTCTTAGCCTCAAGACACCA
This sequence comes from Pseudomonadota bacterium, assembly GCA_036163455.1. Classification (GTDB taxonomy): domain Bacteria; phylum Pseudomonadota; class Gammaproteobacteria. Next base: position 6,494 of record JAYZKL010000037.1, read on the forward strand.
TTCGTTTATTGTATCTTTAAATTTATCTAACTTACTATATTTGCTATTAAGTATACTGTGTAATTTATTTTTAAGATTATAAACAATACTTAATGAATTATTCTCATTAAATATCATTTGTAAATCAGTTATAGATTGATTACTAATTCTATCTGGCTGTCTTAAAAAAGATGTTTTTGATTTTTTTATTAATTTTTTTAATTCATTGCTAGCAGATTTGGTTTCCTTTTTCATAATTGGGTTAATAACTTTCTTAGTATAATTAGTAATGACTAATATTTTTGACCTCAATAGCGCATATGCTGTCTCTGAATCTAATTCTGTACTAGTTTCTTCTACAATAGTTTTAGGAGCTAATCGTTTAACTTTGACAAGACCAATTATGGAAAAAATTTTTATATACAACCATCCTATATCAAACTCCCATGGTTTATACGAAAATTTAGCAGCCGTTGGATATGCATGGTGGTTGTTATGTAATTCCTCTCCTCCAATAAAAAAAGCAATTGGCATCATGTTAGTTGACTCATCTGCAGTATCAAAGTTCCTGTAACCATAATAGTGTCCAACACCATTTATTCCGCCAGCAGCAAAAATAGGTGTCCACATCATTTGAATTGCCCAAATAATAATACCGACAACTCCAAACATAAGAATATTAAGAATAAATAAAAATAAAATTCCCAAATTACTTTTTCCAGAATATATTTTATGTTCAATCCAGTCATTTGGGCAGTTATGAGAATATTTTTTTATTGTTTCTTCATTAGCTTTTTCTTCCGCATATAAATCAGCTCCACGAAAAAGAACTGTATTTATACCATGTACTATTGGGCTATGAGGATCATCAATAGTTTCAACTTTAGCGTGATGCTTTCTATGAATGGCAACCCAGTCAGCTGTTTTCATAGAAGTTGTAAACCAAAGCCAGAATCTAAAAAAATGTGCTAGAGGTGCTCTAATATCTATTGCTGAATGACAAATTCCTCTGTGAAGATATAGTGTGATAGCCATTATAGTAATTTGAGTTACTATTAATGTATAAATAATATACTCCACCCAAGTAAAATCAATTAATCCGTTTATTAATAAATCCATAATCTTTATAATTTATAAGTGTTATCATCATATGATACATTTAAAAAGATGTCCAATTTTATATAGAAATGCCAGAATTACCTGAAGTAGAAACCATATGTAGAGCTCTTAAAAAAAATATAAAATCAAGAGAAGTTAGCCAATTTATAGTTTTTAATAAAAATCTAAGATGGAAAATTGATACTAAGATAAAAAACCTAATCAAAAATAATTATCTTATAAAGATTGAAAGAAAAGGCAAATATTTATTATTTTTTTTTAAAAATGGTTCTTTAATAATTCATTTAGGGATGACAGGTTTTTTAAAGTTTGTTATTAAAGATAAAGATAAGAAAACAGATACCCATGATCATTATCAAATTGTTTTTAAAGATGGGACAAACCTTGTTTATAACGATATAAGAAAATTTGGATCTATACATTGGGAAGAAAAAATTGAAAATAATTTCTTAATTAAAAATTTAGGTCTTGAGCCATTATCTGATGAATTTGATTCAAATTATTTATTTGAAATTGGAAAAAAAAGAAAGATAACAATTAAAGACTTAATAATGAATCAAAAAATAGTAACTGGTATAGGGAATATTTATGCAAGCGAATCATTATTTCTCGCAAAAATTAGACCAAATAAAAAATCAAATAAATTAAATCGTCAAAATTATATTGACCTAGTTGCATCAATAAAAAAAATACTCAAACTAGCCATAAAAAAAGGAGGTACTAGTATAAAAGACTTTAAAACAATTGATGGTAAGCCTGGATACTTTAGTCAAGATCTATCAGTTTATGGAAGAAAAAATTGCCCATCTTGTGGCAAATCTTCTAGATTAAAAAAATTAAAGATTAATGGAAGGACCTCTTTTTTTTGCAACATTTGTCAGCAATAACTAAGCAAGTTTTTTTCTTAGAGCATCCTCTACATCTGAAATCACAAATTTTTTCAAATCTCCACCGTGTACTGCTATATCTTTGACTATGCTCGATGAAAGAAACCCAAACTCTTCTCCTGGGCTCATAAAAACACTTTCTATATTTGGTTCCATTAATCTATTCATATTAGCTAATTGAACCTCATATTCAAAATCTGAAACTGCTCTTAAACCTCTCAAAATAACATTTGCAGAATGTTCTTTTGCAAAATTTACTAGGAGATTATGGAAAGAATAAACCTCGACTTTTTCTTCACCAGCAAAAACAGTCTCAACAAATTTAACTCTTTCAGTAATTGAAAAGAGGGTTTTTTTTGGTGGTTTTTCAGCAACCGCTAGTAAAACTTTATCAAAAATCTTAATAGCTCTCTTTACTAAATCAGTATGTCCATTAGTAATGGGGTCAAAAGTTCCAGGATAAACAGCAATGGATTTCATTTTATTTTCTCTTTTTAGCGATTGTATAACTTACTTCGCCTATACTCAAATCTTTTAATATAAGCCAGTCACTTTTTACAATGTTTAACTCCATTTTCTTATTTGTGTTTTTATGCTGTTCAAAAAATAAATAAGAACAGTTCCTCAAAAATCCATATGCTTCTAATGAATGTAAGGATTTATCTAATAAATCAGTTTCATATGGAGGATCAAGAAAAATTAAATCATATGTTGTGCTGCATTTATTATTTAAGAATTCTAATACATCAGATTCTACTAAATTATATTGTTCAATTTTAAGACGGTTGAATTCTTTCTCTATAGTTCTGCAGTTCTTGTTATTATATTCTATAAGAGTTATCTCTTTAGCCCCTCTAGAAAATGCTTCAGCAGATAATATCCCGCTACCACAAAAAAGATCTAGGCAATGAAAGTTCACAACTGATGGAATAGTATTAAAAATAACTTCTCTAATATATGATTTTGTAGGTTTAACTCTGGAGCTTTTATCTGTAATTTCTATATATGAGCCTTTGAGGGCTCCACCTGTTATTCTAACTTTATTTTTATACAATTAAAAATTACCTACAGCTGTAATTATAGATTTCTCAATGAATAATTCTTTTTCTAAAATCTTTGAAATACTCTCATTTGAGACACTATTTATAGAATTTACATAAACATTAAAATAATCTAGATTTAGATTTAGATAATTAATTTGTGACAATAATCCTAACATTTTTCTATTTGTATCATATCTGATATAGAAATTGTTAAGTATGCTATTTTTTGCTTTAGAAATCTCTTCAGAATCAAAATTATTATTTTTTAATTTATAGATTTCATCTTTGAGTATTTTAATTGCTTCTCTTGCATTTTCATTTTTTGTTTGCATATTAATTGCCAGAATCCCAAAATCTTTATATGGTCTTAAATAACTATAAACTGAATAAGCAAGGCCTCTTTTTTGTCGTATTTCACTAAATAGTTTTGAGCCAAAGCCACTGCCCCCAAATAAATAATTAATTACAAGAAAACTGTAATATTGTTCATCTGTTCTACTGACAGCTGGAGTAAAAATAAGAATGTGAGTTTGTTTAGTATCCATTGATACCTTGTTAAGAAACATCTTGCCATTAAATTTTATTTCTGTGGGTTTATAATTAACTTTTTCTCCTTTAGGTAGATTTCTTAATAGTTTACTTATCATATGTGCGCTCTCATTTTCACTAATATTACCCACAATATTTATATCAATTAACGACTTATTAAATGCTCGATCAAGCTGATCAATTATATTATTAGTCTTTATGGAATTAATTGTTTCTTGGTAGCCAACGATAGGATGACTATAACCTGTTCCAGCAAAGAATTTTTCATCTAATTTTATAGATGCAAGAGGTCCTGGGCTTAGTGACTGAGAATAAATTGTATTCTTAATTTTTTCTTTTAAAAAATCTAAATCTTTTTCCTCTAGCCTTCTCTCAGTTAATATATAGTTTAATAATTTGCTAATAAAAATAATATTCTCTTGATTATTAATAAATCTTACGGTTATTGAACTAAAGTCTTTTCCAACATTATAATTAAATCTTGCGCCCATACTCTCAAATAGATCAACTATTTTTTCATCCTCATATTTAAGTTTAGATATTGACTCAAAAGTTAAGTTCATTAGACCAGGTAAGTTTCCATCATGTCTACTTCCAAGATTTATATTTATAGTAATATCAATAATAGGCAAAGAGTTGTCAGTAATTAACAAATAATCAGGATTTGATTTTATTGATGAAATTTTAGGATATGGGTAGGCCGCCATTTGATAAAATAACAATACTAGTCCAAAAATTGTATAAAATAATCTCATCATCTATTAGGGTGTATAACAGTAAAAATAAATTCTTTATCTATTAGATTTTCTTTGGCAGTATCTACCAAATCTTGTTTTGTTATTTGATTAATGTCCTGTAGATAAGTATCCAATATTTCCCATCCTATTTTTTTTGACTCCAAAATTCCAATTTGCATCATTTGTCCAAATAGAGAATCAAGTTTATATATATTGTTAGAAGTCAATCTTGATTTTAGTGAATTAAACTCTTTGTCTGTAATTCCATTTTTAACAATTTCTTTGAATTGGAGAAATATTTCATCTCTGAACTTCTCAACCGATACACCATCTCTTGGTATCCCACCAAAAGCTACAATACTCTCTTCTATTGGGTATGAATCTGATGAAATAAATGTTTCTAAAGCAACCTTTTTTTTATCAACCAAGTTCTTTGTTAATCTAGAAGAGCTACCTCCATCTATCAATTCTAAGAGTAAGTCCATCTTATAATGCTTTAATCTATCATTATAATTAAATTTAGGTTGTATAAATGAAATTAGCACTGTAGGGTTTGAAACACTGTCTCGCAATATTATATCCTTGAAATCTATTATATGACTCTCTGTTTCTTTATTTAATGTAATAGAATTATTATTTTATATTATTCCAAAATATTTATTAATTAATTCTTTTGTTTCGCTTCTTTCAAAATCTCCAGCGATAATTAAAGTTGCATTTTTTGGGGAATAATAATTTTTATACCAACTTCTCAAATCATTCAATTTTATATTCTCGATATCATCCATTGTTCCAATTATCGGAATACCATAACCATGATATCCAAATGCTTGTAGTAGAGTTTTTTCAAATGCTTTAGAAATAGGTCTGTCTTCTACTCTTAATCTTCTTTCTTCTTGTACAACTTTTCTTTCTTTAACAAAGTCTGTCTCTTTTAAAATAAGATTAGTCATTCTATCTGATTCCATTCTGAGACATTCTTCAAGGTGAGCTTTATGGACTTTTTGATAATAACCAGTAAAATCTCTACCTGTAAAAGCATTATCTGTGCCACCTAAGTTTTTTATTATTTCAGAAAATTTACCTGATTTAACTTTTTCAGTACCCTTAAACATCATATGTTCTAATATATGTGAAATTCCAGTTACTCCTTTAGTTTCGTAACTTGATCCAACCTTATACCATAAACTTGAAATCACTATTGGGTTTCTTTTATCTTCTAATAAAATTACTTTAAGTTTATTTGGAAGTAAATAAGACTCAATCCTATCAGAAAACTTTATATCCTCCTCAGAATATACACTTAAAGAGAAAGAAACTAAAAATACAAAGCTAATATTTTTATATCTTAAAATTTTTTTAAGGAAAACTTTTATCATGGGTCTTAATTATATCAAAAATACAAATCATCTCTAAAAAATATCATATGAATATAAGTGTAATTTTTTATGTATATTTATTATATTCTTTCACTTAAAATATTGAAAATTATTAGTTTTTTATACTTGAATATGGGCCTAAAGGCACTATAATGTACATCATAAACGCGTAAATTATGAGTAACGAACTAGTACAACATACTCCCACCGAGATGTCGATTGGCTTAACAACTGGCGATTCTCTCGATCACTATTTGTCTCAATTAAGAAATTCAGCGATTTTATCAAGAGAAGAAGAGTTTGAATTGTCAAAAAAACTGTTTGAATCAAATGATCTTGATGCCGCAAGAAAGCTGGTACTTTCTCATTTAAGATTTGTAGTACATATTGCAAAAACTTATAAGGGATATGGATTACCATTACTGGACTTAATTCAAGAAGGTAACATTGGTTTAATGAAAGCTGTTAAAAGGTTTAATCCACATAAAAAAGTTAGACTATTATCTTTCGCAATTTATTGGATAAGAGCAGAGATGCATGAGTTTATTCTGAAAAATTGGAGAATTGTCAAAGTTGCAACCACAAAAGCTCAAAGAAAACTATTCTTTAAATTAAGAAGTAAAAAAAATAGTGCTTCATGGTTGACTGACCAAGAAACTAAGAATATTGCAAATGATTTAAATGTTAAACCAGAAACTGTTTCAATTATGGAATCAAGGTTAAGCGGGTCTGATGTATCATTTGATCCAACAGAAGAAGATGAAAGCTCTCCGTCAGCTTATCTTTCAGATAATAATGACCCATCAACGTTACTTGAATTTAATAATGAAGAAAAAAATAATACTTCTAAACTCTATCAAGCAATATCAAAACTAGATACTCGAAGCAAAGATATTGTATCACAAAGATATTTACAGGAAGAAAAAGCAACTCTTGATGACTTATCAAAGAAATATAAGATATCTAAGGAGAGAATTAGACAAATAGAGTCTAGGGCGCTTTCTCTTCTTAAAGAATCTATATTAATTGCTTAAGTAAAAATTATAATTAATCACTAGATAGTGATCAACAAGCAAAAATAAGAATAATAATCCTAGGTAAATAATCGAAAACTTAAATAGTTTAATTGCATCCTCATCAGACTTTTTTTTCATAAGCCAATAGGAATCATAGACAAATTTTATTCCGCAAAAAACTGTTCCAGTTATATAAACAATACCCGCTAATCCAAGTAGATATGGAAATAAAGTTATGCAAAAGAGAAGTATTGAATATAAAAAAATATGTAATCTTGTAAAATTACATCCATGTGTTATCGGTAGCATAGGGATATTAGCTTTTTTATATTCATCATATTTATAAACTGCAAGTGCCCAAAAGTGAGGAGGAGTCCATAAAAAAATAATCAAAAAAAGTATTAGAGGAAAAGGGTCTATTTGATTTGTTATCGCTGTCCAACCAAGCAAAGGTGGCATTGCTCCAGCAATACCTCCAATAACAATATTTTGAGAAGTAAGATTTTTTAAATAAATAGAATAAATTAGTGAATAAATGATTATTGATAATAGAGTAAGTATTGCAGTTAGATAATTAACAAAAAAAGCTAGTATTAATATAGAAATAGTAGCAAGAAGAAGAGCAAAATATACTGCGTGAGTAATTTTGATGACACCATTTACTAAGGGTCTATCCTTTGTCCTATCCATAATAGAATCAATTTCTCGATCTACTACATGATTAATGATGGCTGCTGCTGAAGCAGAAAACCAAATACCTATGCTAGCAAAAAAAATTAATTCATAATCGAATGCCATAGAGTTGTGTGCCAGCAACATACCCGTAATAGCAGTAAACATGATTAAGAAATTTACGCGTGGCTTAGTTAGAATAAAAAATTCTTTGGCTATATTTGGTAAACTTTCAGGTATATAGAATGGAGTTCTCATCGTAGATTAATATATCATTTTCTAATACTATCTGTCGAATAATATAAGAGAGTAATCATGCTCATTAATAAAATAGAAGCATTTACAGTATGTAAAACAGCTATTGAAATAGGGAGACTTAATAAAACATTTAAAATACCCAGTAAAATTTGAATAATAAAAAAAATCATAATAAATGTGCCAATCTTTTTATATAGACAGTTTGATTGGAAGAAAAAAATATAAATAAATAGTTTTATAAATAAAATTGATACCACCAATGCTCCAACTCTATGTGTAAAATGTATTGCCAATTTATAGTTATAATCTAAATAACCTCCTTCATAATTAATATTTGGCAAATTAAATAAAGTAAATGCTTTGTCAAAATTCATTTCTGATGGCCACCATTGGTTCAAACATTTAGGAAAATCAGTACAAGCTAATGATGCATAATTAGTACTTGTCCACCCTCCTAAAAAAATTTGTGTAATTAAAGCAAGAGTGCAAACTATAACTAAGACAATTAAAGGACGATCTATTTCTAAATTGTTATGTTCTTTTTCTAAAAAAATGAAACCATTCAACATAATTAAGCTTGCTGTTATCATTCCTAATAATAAATGGATAGTGACAATAGTGGGTTTGACTAATTGAGTTACGGTTAACATACCCATTAAAGATTGTATTAATATTATTAAAACCATGAAGATTGGCAAAATTATTGATTTATTATTTTTAAAACTTAAATATGAAACTATTAGAACATACAAGCCTAGAAAACCTGCAAGGTAACGATGTATCATTTCTCGGGAAGCCTTTCCTACATCTATTGTTGAATCAGGAAAAGAGGCTTGCGCTTCATATATTTCTTTTTCAGTAGTTGGTGATCCAATCATCCCATAACAACCAGGCCAGTCAGGGCAACCCAGTCCAGCATCTGTTAAACGTACCCAGGCTCCTGCAGAAATTACAATTAGTGTTATAAAAGATCCTAGAAAACTTAGATTGGAAATAGTTTTATTTTTTATACTCATTTTTGTTTTGAAAATTTTAGAAGTTTTTTTAAATCCTTCATGAGCTTTCTTCCCTCAAAATTACTTTCATATGACAATATAACATTTCCACCTGGATCAATTAGATAAATCTGATTTGCCTTTTTTGATATTTTAAAAAGTATCTCGTGTAAATAATTAGGAGTTACATTTGAAAATAATAACCTTGGATATTTTTTTGCTAGATTATCAAAAAAAGTAATTTCTTCATTATAATTTGTTAAAAAAATTCTCTGCACTCTGTAAATATCCTTACCTAAAGCTATATGTACTTGTCTTAACAAATAAATATTGTTAGAACACTCTTCTAAGCATTGAGTATTAGTAACATAGATTAAAGACCATTTATTTTTTAAACTACTTCTTTCTAGAATTTGATTGTTAAATAGTTTGATATTAAATTGTTTAATACTTACAAATGGCTCAATAAATGTTCCATAGTTAGTAGTTTTTAGCTGTTCTTCATTATTTTGAGTTTTTAAAAAGTAGTAAGAGATAATAAATGGTAATGAGAAAACTATTAGGAGAATAATTAAGCTATTTTGTTTTTTTTGCATTAATTAGAATCCTTTCTTAATAAAATAATCATAAAAATTAATGCAACAAGAGAAAATAAAAACCATTGTCCAGCATACATATAATGCTTTAACTCTGAATTCCTTTTAACTCTTCTGTTATTAATATAAGAATTATCTTGTTTTTCATTCATAACTAGAATATAAGATTCTAATTTAGAATTTAACAAGTTGGAGATCTTCTTCATTTCTATATTTTGGATAATTTTTGGCCATTTATTACCAAAACTAACTTGATCTAACTGTGGTAAATTTTTGTGATAAAAAACATATGCATTTATATGATTATTATGTTTAGTTATTCTGATATCAGGTACTTTTTCATCAAAGTGATTTTCAACCCACCCCCTATCAACTAACACTATTTTATTGTTAACCTTATATGGAGTTAAAACTTTGTACCCAGCTTTTTTATTTGCAACACTATTATCTAATAGAAACTGTTTATCCGTTAAAAATTGACCATAGACTTTTAGTTTTGTGAATTCTTTATATTTATTTTTTAGCCCTTTAACAATTATTGGTTCTTTTCCAAGATTATTTATATATTCGTTATAAATCTTAATTTTTTGATTTGCTCTATCTATTTGCCAAACCCCTAAATATATACATGTAGCTATTATTAGAAAAAAAAATAATAATTTTGAGAGATTCTTTGAGAAATTTTTGTATGTTCTATTGTTATGTGTTAGTTTTCTCATAAAACATGAAATATATAATTCTATTTTTACTGGTCTTGATAATTTATAATCTCGTTGCAGGATTTATATATATAATGAAGGACCCATCTAAATCTAAGCGCGGTTTCTATTCTTTGAAAACGAGAATAATTTTATCTTTGCTTTTGTTTTTTTTCCTCATAATTGGATACTATTTAAATTTGATTCAACCTCATTCAATCTAATTTACAGCCAATAAACAAAAACAAATAATCCTAACCAAACTACATCAACAAAATGCCAATACCAAGCAACTGCCTCAAAACCAAAGTGGTTTTCCTTTGTGAAATGTCCATTTACACATCTAAACAATATAACCACCAACATAGTTGCTCCAAGTGTTACATGAAATCCATGAAAACCAGTTAGCATGAAAAAAGTTGATCCATATATTCCTGTTGTGAGTTTTAAATTTAAATCATTATAAGCATGAATATATTCATAAGCCTGTAATCCCACAAATAAAAAACCTAGAACAACAGTAGCTACCAACCCCCAAATAAGTTGGTTTCTTTTCTGTTCTTTTAAACCATGGTGCGCCCAAGTTACTGTAAGACCGCTTGTTAATAAAATTAATGTATTTATAGCCGGTATACCCGCAGCTCTCATCATTGTAAAGTCACCCCCTAAATTTGCAGGGCCGTTAGATGGCCAAACATTTTCAAAATGTGGCCAAAGTAGAAGTTTTGTTGGAGTTTTTGTGCCTTCGCCACCTAACCAAGGCAAAGATAATTCTCTTGCATAATATAGTGCTCCAAAAAAGGCAGCAAAAAACATAACTTCAGAAAATATAAACCATGCCATACCCCATCTAAATGAAATATCAACTTGAGAATTATATGTTCCAGATTCACTTTCCTGGATAACTTCGCCAAACCAACCGTACATCATAATAAATAGTAAGGCTAATCCAGTAAACATCATTGTCATTCCGCCTGAAACACCATTTAAATAATTTGAGAGTCCAACAAACATAACTGCTAAAGCTATTGTTGATAGAAATGGCCATCTAGTCCCATGAGGTATGTAGTAACTATTTTTTGAATCACTCATTATTTAGTTTCTCCGAATTGTAGCTTATTTGTTGTTCGCTAATATTAAACATTGTATATGCAAGAACTAAGTTAGATGCTTCAGGTGGCAATCCATCATCAACAATAAATTGAATGGTTAGTTTTTTTGTTTCATTAGCTTTTATTTCTTGATGCTGAAAACAGAAACACTCTATTTTTTTAAAATATTCTGCATATTTACCTGGGACCACGCTAGGGCTGGCAGTGGCTACTAAATCATAATTAGATAAATTAGTTAAGGTGTAGAATGCTGTATAAATTTTTCCAGGATTAACGGTTAATTCTTTCTGATCAGGTTTAAATTTAAACGGACCTGAGTTAGCAACAGTCGAAGTAAATGTGACTCCAATATTTCTCTCTAAAGGACTTTCTACAACAAACTCTGAGTTTATTCTACCAGTTTTTCCGTTTAGTCCAGTTAGTTCACAAAACACATCATATAAAGGTACAAGCATATATGAGAAGCTAAACATAAATATTGAAAAAATTATTAAATACGAAAAAGTTTTTTTATTTTTTGTATTCATTCTACCTTTGGTTCTTCCTCAAAAGAATGATATGGGGGCGGAGATGATAGTGTCCATTCCAAACCTTCTGCACCATCCCATGCTTTCTCACCTACATTAACTTCTTTTTTGTTTTTAATAGTGTCATAAAGAAGATATACAAATATTAATTGTGCTAAACCAAAGCCAAATGCACCGATTGAAGCTACTGCATTAAAATCTGCAAACTGTAATGCATAATCTGGTATTCTCCTTGGCATTCCAGCTAACCCTACAAAATGCATTGGGAAAAAAGTTACATTAACAAAAATTGTTGTAGTCCAAAAATGCATTTTACCTAGTGCTTCATCATACATTCTACCAGTCCATTTAGGGAGCCAATAATAGACACCTGCTATAATTCCAAAGATAGCGCCTGGTACCAATACATAATGAAAGTGAGCAACAACAAAATATGTATCATGGTATTGAAAGTCTGCTGGAACTATGGCTAGCATTAAACCTGATAATCCACCGATTGTAAAAAGCACTATAAATGCTATAGCAAACAACATCGGGGTTTCAAATGTCATTGACCCTTGCCACATTGTTGCAACCCAATTAAAAACTTTAACACCTGTAGGTACAGCAATTAACATGGTTGCGAACATAAAAAAGAGTTGGCCGGCTAGCGGCATTCCCACGGTAAACATATGGTGTGCCCAAACTACAAATGATAATAGAGCTATAGATGCAGTTGCATAAACCATTGAGTCATATCCAAAGAGTTTTTTTCTTGAAAATGCAGGAATGATAGTAGATATAATTCCGAATGCAGGAAGGATTAAAATATATACTTCAGGATGTCCAAAAAACCAAAAGATATGTTGAAATAAAACTGGATCACCACCGCCTGAGGCTGTGAAGAAACTAGTGCCAAAAAATCTATCTGTCAGTAACATTGTTACTGCTCCTGCTAGAACAGGCATTGCAGCAATTAATAGAAACGCAGTTATCAACCAAGTCCAAACAAACATAGGCATTTTCATCAAAGTCATGCCAGAGGCTCTCATATTTAATATAGTAGCTATAATATTTATTGCTCCTAAAATTGATGATAGGCCTAATAAATGTATTGAAAAAATAATAAATGGCATTGAGTTTCCACCTTGCAATGATAAAGGTGGATATAAAGTCCAGCCAGCTGCTGGTCCGCCACTTTCAAAAAATAAAGTACTCAGCATCATTGTGAATGCAAAAGGCAGAATCCAAAAGCTCCAATTATTAAGCCTTGGTAATGCCATATCAGGCGCTCCTATCATAAGAGGAATTTGCCAATTAGCCAAACCAACAAATGCAGGCATAACAGCACCAAAAATCATTATCAACGCATGCATTGTTGTCATTTGATTAAAAAACCCAGGAACAACCAATTGCAAACCAGGTTCAAATAACTCAGCTCTAATTATTAGCGCCATTATTCCTCCAACAAAGAACATGATCAAGCTAAAGAATAGATATAGGGTTCCAATATCTTTGTGATTTGTAGTAGTTATCCATCTCATAATTCCGCCTTTATGGTGTTCATCAAGATGTTCTGCATTTGTAATCATTGTTTATCTCTCTTATTTTTTATTAGCAATTTTATTACTTTGTTGATTCATAACCCATTTTTGATATTCACTTTTATCAACAGCTTTAACAACTATAGGCATGAAGGCATGATCTTTTCCGCATAATTCCGCACATTGACCTCTATAAATACCTGGTTTTTTTATATCTATCCACATTTCATTTATATATCCTGGAATAGCATCTTTTTTTCCGCCAAGTTCAGGTACCCACCATGCATGTATAACATCACTAGCTGTAAATAATAAACGCACTTTTGTATTTATAGGAAGTATTACAGGGTTATCAACATCCCTTAAATAATGTTTAACATTTTTTGCATCTAAATTAGAATTCAGTTGTCTTGCTTTATTACTCTTTGAGTCAATTTTACTAAAAAAGGAGATATCATCATCTAGATACTCATACTGCCACATCCATTGATAACCAGTTATTTTGAGAGTAATTTCGGCATCAGTTGTATCTTCCATAAGTATAAGCGTTTTAGTTGCTGGAACCGCCATTCCAACCAAAATTAAAAATGGTATAACTGTCCATATAATTTCAATTTTAGTACTTTCATGAAAATTGGCTGGTACTGCACCCTTTGATTTTCTGTGGTGAATTATTGAATAAATCATTGCGCCGAAAACAACGATTCCAATTACAACGCAAATCCATAGAATTAACATATGCAAATCATATGCTGCCTCACTAATTGTGGTAACTCCAACAGGCATATTAAGTTCCCACTCTGCTGATGCTGGGTCTGAAATTGTCAAAAACAATAAGATTATAAATTTACGCATTAATCTTCCATGTCAATTTGGGTAATATTCTAACAAAATATTAGTATTTATGGAATTTCTAATTAACCTTATTTATGACTTTTGCTTTGTATTAATTTTTTTATTTTTTATGAATTTTTATGAAATTATTCCATGCAATGGCGTAAATAACTTCATATGTGACAGTAAATAAATCCTTTTCATTATTTGTTTTGTATAATTGTTTCAGTTTTGAGATTATTTTTTTATTTATAGGTTTTTTTTCATCTGAAATGACTATATTAGTTCCAGTGCCTCTAAGTGCTACTAACAACCTGTCAAAAGACTTATATTCTATTGTTAATTTTTCAACATCCATGACAGGATCTGAAAAATTAAGAGATAAAAGCAAATCCCCAATAATATGCATATCTAAAAACTCATTTACATGTTGGTCATCATCTATCTCTTTAAAAATATTCCTAACTTCTATTAATGTATCAGGACCAACTGTTGAAAATATAAAAACCCCTTTATCGGTTAAGAGTTTCTTAATATCAGAAAAAACTTTTTTTAAGTTTTTACACCATTGAAATGTAAAACTAGAGATAATTAAATCAAAAGTAAAAGGCTTTATTGGTAAAAATTCTGTATCAGCACATATGGTAGATAAATCAATGTTTTTTGATTTACATTTATTTAACATTTGTTCAGAAATATCTAAACAAAATATATTCGATTTTTTAAAATTTAATTTAAGTTGTTCAGATAAATTTCCAGTTCCAGAACCAATATCAAGAATATTCTGTGGTGAACATTTTAGGAGTTTGATTCTTTCTATTAATCTTCTTGACACTTCTTGTTGAACAACGGAATATTTTTCATATGAATGTGCCTTGTTATCGAATGATTTTATAATTCTTTTTTTATAATTTTCCATTTTTTATATAAATTCCTTAATTATTTGAACAACTTCTTTTTTATATGAAATAAATGGCATATGTGGGCTATTATCCAATGAACAGATTTTTATATTTTTTTTATTTTTAAATTCAGTATAGTATTTATCTCCAAGTAAACTATCTTTAGAGCTAGAAATAATTACAACTTCTTTTTGTGTATCTTTCAGATTATTATAAAAATCAAAATTAATCATATCATCTAAACCATTGATAAGTGTCTGGTTATTGGGAAGAGTAGTTAATTTAAATTCATCTATCAGCAATCTATAATCTTTTAATTCTTTTGATGATCCTTTTACACATTCAAAAAAGAATCTTTTTAGAGCTTTTTTTCTATCTAGTAATAATTCTTTTTTCATTTTCTTAATATTTTTTAAATTTATCTCACTACTATTATCTATTAACGATAAATTAGAATTTATAATTATAACTTTTTTAATAAAAGGGCAATCCTTTGAGAGACTTAGTAGTGACAAAAGGCCGCCAAAAGACCAACTAATAAGAACTGATGGAGAAGCTTGGTTAGAAAAAAGATTTCTACAATAGTTAATAGCTTTTGATTTGTCTGCTTTATTTTTTCCATATCCAGGCAAATCTATTAAGGTCACTTTGTTTTTCTTTGAGAATGACTTATCTAAGCCAAACCAAATCCGGCTATCAAATAACCATCCATGTAAAAAAAGTATTCTGTCTTTATTCATATTTTTCTATGTTAGCTATGATTCTTAGATTATTAATTATATATTAACTAAATGTATGAAAATTTTCTCCAATTAACGATTGAGGTAGTACCAGAACTATGGCCTATATGGGTTTTATTATACCTTATCGGTTCAATACCGTTTGCCATAATAACAAGCAAAATAATGAATCTCCCAGACCCAAGAACATATGGATCTAATAATCCTGGAGCCACAAATGTTCTTAGGACAGGAAGTAAAAAAGCTGCATTTTTTACATTGCTTGGTGACTCATTGAAAGGCTTTATACCTATTCTGATTATACTGAGTATAGTAGGGGGCGAAACATCAATACTTACAAATATAACAATCACCTATTTCTCATCATTTTTTATTTTGTTAGGACATATGTTTTCTATTTTTTTAAAATTTAAAGGTGGTAAGGGTGTTGCTACATCATTTGGTATACTATTTGCGCTAGATTTAAAAATAGGCTTTTGCTTACTTGTTTCCTGGTTATTATTTTTTTTACTTTTCAGGGTATCTGCTATTTCTGCGCTAGGCGCTTTTTTTCTATTACCTTTTTTTATAGCTTTTTTTATAAATGACAACTTCATAATTATATTAGCAATATTTAACTCTCTACTTATATATCTAAAACACCTAAGTAATCTGTCGAAAGCAAAAAATTTCTTTAATTAATATTTAAGGAAGGATTTGGGTTAATGTCTAAACTTGTTGATTTATTTGATTTAGATTTTATCCAACCTAAATAAGCTATCATTGCACCATTATCGGTACTGAATTGCATATCAGGAAAAAATATATTTATGGAAGAATCTTTTTCATTTTGAAATCTATACCTAAGTTTCTTGTTGGCGCTAACGCCTCCAACAATTACTATATTTTTAATATTGAACTCATCAGCTGCTTCTAAAGTTTTTTTGATCAATACATCTAAAATTGCATTTTCAAAATCTAGCGAGATTTGTGAAACAGTTTCATCGGTTAATCTAACCTTTTCTATTGTTTTTTTTACATGTGTTTTTAAACCACTAAAACTAAAATTATAATCTCCACTATTAATCATTGGACGCGGAAAATTAAACGGAGTGTTATCTGTGTTTTCTGCTGATTTTGATATTTCAGGACCTCCTGGATAACCCAATCCTAACTGTCTTGATATTTTATCAAAAACCTCTCCAGCAGAATCATCAAGGGTTTGCCCAATTATTTTATATTTATTAAACCCATCTATAATTGATAAAAATGTATGACCTCCTGAAACCAATAATGATATAAAAGGGTTTTTTAAGCTGGATTCTGTCATCATAGCTGAGAAAATATGTGCTTCTAAGTGATTCACTTCAATGCTTTTTTTGCCAAGTGTCCAAGCAAGTGCTTTAGCAAAAGCTGACCCTGTTAATAATGGTCCCATCAAACCTGGTCCATTTGTAAATGCAATTAAGTCTATGTCTTTAATATCATAATTGTATTTAGTTAGGAGCTCATCAAGTAATGGGATTGTTTTGACTGTGTGATCTCTGGAAGCTAATTCTGGAACTACTCCACCATATTTATTATGTAATTTAAATTGAGAATTTAATACATGACCTATAATTCCTTTTTCAGAATCATATAGAGCTAATCCTGTTTCATCGCATGATGTTTCTATGCCTAATACAATCATCAGAGTTTATAAAGAGCTAAATTATATTGCTTTATTATCATATTCAAGTAATATTAACGCCATTATAAACTATTTTATATATATTTATGCCAGGTGTACAAATAAGAGAAAATGAGCCATTTGAGATAGCTCTAAGAAGGTTCAAAAGAATTTGCGAAAAAGCAGGTATTCTAACAGAAACCCGCCGAAGAGAATTTTATGAAAAACCAACTGCAATGAGAAAAAGAAAAATTGATGCGGCTACTAAAAGGCATAAAAGAAAAGTAAGCATGACTGTAATCAGAAAGAAACCACCTTATAAAAAATTTTAAAAACCTTGAATGTCTGAAGACTCGATTAAAAATAAACTTCAATCTGATATTGTTAATTTTTTGAAATCTGGAGAACAGGAAAAAGCAGGTGTTATAAGGTTTGTTATGTCCTTTTTAAATGAAGCAGAAAAAGAAAAAAAAGATGCTTTGTCTAATTCAGAAGTGATAAAAATTCTAAAAAAACTAATTAAAAAAAATGAGGATTCCTATAAACAATTTTCAGAAGCAAAAAGAACTGATCTTGCAGAAAAAGAAAAAAAAGAAATGGATATTATAAGTAAATATTTACCTGAAGAAATGGGTGAAGAAGAGATTATAAACTTAGTTAAAACAACTATAAAGAATACTGGAGCAACTACAGTTAAGGATATGGGAAAAGTAATGTCAGATATAAAAAAAACACATGAGCCTTCTGTAGATATGTCTTTGGTAAGTAAACACGTCAAGAATTTACTGTCTTAAAATATTCCTATTTTAATCGTTAGTATTAAAAAAAGTTATCATATTATGTTATTTAATATGTAGTATAATTAATATTCTATTATGGATAAAAATCTACAATTCCTAGAAATAAAAAGAATGGATCCAAAAGTGACTCCGGCTTCAAAAAGAGTTAAGGATTATCGTGAAATTTACGGTCATTATTCAAAGAATAATGCTGCTGATCAATCTGGAAGATGTATAGAATGTGGAAATCCTTATTGTGAATGGAAATGCCCTGTTCATAATTATATTCCTCAATGGTTAAAACTAATTGAAGAAAATAAATTATTTGAGGCTGCAGAATTGTCTCATCAAACCAACTCTTTACCAGAAATTTGTGGAAGAATTTGTCCTCAAGATAGGTTGTGTGAAGGAGCTTGTACTCTTAATGATGGATTAGGGGCTGTAACAATCGGAAGTGTTGAAAAATATATAACAGATGAAGCATTCAAACAAGGGTGGAGACCTGACTTATCTAATGTTGTTCAAACTCCTTTTAAAGTTGGAATTATTGGAGCAGGACCAGCTGGTTTGGCGTGTGCAGATATACTGGCAAGAAATGGGATTAAAGCAATTGTTTATGATAAATATGAAGAAATTGGTGGTTTGTTAACATTTGGTATACCACCATTTAAACTAGAAAAAAAAGTTGTCTTAAAAAGAAAAGAGGTTTTAGAAGAGATGGGTGTTGAGTTTAAACTCAATGTTGAAATAGGGCGTGATATAAGTTTTGATAAATTTAAGTCAAAATTTGATGCAGTTTTCTTAGGTATGGGTACATATACATATATGAAAGGTGGTTTCGATGGCGAAAATCTTGATGAGGTATATGATGCATTACCGTATCTTAATTCAAATATAAGAAGGCTGTTTGATCCAAAAAAAGACTATATAGATATGAAGGGTAAAACTGTTTTAGTTTTGGGTGGAGGCGATACAGCTATGGATGCAAATAGAACAGCAATTAGACAAGGAGCAAAAAAAGTTTATTGCGCATATCGTAGAAATGAAGAAAATATGCCTGGATCAAAAAGAGAAGTAAAAAACTCTAAAGAAGAAAAAGTTAATTTCTTATGGAATATGCAACCAATAGAGATATTGGGTAAAACAAAAGTTACTGGAGTTAAATTTTTGAAAACAAAATTAAAAAGGACGGATATTAGAGGGAGAGAGATTCCTGTTCTTATACCAAAAACAGAAAAAATTATCAAAGTTGATAGTGTAATAATAGCTTTTGGATTTAGGCCAAGCCCTTATCCATGGTTTGAAAAAAATAAGATTAAACTTGATGAAATTGGAAGAGTTATAATTAATAAAAAATCTCCATATAAACATCAAACCCATAATCCTAAAATTTTTTCTGGAGGTGATATGGTTAGAGGCTCCGACCTTGTTGTTACTGCTGTATTTGAGGGAAGAAATGCTGCTGAAGGTATAATTAATTACTTAAAAGATAAAAAAAGTAAAAGATAGATGGATGATAATAATACCTATATTCTACTCGATGCTATAAACAAGAAACCTATTCAAAGGACTCCTATTTGGATTATGAGGCAGGCTGGAAGATATCTTCCTGAATATAGAGCGACTAAAGAAGAAGCTGGAGGTTTCATTAAATTAATAAGGAATCCTGAATTAGCGTGCGAAGTTACTTTACAACCACTAAGAAGATTTCAACTAGATGCGT
Source organism: Pseudomonadota bacterium (assembly GCA_036163455.1). Lineage (GTDB taxonomy): Bacteria > Pseudomonadota > Gammaproteobacteria. The sequence goes on from JAYZKL010000037.1 coordinate 26,210, forward strand.
CAATTCTGTTTTCCGATATTCTGATAATTTCTGATTTGTTAAGGATGGAGCTACAGTTCATAGAAAAAAAAGGTCCTGTATTTGATGCCCCTCTATCTTCTCAAAAAGATTTAGATCTAATTGGAAAGCCAGATGGAGTTGAAAAACTTAGTTATGTATTTGAGACTATAGACTTAATTAAAAAAGAACTTAATGGCAAAGTCCCATTGATTGGATTTATAGGTAGCCCTTGGACCGTAGCAACATATTTAATTGAAGGAAATTCTACAAAAAAATTTAAGAAGGTCTTAAAGATTTTAAAAGAAGATGAACCATTTCTTGTTAGATTACTAGAACTAATTACAGAATTAAGTATCAATTACCTTCAGAAGCAAGTTAGTCATGGGGTAGATATAACTATGATTTTTGATACATGGGGTAGCTTGCTTAATGAAGATGAATTTGAAAAATTTTCTTTAAAATATATTAGAAAAATAAAAGAAACTCTAACTTTGAATAATATTCCACTTATTTACTATTCAAGAGGTTTAGCAAATAAATTTAAATATTTAGAAAATTTAAATATTGATGTTTTGGGCGTGGATTCAACAGTTGATATAAAGTTTGTTAAAGAGAAATTAGGTAATAAATTTTCTATACAAGGAAACCTAGATGTAGACATCCTTAGAAAGGATGAAAAAATACTATCACAAGAAGTTAAAAGGATTCTTGATGAATTTGGGCCGGGTTCTGGTCATATTTTTAATTTAGGAACTGGAATTACTCCTGATATAGAACCTGAGAAAGTTAAATTATTAATAGATATTCTCAGAGACATTAGCCCAAAATATCATATAGAATGAACCAATGAATTCTAATATAATTTTCATCGTTGGTTTGATGGGATCAGGAAAAACCTCTGTTGGAAAAATACTAGCAAAAAAAGTTGGTAGAAATTTCTATGATACAGATCAAGAAATTATAAAAAATGAGAAATTAGATATAAGCCAGATATTTAATAAATATGGAGAAGATTATTTCAGAGAACTTGAACATACTATTTTAAAAAAAATCATAAGTAATCAAGGAGCTATAGTATCTACTGGGGGTGGTATAGTTTTAAAAAAAGAAAATGTAGATATAATGAAAGATAATGGGATTATCATATTTTTAAATATTGATGTAGAAACTCAAATT
>JAYZKL010000038.1:0-40274 GCA_036163455.1 Pseudomonadota bacterium
TTTTTGGTTGAGCACTGGTTTGTGCTTTTTCTTCTGTTTTTGGTTCAGCTATATATCTTTTACGGAACTGTGCAATTCTACCTTCTTTAGTTTCCATCCTTCCCTTACCTGTATAGAAAGGGTGTGATTCTGATGATGTTTCTATTTTAAATACTGGGTATTCCTTACCATCCTCATACATCATTTTTTCTTTTGGATTTAGAGTTGATGATATAAGGAAACTCTTATTACATGAAACATCATGAAATATTATTGGTTGATATTTTGGATGGATATCTTTTTTCATAAGTTGCTAATATAGCACAGATTTAAAAGATGTTAAGCCTTAATAGTCATCAAGTTTATCTTTATGACACCACCAATAACAGTCTTGGCAGCCATCCCAATGAAACCTCCCTTTAGCTTTCTTTGGTGGCTCTGATTGCCCTAAAAGCATAACAACCTCTGAGATAAAATTCTTAAATTTTTCATCATCTCTTGGTATTTCAATCCACTCAGCTTTTGTCATTAAACCATACTCATTGTCATTTAAGTCTTGAAGATCATATGGTTCCATCACGAATAATCCAAGTTTGGAAACTGGTGATAATTGTGTAAAACCATCGGCGGCGTTTTCTAATGCAATTGCATATGCATGTAACTGTCTTGAGTAAAGTCTAGCTTTTTTATCATTAATGGCGCTAGTTTTGAAATCTACTATTCCATAAGTCCCATCTTCGAATTCAACAATTGTATCGGTCTTGCCATTTATTGTGCATGTATGTGCTGATTTACCATCATCCGGTCTTAAAGGTTTTGATTTGACTTTTCTATCACCAAAAATAACTCTTCCTGGAGGCAATGATTTATCAATTTCTCTAACATCTTTACCCTCAAAAAAATCAATTGTTAGTTGATCAATAGTTCTAAATATACTTGGGAGAGCTAGAGGTGTTTTAACCTTCTGTATGACTTTGTAATAGAAGCAACGCTTACAACCATCATAAGTAAAGGCAAAATCAGATGGACTTAAAATAAAATCACTCATAATATATACAGTAGTTTGGGGTAAATGTATGAGCGCTCTTAAAATAATTCAAATCACTGACCTACATCTATCCGCGAATAAATCGACCTTAATTCATGATATCAATACTTATGAATCAGCACAAAGAATAATTCGCGACATCAAAGATAATCACAATGATCTGAATGCTTTAACATTAACAGGTGATCTTGTAATGGATGAATCACATGAAGGTTATGAGCATTTAGATGAATTGTTAAAACCAATAAGTTGCCCAATTTTTTTGATTCCTGGAAATCATGATTCACTAGAAGAAATTCAGTTACTAAGTAAAAAACCAAATCTATATAATGATAATTTTATGGTCTATAACCACTGGATAATTTTCATGTTCAATTCTAAAAAAAATGATGCTCTAGAGGGAACCTTACATGATCAAGAGGTTTTTAACTTTGAGCAGTTGTTAGAAATTTATCCAGAGAAAAATTTTCTCATCTTTGTTCATCATCCAATATCTAGCATAAAATCTGATTGGATGGATAGTATGATGATAGAAAATCCTGAAAAAGTTAAAAGTTTAGTTTTAAAAAACCCTAATGTAAAAGCCATTTCCTCAGGTCATGTCCATCAAGAATTTAATGATCAATTAGGAGATGCTCAAGTTTTTACTACTCCATCTACTTGTTATCAATTTGAACCCAATGCAAAAAAATTTGCTTTAGACCATGAAAAGAGTCCGGGTTATCGGCTTTTTGAATTACAAGATGATGGCCTGCTAAAAAGCAGAGTTTTTAGATTAGATAATAAAGAATAAAAAAAACACAGCGAGACCTGGGTTTGGGTCTCGCCATGTATATTGTAGGAGTTATTAATCGTTATAACCAGCTTCTCCATGCTGAGTCAGATCAATACCAGTATGTTCATCATCTTCTTCTAGACGCAATCCATTAAGTGCGTCTACAACTTTGAGAATTGCATAGGTAAAGAATCCACACCAAAGAATAGTTGTGATTACACCTATAATTTGAATCATAACTTGGGCAGACATTGCTGTTCCACCAAGACCAGCGCCACCCCAAGATTCAGCAACAAATACACCGGTTAGAACAGTTCCAAGTATTCCTCCAACACCATGAACTGGGAATACGTCCAATGAATCATCTATTCCTAACCCTTTCTTGATATATTGTGTTGCTTCATAGCAAATTACACCAGCTAAAGAACCAATAATTAGGGCTCCAATAGGACCAACAAAACCAGAAGCTGGGGTTATCGTTCCTAATCCTGCTACCATACCAGTAACTATGCCTAATACACTTGGTTTTCCTTGTTTAGACCATTCTCTAAACATCCAACCCAAAGAACCTGTTGCAGCCCCAATATGTGTAACTAGCATAGCCATTCCTGCATCTGCATTAGCTGCTACAGCTGATCCAGCATTAAAACCAAACCATCCTACCCACAGCATAGATGCGCCAGCAACTGTCATTGGAAGATTGTGGGGTGGCATAGGGGTTGTAGGAAAACCTTTTCTTTCTCTCAATACAACCGCAGCCACCAATGCAGCTACACCAGCATTTACATGAACCACTGTTCCTCCAGCAAAATCCATAAGTCCCATTTCTCCAAGAAATCCTCCGCCCCAAACCATATGACAAATAGGGCCGTAAACAAAAATCATCCACAACATACTAAACAAAATCATAGATGAGAATTTCATCCTTTCTGCAAAACCACCAACTATAAGTGCAGGGGTAATAATTGCAAAAGTTAATTGAAACATTGCAAAAAGACTTTCAGGTATAGTTCCCGACATACTTCCTTTTGCAATTGGCGCTAAGAAACCAATGCTTCCGACATAACTATTTAGCGATCCACCATCACCAAATGCAAATCCATACAAGAAAACTACCCACAGAACTGTGACTAGGCATGTCAAAGAAAAACATTGCATAAGTACAGACAATACATTTTTACTCCTAACCAAACCAGCATAGAAAAATGCTAATCCAGGAATAGTCATGAATAAAACTAGTGCGGTTGACGTTAATATCCATGCAGTGTCACCCGTATCTAGAGCGGTTTCAGCCACTGCAGTTTGTGGCAAAATACTAAAAACCATCATTACCAGTGATAGCTTTAACAATAAATTAAATTTTTTCATATTAATATCTCCTCAATGCATATATATATGCATAAACTGTGCCAAGTTCTATATCACTGGAAAATCTATAAAGTCTTTGAAAAAACAGCTAATTAATGGAACTATAAAATATCAGTTATTTGAATTTTATAAAAAATTAGAATCTCTGCATTATATTGGTAAGTAATATGCCCCATTTTAGAACAAGTGAACCAAAAAAGTACGATGTGATTATTGTTGGAGCAGGACCAGCAGGTTGTTCCTGTGCTTTTGAATTAAGGAACCATGGGAAAAGCGTCCTTATATTAGATAAATCAGATTTTCCAAGACACAAACCATGCGCTGGGGGTATTACAAAAAAAGCTCTAGATCAATTACCTATAGATATTTCTCATTTAATACAACACTGCTCACATGAGATGGTTTTTAAATTTGATGAACATCGAGCAGTAGAACTCAAACATGATTTAGGGTCTTGCGTGATGGTTATTAGAGAAGAATTTGATGACTATTTTTTCAATGAGACTTTGAAAAAAGGCGCCAACTTTGAAAAAATAAAAAAAATTGAAAATATTGAATATAGTTCCACAAAAGTTTTTTTAAACACTGATACTACAAAATATGAATGTTCCTATTTGATTGGAGCAGATGGAGCAAACAGTATCGTCAGGAAACTTACAACTGAACTAATCTATGAAAACCCAGTCTATGCATTTGAAGGTTTGGTAACCAAAAACGAAAAAAATAAACAAGTCAAAACTGAATTCATCTTTAATAAGCGTGGATATGCTTGGGTATTTCCTAAAGAAAAACATTTTAATGTTGGCATAGGGAACCTAATTAATACTAAGAATAGTTCTAAAGCAAGAAAAAAAGACCTTTATGATTTTGTATTTTCTAGGTTTGGGACAAAAAATATTGAGAATATTACAGGTTTTCCAATTGGCACTGAAGGAACAGAATATAAGGCATTGCTTGATAAAGTATTTTTGGTTGGAGATGCTGCCGGATTATCAGAATCTCTTCTTGGAGAGGGCATCTATAATGCCATTGTATCTGGAAAATATGCCGCAAAATCTATTATTAAAAATGAACAAGAAGTAGGATTTAGTGCAAAACATTTTTATAACACATTTCTAAAACAATTAACTGCAGAATTAAGATTATATAAAAAAGGCTCTAAGCTACTATACGGTTATCCGAAAATTAGTTATTTTTTAATAAAGTTTGGATTAGGCAAAAAATTTATGGATGGTTATTCTGAAGGCAAAACAATTACAGAAATCTTAAAAAAGAAAAAATTGCTGCCTAACTACTAAATTACCTCTCTCTTTCTGAACAATATTCTGCTAATTTAATAAGATCTTTTTTATAAATGCTTTCGCTTAGCACCTTTAGGGAATCAATAGCATTATTAGTTTCTAAAATTATTTTGTCTTGTATATATTTTTCAATCTTCTTTTCCTTAAGTATTTGTATAATATCTTGCATTCTACCTAAGTCACTTTTTTGTATAGCAGTTTTAATCAAATCTCTTTCATTATTATTAGAAACTTTAATCGCATGTATTAATGGCAAGGTCAATTTTCCTTCTGAAAAATCTTCAACTAAATTCTTTCCTGTTATTTTTTCATCACCAAAATAGTCTAATAAATCATTTCTTAATTGATAGGCCATTCCAAAATGATATCCATAATTAGCAAGCGCTTTTGATTTCTGAGTGTCGTCTCCAGAAAGAATGCTACCTATCTCTGCAGATGTTTGAAATAATCTAGCTGTCTTCCTATTAATTATCTCCAAATAAATCTTTTCATCCATATCTGGATTATTTAAATTCATCAGTTGTAATACTTCACCTTGAGAAATTATATTTGTTGTATGTGCTAAAATTTCATAAACTCTAGGATTGTTTATCTCTACAATAATCTCAAAAGCACGCGAGTATAAAAAATCACCAACTAGAACTGCTCCTGGATTCCCCCATATATTGTTTGCTGTTTTTTCTCCATGACGGATTTTGGATTGGTCCACAACATCGTCATGTAATAATGTTGCTGCATGAATGAATTCCACAACTACACCTGCCTCAATTATTTTTTCCCCTTTTTCTGAACATGCTTTTTGAGCAAGGAATAATAATGACGGTCTTAACCTTTTACCTCCACCAGATAGTATGTGGCCGCTCAAGGTATTTATTAATTCTACCTTCGTTTTTATCCTCTCTAGTATTTCTGACTCTAACAATGAAGTTTCAGTAGTAATATGACTTTTGATGCTTTCTAAATCCATTTCTATATTCTATAGGATTATCCCAATACATCTACTAAAACGCTATCCGTTGTTAAACTATAAATTATTGATTTTTTTCACAATAAACTATTTATTAAATATAAAATACAAGGTAAAATCATGTTTTTTGAGTAAACTACCATGTATGCAATTATCAAAAATGGCTGCCAACAATATAAAGTTACCGAAGGTGATTTGATAAGAATTGATCAGGTTTCATCTCCAGAGGGGACAAAAATTTCATTTGATGATGTTCTTATGGCATTTGATGAGAAAAATACTGAGCTAGAAACTTCAAAAACATCAAAAATTAAAGTGACTGGTACAGTAAAACGCCATGGCAGATATAAGAAAATCAGAGTAGTAAAATTCAAAAAAAGAAAACACTATATGAGATCACATGGTCATAAACAAGGGTTTACAGAAGTAAAAATTGAATCAATCAAATAAATATTAAACAGGTAAGAAAATGGCTCATAAGAAAGCTGGTGGAAGCACAAAAAATGGTAGAGATTCTGAATCAAAAAGACTTGGTGTCAAAAAGTTCGGAAGTGAATTTGTTAAAGCTGGCAATATCATTCTTAGACAAAGAGGTACTCCAGTTAAAGCAGGTGAAAACGTAGGATGCGGTAAAGACCATACCCTGTTTGCTAAATCTGATGGCTATGTCTCTTTTCAGAAAAAAGGGCCAAATAAACACTCTTACGTGAGTGTTTTTCCCACAAAAAATAGCACTTCTTAAATTTTCTTTTAATTAATTTTTAACATGAAATTTATTGATGAAACCAAAATCTTGGTAAAAGCCGGCAATGGTGGTAAAGGCTGTTTAAGCTTTAGAAGAGAAAAATATATTCCACTAGGAGGGCCTGATGGTGGCGATGGTGGCGATGGTGGTTCTATATTTGTTAGAGCTACAGATAGTCTAAATACACTGGTAGATTTTAGAAATAAAAATACCTTTCGTGCTGAGAATGGTGGATCAGGATTAAGCAAGAATAAAAAAGGAAAAACTGGCAATGATTTAATCATAGACGTGCCTGTTGGTAGTATGGTTTATGATACAGAAACCCAGGAATTAATTTGCGATCTAAATCAGAATCAACAATCAATTAAAATTGTAACAGGAGGAAAACATGGGTTTGGAAACACCCATTTCAAATCATCAACAAACAGAGCGCCAAGAAAAACTACATCGGGGCAAAATGGAGAAGAAAAAGAATTAAAAATTATCTTAAAAGTTTTAGCCGATGTTGGTTTAATTGGATTACCAAATGCTGGTAAAAGTTCTATTCTAGGAGCAATAAGTATGGCAAAACCTAAAATTGCTAACTATGCATTTACTACAACAAGCCCAAATTTAGGCGTTGTCTTACTTAATGATTATGAAAAATTTGTTGTAGCAGATATACCTGGATTGATTAAAGGAGCTTCAAAAGGTGCTGGGTTAGGTATACAATTCTTAAAACATATATCCAGAACAAGGCTTTTATTACATGTAATTGATTTATCATTTGATAACGTGGATGATGTTATTAATGATATTTCTACTATTAATGAAGAGCTCAAAGAATATGATGGTGGATTAGATAAGAAAGATAAATGGTTTGTGTTTAATAAAATAGATTTATTTACAGATAAAGATTTAGAAAAGATGAAAAGTATATTAGATAAAGAAATAAAGGATAAAAAATTTTATGTTTCTGCTAAAAAAAATACCGGCTTAAAAGATTTGTGTAATAAAGTTTTTGAATATATTAAAGAATGAACAGAAATATTAATAATCTTAAAAAAATAGTAATAAAAATTGGTAGCTCTCTTATCAGTGAAGATAAACTATTGTCTGAAAAAAGAATTCTAAATTGGGCTAAACAAATTTCAGGACTTAGAAAAGAAGGAAAAGAGATTGTTATAGTAACCTCTGGATCAATCAGTCAGGGTCAAAATCTTCTAAATATGGACAAAAGACCTGATAATCTTGAGACATTACAAGCTTTAGCTGCTATCGGTCAACAACAATTAATGGGCATATATGAAGATTCTTTTCAGAAATCTAATATCTTAACAGCGCAAGTTTTATTGACACATCAAGATATGATTGATAGAGAACGCTATCTAAATGCTAAAGCTACTATACAAAAAATTATCAACCTTGATGCTATTCCTATAATTAATGAAAATGATGTAGTAGCAACTGAAGAAATAAGATTTGGAGATAATGATACACTTGCGGCCATGGTATGTAATTTAATAGATGCAGATTTATTAATAATTCTAACTGACCAAGATGGTTTATTTGATAAAGATCCAAAATCAAATAAAGATGTAAAACTTATAAAAGAATGTAATGTTGATGAGATTTCTATTTCTGACATTGAGTTTAAATCTAAAAGCACTTTTGGCACTGGTGGTTTTAAAACTAAATTGAATGCAGTTAAGATTGCCTCATCTTCAGGTACTACATCAATAATAGCATCAGGTAATTCTAATCAAGTAATAGAAAAAATCATGGGTAATAATGAAATAGGAACTATTTTTCATCCAAGCCAAAAACCTCTAACTGCAAAAAAACAATGGCTAGATAATTATTCTAATTCTGATGGTTCTGTAATTTTAGATGATGGGGCTATTAAAGCAATTAATTCAAGCGGAACTAGTTTGCTAGCTGTTGGTATTACTAAAGTAAATAATAAATTTAAAAGAGGTGAAATAATAAGTTGTCTAAATTCAGATGCAATAATTGTTGCCAAAGGCATAACTAATTATAGTTCAGAAGAAATAGATTTAATTAAAGGTTTGGCAAGTGATAAAATAAAATCTACTCTTGGTTATATTTCAAACGATGAAATAATTCACCGTGATAACTTGGTTATCTTATAAACTTTTTATTTGTTTATTTAATCTTGATTGATATCTAGCAGCTTTATTCTTATGGATTAAACCTTTTTTTACTAGCTTACCAGCCATAGAAGTGACCTCTTTGAAAAACTCATTTGATTTCTCTTTATTTTTATCAGCAAGAGATTTTAAAACTTTTTTTATACTTGTTCTGAAAGCCGATTTTTGAGATGCATTTCTCTCTCTAGCTTTTATAGCCTGCCTTACTCTTTTTCTAGCCTGCGAGGTATTTGCCAATGTAATCTTCTCCAATAAAAGGTAAAATAAAACAAGATTATCTCAATGTAGGTACAAACTGTCAATAAATAGATTAATAAGTGACTAGCTAAATGACTAAAAATGAAGGAGATTCTATATTAAAGTCTTCATCTGTTGTAGGTGGGATGACTTTTGTTTCAAGAATTACTGGTTTTGTAAGAGACATTATTTTCGCAAATATATTTGGTGCCTCCTCAAGCACGGATGCTTTTTTTGTTGCTTTTAAGATTCCAAATTTTTTCAGAAGGTTATTTGCTGAAGGTGCTTTTACTCAAGCTTTTGTCCCCGTATTAACTGAATTTAAAGAAAGAAAGTCTGGCGAATTAAAAACTTTTGTTAGCTATGTTTTTGGTAATTTATCTCTTATACTCTTTTTGATTACATTCCTTGGCGTTGTTTTTTCCGATCAGATTATAAGTTTATTTGCTCCTGGTTTTTCTGTTGAGGATGGTAGGTTTAAATTAGCATCTGATATGTTAAAACTTACATTCCCGTACCTTTTCTTTATCTCACTTACGGCTTTTTGTGCTGGTATTTTTAACACTTACGACAAATTCTTTTTACCTGCAATAACCCCAGTTATACTTAATATTTCATTAATTTCATCTGCTCTTTTTCTGACAGTTCTTTTTGATGAACCAATTAAAGCCTTAGCCTTTGGAGTACTAGTAGCTGGAATATTGCAATATTTGGTTCAATTACCATCTCTAAATAAATTAGAGTTTTTAGTGTTACCTAAAATAGGTTTTCAATTTGAGGGCGTAAGGAAAGTATTAAAACTTATGGCACCAGCCATAATAGGGTCAGCTGTTGTACAAATTAATTTATTGATTGATTCAGTAGTAGCATCATTATTAGCAGCAGGTGGTATTAGCTGGCTATATTATTCTGATAGATTAGTAGAGTTCCCACTGGGTGTTTTTGGTATTGCAATCGCTACTGTTATTTTGCCTAATCTTTCAAAGAAATTCTCAAATGAAGATTTAGGTGGATTTAAAAAAACAATAAAGTATGCTATCTCACTTGCTATTGTTTTTAGTTTACCAGCAATGTTTGGTTTAATTATTTTATCTCAAAACATCATAGCTAGCCTATTCCAATACGGAAGTTTTGATTCATTTGATACAAGTATGTCTTCATTAAGTCTTATTGCTTATTCGATAGGCTTGCCTGCATTCATTATTATGAAAGTGTTATTAACTGGGTTTTTTTCACGACAAGACACAAAAACACCTGTCAAATATGGAATTTATGCGATTATTTTTAATGTAGCAATGAATCTGACGGTTGTAATCTATTATACATATAACCCTTTTGTTGGTGCACACGCATTCCTAGCATTAGCAACATCACTTTCTGCATGGATTCAAGTTATTTTGCTATATTCACATCTACAAAAGATTGAGATTATCCCAAAAAATTTATTTTTAAATAGCCTTAACTTAAAAGTGTTGTTGAGCTGTTTTTTCATGGCAATACTTTTATTAACTATACTGATGCCAATCGATATTTGGACAACAAAAGAGTATTATATCCGAGGTTTACTATTACTTTTTTATATAGCAATAGGGGGTATAGCTTATATTGCTAGCATATATGCTCTTGGCTTTAGATATAAAAAGGATTTATCTATATGAAAATAATTCATGGACTAAAATCTTTATCAAAATGTAAAAGCGGGTGTGCTGTAACTATTGGTAATTTTGATGGATTTCATAAAGGTCATAAAAAACTTATTGAACATATAAAAAACCAATCAAATAAACGATCACTATGTTCTACTATTATTACTTTTGAGCCATTACCAGAAGAATTTTTTAATTATGCTAAGTTCAAAAGATTAACAAGGCTAAAAGAAAAACTAAAAATCTTTCTTGATAATGATATCGACCAAGTTATATGTTTGAACTTCAATAACAACTTTTCAAAAATAACAGCTACTGACTTTATTTCTAAAATTTTAATAGAGTATTTAGATACAAAATACTTAGTTATAGGTGAGGATTTTAAATTTGGTTGTGAAAGAAAAGGTGACTATAAGTTATTACAAGACTTTGCTGGTAAGACAGGGATGGAGGTTGTCACAATTGACTCGCAAATATTCAATAATAAAAAAATAAGCAGTAGTGCGATTAGAGAAGCTCTTTCGCAAGGGAATATTAGTTATGCGAATAAGCTGCTAGGAAGAGAATATTCCATTACAGGAAGAATTACTAAAGGTGATTCACGAGGTCATCGACTAGGCTATCCAACAGCAAATATTGACATATATAAATCCTATCCAATAGATGGTATATTTGTAGTGCAGATATCAATGGAAAATAATGAAAACCACTATGGTCTCGCCAGTGTAGGCAACAAACCGACATTCTCTGGAAAAAATAACACTCTAGAGGTGTATATTTTCAATTTTAATAAAAATATATACAATCAAAAAATAAAGGTCTCTTTTATTTCTAAACTTAGAGATCAAATAAAATTTGAAAATGAAGATGAGCTGATAAAACAAATGGATTTAGACTATAAAAATGCTTTAAAATTTCTTGAAGATCACAGTAATGAGCTATAAAGATACACTCAATCTACCATCTACGAATTTCCCTATGAAAGCAAACCTATCTCAAAAAGAGTTAGAATTGTTAAAGCGTTGGCAAGAAATTAACTTATATGATGAAATTAGAAAAAATAGAAAAGACTGCAAAAAATTTATACTTCACGATGGACCCCCTTATGCTAATGGCGATATACACATTGGCCATGCGGTTAATAAAATTCTAAAAGATTTTGTAATTAAAAGTAAAACTATCTCTGGCTATGATGTGCCCTTTATACCTGGTTGGGATTGCCATGGACTTCCTATTGAGCTGCAGGTTGAAAAAAAATTTGGCAAATCAAAATTTAAAGACAATAGTAATGCTTTTAGAAAGGCGTGTAGAGAATATGCAAACAAGCAAGTTAACAAGCAAAGAGTAGATTTTATTAGATTGGGTGTTAATGCTGATTGGGAGAATCCTTATTTAAGTATGGATTCCAAATTTGAAGCATCCATTATTAGAAGCCTCTCCAAAATAATCTCAAATGAACATATTTATTACGGATCTAAGCCAGTCCATTGGTGTATAGAATCAGAATCAGCTCTTGCTGAAGCGGAAGTAGAATACAATGATATTACATCAGACGCTATCGACGTGATGTTTAAAGCGTGTGACTCCTCTTCAATTAAAAAGATTTTTAATGCTGAAAAGAAAGAACCTGATATATTTTTTGTAATTTGGACTACTACTCCATGGACACTTCCTGCAAATCAAGCAATTGCAGTTGGCAAAGATATAAAGTATTCCTTAATAGAATTAAATAAAAATCTATTAGTATTAGCTAAACCTCTATTAGAAAGTGTTATGAAAAAAATAAAAAATGCTAATTTTAATATACTTGGTGAATGTCTAGGAAAAGATTTAATTACTTGTAAAGTTGAACACCCTTTTTACAAAAAACAGGTTCCTATAATTTCAGCATCACATGTAACAACTGATAATGGTACTGGTCTTGTTCATATAGCCCCAGGTCATGGTCAGGAGGATTATATTTCTGGAATTGAAAATAATCTTGAAATATTTAACCCAGTTGATGGAAAAGGTAAATTTATTGATTCTCTTGAACTCTTTGGAGGCTTGTCTGTACGTGATGCAGATGAAAAAATTATTAAAGTATTGGAAGAAAAAAATAGACTTTTAACACATGAGAAATATACACACAGTTATCCGCATTGCTGGAGATTTAAAACACCTCTTATTTTTAGAGCTACACCACAGTGGTTTATTAGTATGGATAAAAATAAATTAAGAGAAAAAATTTCCAATTCTTTATCAGAAACAAAATGGGTTCCTGTTTGGGGACAAGATCGTATTAAAGAGATGATCAAAAATAGACCTGACTGGTGTATTTCTAGGCAACGTTTTTGGGGAGTTCCAATTCCTTTATTCATACATAAAAAAACAAATGACCTTCATCCAAATACAAAAGAGTTGCTAGATAAAGCTGCGAATATAGTTGAAGATGGCGGTATCGAAAGTTGGTTTGATTATGATAAAACTCAATTACTTGAATCTGACAATGATGATTACCAATCAGTCACAGATACTCTTGATGTTTGGTTTGATTCAGGAGTAACTCATATTTGTGCTATGCAAGAAAGAGGGTTAGGTGAAGTGGCAGATTTATATCTTGAAGGATCTGATCAACATAGAGGGTGGTTTCAATCATCACTGATTACTGCTATAGCAACAATTGGTAGACCACCATATAAATCAGTCTTAACACATGGTTTTGTAGTTGATGCTGAAGGACAAAAGATGTCAAAGTCTCTTGGCAATATAATATCTCCACAGGAAATTATTAAACATCAAGGTTCAGATATTTTACGATTATGGGTGGCAACAACTGACTACAGCAAGGAAATGAATATTTCTGAAGAAATAATTAAAAGGACCACAGAATCATATAGAAGATTAAGAAATACAGCTAGATTTTTACTTTCCAATACTGATGACTTTGATGTTTCAAAAGAGCAAGTAGACTTCAAGAAAATGTTGATACTTGATAAATGGATTTTAAAGAAAGCCAAAGAATTACAAAATAAAATTAAGCTGCATTATGAAACATATAAATTTCATCAGATAGCTCAAGATATACAGAACTTCTGTACTACTGAATTAGGAGGTTTTTACCTAGATATAATTAAAGACCGTTTATATACAACTCAAAAAGATAGTTTAATAAGGAAATCATGTCAGACTGCCTGTTATAAACTCCTAAAAATGCTAAATATTTGGATTGCCCCAATTCTATCTTTTACGGCAGAAGAAATTTATCTTCATAAAAAAGATTCTAAATTAAAGTCAGTTTTTCTAGAAAAATGGGTGGATGAAGAGTTTGACTTAGAGAAGGAAGATTCTGAAATATGTGACTTATTATTTGAATTAAGAAATGATGTTTCAAAAGAATTAGAGTCTCTAAGAAATTCAGGTAAAATTGGATCACCCTTAGACGCAACATTAGAAATACATGTAGATTCAAAATTATTTGAAAAATTAGAGAATTTTAGAAATGAACTAAAATTTATATTTATAACGTCTAATTGCACTCTAAGCCAACTACAAAGTAATAATAAATCAAAGAAGGTTTTTGACTATAATTATTCTATTAATGTAGAAAAAAATCTAAATAAAAAATGTGAAAGGTGTTGGCATAAAAATGAATCAGTTGGAACGATCAAAAATCATGAGAACTTATGTTCTAGGTGTTTTGAAAATATTGAAGGGCAAGGCGAGACACGTCAATTAGCATAATGCGACTATTTTCAATTCTTATTATTTTAATCGTAATTCTTATTGATTTTTTTTCCAAGAAAATTATAGAAAGTAATATTGATAATAGCTCATTAATTCTAAATCAATATATAACTATAACTAAAACCTATAATAAAGGAATAGCATTTAGTATGTTTGATTCAAGTTCTCCATTAACTAATATTTTTTTTTCAATTATTGTTTTTCTTATTCTACTTATAATTATCAATTTTTTTATTAAAAATTTTAATTCTTTTACTAAATCTGAATGCTTTGCTTGGTACATGATTATAGGAGGAGCTACTGCGAATCTTATAGATCGCTTACTTCATGGTCATGTATTAGATTTTCTTATTATTCATTATGAAAGCCTTTATTTTCCTGCTATTTTTAATTTTGCTGATAGTTTTATTAGTCTTGGAATCTTTATACTTATATTGAATTATTTTAGAAATGAACATAATTAAATTTGGATCAACTATTGAAATGCATTATTCAATCTCCAACTTGGATGGAATTAAATTTGAGTCTACATTTGATAAAAAACCAATAGTATTTACTATAGGAGATGGACTGATTCCACAAAAATTAGAAGTGCCTTTATATGGTCTTAGTGAGGAAGAAGAACAAACTATACAATTAGAAGCTAAGGATGCTTTTGGTCTACGTGATGAAAATAAAGTCAAAACAATTAAAAGAAAGGTGTTTCCCCAAGAAAAAATGATAAAAATTGGTAATGTGTTAGAGTTTGATATAAAAACAAAAGCTGGAAAAGAGAATTCAACTTTTGGTATGATAAAAAATATTAAAGGTGAAGATGTTCTGGTTGATTTAAATCACCCTCTTGCGGGGCAATCAATTCTCTTAAGAGTAAAAATACTAAAAGTAAAATAACGTGCAAAGATTAACAGGAAAAAGAATTATTCTAGCAAACCCAAGGGGCTTTTGTGCAGGTGTTCAAAGAGCAGTTGACATCGTAGAAAAAGCTATTGAAATTTTTGGTAACCCTATATATGTGAAACATGAAGTTGTTCATAATAAATATGTAATCCAAAAATTAAAAGAAAAGGGAGTTATTTTTATTGAAGATATAAAACTAGTTCCAGAAAAATCTATTATAGTTTTTAGCGCACATGGAGTCTCTACTAAAGTGAAAGAAGAATCAGAAAAAAGGAATCTAAAAATATTTGATGCAACTTGTCCTCTCGTAACAAAAGTACATTTAGAGGTGCATAAATATGCATCTGAAAATAGAGATGTAATACTTATAGGTCACAAGGGTCACCCAGAAATTGAAGGGACCATGGGTCAATACAAATCTGAGTTTGGAAAAATATATTTAATTGAAGATGAAGATGATGTAGATAAAATTAATATTACTAATAAAAGTATTGCATATGTAACACAAACTACCCTTTCAGTTGATGACACCAAAAATATAATTGATAAAATCAAAATTAAATTCCCAAATATTGTTTCTCCAGCTAAAGATGATATATGCTATGCAACACAAAACAGACAAGACGCAGTTAAATCAATTCTTAATTTTTGTGATTGTTTAATTGTAGTTGGGTCAGTCAATAGTTCAAATTCAAAGAGACTTACAGAATTAGCTGGAAAGCAAAATATTCCTGCTTATTTGGTTGATAGTAAAAGTGACATAAATTTAGATCAAATTAGTAAACAAAATATTATAGGAATAACTGCTGGGGCTTCTGCACCAGAAATCTTAATTGATGAAATTATCCAATACCTTGAAAGCCAAGGGGCTTCTGTTGATGAAAATAATACAAATATAATTGAAGAAGATATAACTTTTAGCCTACCCAAAGAATTAAGATAGAAATTGTAATTTACAAATCATGAGTAACATTTGTGTCTAAATCTTCATCTGGTGGATTAAAGTTTGGATCATTTGGGTTCAAAAATATAAATTGAAAATTATTCTTTTCTATTTCAACATAATCTAACTTACAATTTTTTAGATTTGTCATACACTCTGGCGAGATAATTAAATCTATATCATTAATCTTCAATCTTAAATCTTCCTCTTTTGATTGGTCAAAGCCCATAAGATAATTAAACTTCCCATTATTTTCTACATTTACTGCTATTCTTAAAGGCCATTCTTTTGAATCAGCTTTTTCTGAAGCTTCCTTAATTTGCTTAGCTGCAGAATCAGTAATATAAAAAATTTCTTTATTCATTTTAATTTCTTGCAACGATGTATAAACTTTACAAAGCTCTCAACCCACTGTGATTGTTTTGTATCTCTCAAATGTGCATAACATCCTAATAAGCTTTTATATATTAGGCCGTCTTTTTTCCCATTAATTCCATATCCCCTTTTCACATCATAAGCAAATTTATATTTATTATTCAATAGCTTAATATCTGAATAATGAAACTCATGCGCTTTAATCTCAGTTCTATTGTCAAACCATGGGTGATTTTTATTTGTATTAATTTTAATATAGCCTCTACCAATAGGCTTATTATTCATCTTTGTTTCACCCTTTATTGCACCAACCATTTTATATTTTTTATTATTAAATTTAATAGATTCACATAAGTACATAAGTCCACCACATTCTGCATAAACTGGTTTACCAGAATCTATGAATTCAAAAATGGACTTTTTCATTTTATTATTCTTTGATAATTTTGACGCAACAACTTCAGGAAACCCTCCTCCAATGAATAATGCATCAACATTTGGTATTTTTTTATCATTTATTGTATCAAATTTTTTTATTACAACTCCTAAGCTTTTAAATTTTTCTATATCATCAGGGTAGTAAAATCCAAATGCTGCATCCATTGCTACTCCAACAGTAATTTTTCTATTTCTATTATTAACTGTCAGAATTAATTTATTTTTTTTAATTCTGTTCGGTATAATCTCATTTAAATTTATTGAAGATTTTATAGTTGAAGAAATTTGATTAATAATCTTGTTGCTATTATTTGCCTGAAAAACTGGTTCTAATCCCAAATGCCTTTCTAATACCTCCAATTGATTGTTTCTGTGTATAGATCCTAAAACATTAAAATTCGTATATTCCTTAATAGAAGAAATGATTTTACCTTCGTGCCTATCTCCAGAGATATTATTTAAAACTACACCTTTAAAATTTACTTTCCTATCAAAACTCTCATATCCTTTGAGGAGAGGGGCAACACCTCTTGTTGTGCCCATGCAATCCAAAATCAATATAACTTCCGTTTTTAATAATTTTGCTAATGCAGCATTACTATCAGATCCAGAAACACTCATTCCATCAAATAATCCTTTATTACCCTCAATAATTGCAAAATTATTCTTTAAGATATTTGATTTAAAAGTATTTTTTATTTCGGCATTAGAAGATGTATAGAAGTCAAGGTTGTAGCAAGGATTACCTGCTGCTTTTGATAACCAAAGAGGGTCAATAAAATCTGGGCCTTTTTTAAATGGAGAGGGATCATAATTTAATTTTTTTAACAACCTGAGCAGGCCTATAGTAAAAATTGTCTTACCGGATGATTTCTTTGTTGAAGATATTAAATATGAATTCATATAACTATGAAAAATTAAATATCTTTTGGTATAAACTTGAAGTTAGCTATTCCAATTAAAATAATTAAAGTTGCTAAAGTTAAACCACCAATGCCAAGACCTAATTCATATATTGAAGGTACATATGAATGAATGACATTGTCATAAAAGGCACTCTCTATAATTTGATGATCTGGAAAAATATTAAGTGGATAAGCTTGACCTCCAATTATAATAACAGCAACAGCAAATAGGCCTCCTAAAAGGATTATTTTGGAAGTTATTAATAATGATAATGGGCTATTATTTTTATTAAAAATTAAGAGTATAAGAGGAAGGACTATTCCTATCAAAAATTGTCCTACCCAAAATAATAGAGTGTAAATACCGCCACTAACTAATAAGAAAATTTCATAATCTAAATGCTTTGATATATAAATGTTTGTTATATGGTATAGGATTAGAAAATATAAATTTGTAAATAGGAAAATTATCATAAGTTTTTTGAAATTATCAAGCATAGTCTGTGAAATCTTTGTCTTATTTAACCAACAAATAGAACTATGATATGCGTAATATATGGCTACTCCATAGAGTAATGACATCACGATAAATAATGGAGCAAGTATTGCTGTCGCATATGCTTCTCTTGCAACAAGAAATCCAAATATTGATCCTGTACCTGTTGTTAAAATTATTCTCCAAACAAAAGCAAATATACCCATTGATTTTGAATATTTCTTAATTTCATAATCAAGCATAGTCCAAAGATAAATTAATAATACAAGAAAGAAACCTGAATACAGAAAAATATTCCAAGCAAAAATTGATTTAAAATTATAAGTAGTCATTGCAACAATCAAACGATCAGGTCTTCCCAAATCTAATACCAGGACAGCAAGACCTCCTATCAAATAAGATATCGCAATTAAACCAGATAAAGGAGCAAGTGGTTTATATTTCTCTTTATCAAATACTGATGAAAGCGAAGCTATATTCAATACTCCAGAAGAAATTATTATCATAAAAACTGCAAAAATATGTGGTAACCCCCAAATGATTTGGTTATTCATCCCGGTGATATAATGCCCTTCTGTTTCCATATAATGTGCACAAAAAATACCCAATAAAACAAAAAATCCTAGTCCCAGAAATATGGACCAAAATAATCTTTGTTCAATAATAAAGCGTGAAAATAATCCTGGTTTCATAATATTAAATTCCTGTATAAGTTACTTTTTGCTTCAATTTCAGATCTACTCTTAATCTTCTTCCGGGCGATTTTTTTATATCTGCCTTAACTTTACTTTTTTAGTGATTAAGATCTCCCAACGAGATTACCCCTCCACCTTCTTTATTACATGCTTCTTCGCACGCAGTGTATGCTGAACCATGATCAATTTTATTCACACAGAAATTACAACTTTCAACACACCCTTTACCTCTTGGCGAATTAGTTAGCTGCATCGTCAAATTTTCATGTACAAATGAGCGGGCTTTAAAAGGACAAGCCATCATACAATATCTGCATCCAATACATGTATGCTGATTTACCATCACTATCCCATCTTCTCGTTTAAAAGATGCGCCTGTAGGACAAACATCACAGCATGGAGGGTTTTCACAATGTTGACATAACATTGGCAGGACAGATATTTCATTAGTTTTTAAATCTCTGAGTTTGATTTTTCTAATCCATTGAGGATCAGTTTCTGGTCTTCCAAATCCATATAAACCATTCTCATCATTACAAGCTTGTATACAAGCTGAACAACCATCCACACACTTTGTGACATCAATATGCATACCCCACTTTGTTTTAGAGCTAACTTTTTCAGATTTCTGTTTAGCAGCAATACTTGTTTCAATAATATTAGGAATTATATAAACCACTGCTATAGCTGATATTGATTTGACTAAAAAATCTCTTCTATTTATCTTTCCAAAATGATTTGATCTAGATTTCATAATCTTTACCTACTAATAATATTCTCAAGTTGATGGTGTATAGCGGATACACTATTCTGCTGATTCCTATTGTTTGTTTTAACCTCATTATGTCTTGGTACAGATGCGTGACAACTAAAACAATCAATATTTGTTGCTGTTTCTATATGACAGGTATAGCAAAATTGTCCTTCCTCATTTATTGGTATGAAATTTCCCACCTCATCACGCGAGACATGACAGTCTATACAATTTGCTAAACTATGTTTTGTTGTTCTAACTCCATCTATTACAGTTAAATCTCTCTGATGATATAGAAATTCAAAATGTTTTTTTCTCATCACATCAGTCGGTTCTACACAAGATTCTAATAAATCTGATTTTGATTTCCCTACAAACTTATGAATCTGACCGTCGTGCGAAAATGTTGTAGAGGTACTAATAAGTATTAAAATAATTGGAAATGTTCTGAACAATAGTGGCAACTTACTCTCCGATGATTTACTAAGTTCACTCACCCAACCCCATTTTTATGTAACCTGTTGGGCATACATCAGCACATATATGACAACCAATACATTTATCATAATCAGTGTCAACATATCTACCCATTGTAGCAGAATCTTTTTTTACACGAAATACAGCGTCCTGAGGACAATAGATGACACAATTATCACATTCAAAACACATGCCACAACTCATGCATCTAGATGCTTCTTTGATAGCATCTTCTTCAGACAATCCAATAATTCTATCTTCGTAATGATCTATAACATCATCACCTGTGGGTACAGCCTCACCTCTTTTAACTCTTTCTTCATGCTTGAAATGACCTAAAAAGAGTTCATTTGATGGGATAACCTCTTGAGCAGATCTATCTTCATAATTATGAATTGCAGTTTTACTCCCGTCTGTACCTCTTTGTTCTGCTGGATTTTGAATTGGCGGAGTGTATGTATCAGGAGCAAGATTTGTTTCTCTTAATTTTTCAAGTAATTGAAAATGATGAACATCTACTTTTGGTCTTCTTTTAAAATCTTTATTCTCAAAATAACTTTGTATTGATTGAGCTGCTATAGATGCTTGTCCTATCGCTGTTGTTAAAAGATGTGGTCTAACTATATCTCCAGCAACAAAATGCCCTTCCTTCGTTTTATGTCTGTAAAAATCATCAGCTTCAAAAAAACCTTTATCATTACCTAAACTTTCAAGCCCTTCTATATCGGGTGATTGACCGATAGCAGAAACAATCAAATCTGTTTCAATAGTTTTCTCAGTCCCTTCTATTGGAGTAGGTATATTTTCTTCCATTTTACATTCTGCAATAACTAATGCATTCGCCCTACCATTTTTATCTTTTTCGATTCTTACTGGCATCACTCCATTTAAGATTGTAACCCCTTCATGCATAGCATCGTTAACTTCCTGTTCTGCAGCTGTCATTTCTTCTCTTTTGAAAAGAGAAGTAAGAGTTACTTCAGCGCCTTCCTTAATTGCAGACTCAGATACATCTTGTGCTACATATCCGTGAACAATTGCTTCCGGTTTTTCTTGGGGATTTAAATTAGAAATATGGCCAAGCCTCCTTGCAACTGATACAACATCAATAGACGTGTCACCACCACCAACACAAACAACTTTCTTTGCACCAACCTTAAGTCTACCTTGGCAAAATGCTTCCAAAAATTCTACACCTGTTAAACAATTTTCAGCATCGCTTCCATCTATTGGCAAGTCTCTTCCTGTCCAACATCCTATAGTCCATAATACTGCATCATGAGACTTCTCAATTTCATCTAAAGGAATATCCTTACCAACACGCTTACCAAGAACTACTTCTATATCACCCAAATCTAAAATTCTTTGTATTTCTTTATCTAGTATATCTCGAGGTGTTCTATAATTTGGAATACCGTATCTCATCATTCCACCTAACTCTGCTCTTTCCTCAAAAACAGTTGATCCAAAACCCATCTTACGAAGTTGATATGCTGCAGTTAAACCAGCTGGTCCTCCACCTATTATCGCTACTTTTTTATCTTGTAAAGATTTTGGTTGTTCAAATTTATAACCTTCTTTGACAGCAGTATCACCAATGTATTGCTCAACAGCATTAATACCTACGAAATCATCCACGTCATTTCTATTACAACCACTTTGACAGGGCGCTGGACAAACTCTGCCCATTTGAGAAGGGAATGGGTTTGCTTGCGTTGATCTCCTAAAAGCATATTCAGACATTGAAATTCCTTCAGATGGTTTTTCAATTCCACGAACTATTTGTAACCAACCCCTTATATCCTCTCCTGAAGGACAACTTCCTTGGCACGGAGGTGTTTTATGAATATATGTGGGACATTTGTGTGATTCATCTTGGTTAAAAATTTGCTCTGAAAAATTATCCCATTTATGAACTCCATTCTCATACCTACGATAGGTATTTTCTGACTTCATTTTATTTTCAGTTTTGTCTGCTTTAGAAACCATGATAATTTCCTTCCCCCTATATAAGTTTATTCTACTTTTCTAATAAACTAAAGTAGATTATAGCATATGAGATTCAGGCTCAAACCTCTTTTTTATTCATTATTAGGGCATTTCCTACAAGCTGATGAAGACTCACTATCTTATCTAATTCTAATCCATAATACTGAAAAACCTTAGAAAACTGGCTCTTACAGATAGCGCAGATAGCAGCCATATGAGTGACATTATATTCATCTATAACGCGTTTTAAGGCTTCCATTCTAGGTAGGGCTCCTTTCACCCTCAATTCAATCAAATCATCAGTTAACAGGCCTCCACCACCACCACAACAATAGGTTTTCTCACGAATACTTTCATCCTCCATGTCATAAAAATTATTAACTGAGGATTTAATAATATCTCTTGGTATGGAGAACTGCCCTCCAATTATTCCACCCATATTGGATGCTCTAGCAACATTACAAGAATCATGATAGGTCAATGTCATGTTATCATTAGCAGACTTATCAAATTTCAGAACATTTTTTTGTATGAGATCGTGTGTTACTTCACATATATGTTGAGGTACAGGATATTTAGAATCTAAAAAATCAAAAGGTCCGGCAAGAGTATTTAAAAAACTATATGCTACTCTCCATGCATGACCACATTCACCAAAAACAATTCTTTTAACATTTAAATCTAATGCAGCTTCTCTTATTCTTAAAGCTAATTTTTTCATATTTTTATAACTTCCAATAAACATCCCAAAATTTGCTGCTTCACTCGCATGTGAACTTAGGGTCCAACTAATACCAGCTTGATGAAGAACTTTTCCATATCCTATTAAACCGTCAACATGTGGTTCTGCGAAAAAATCTGCAGATGGTGTAATTAGTAAAACTTCTGAATCCTTCACATCTACTGGATATTTAACATCAATAGCTGTTTCTTCCTTAACATCTTCTTCTAAACCCTCAAGAGTATCTTCAAGTGCCGGTTCGGGCAATCCAAGATTATTTCCAATTTTATGTACTTTCGCTATTATTTCATTGCAATATTTTTGACCAACTCCAATAGAATCCATAACTTCTCTGGCAGCCATTGATATCTCAGCAGTATCAATTCCTATCGGACAAAAAACTGCACATCTACGACACTGCGAACATTGATGATAGTATGTATACCATTCATCTAATACTTCTTTAGTTAAATCAGTGGCGCCAACAAGCTTTGGAAAAAATTTACCTGGTAAAGTAAAATATCTTCTATAAACATTCCTAAATAAATTCTGCCTTCCAACTGGCATATTATTTGGATCTTTTGTACCCAAGTAATAGTGGCACTTATCTGTACAAGCCCCGCACTGAATACAAGAATCTAAATAAACTCTGAGAGAACGATATTTTCCTAATAATTCACCCATTTTATCAATTGCCTTTTCTTTCCAATCATCAGCAAGTTCACTTGGGTAACCTAATGGTGCTTGAAATTCTTCTTTTGATTTAAATGGGGCAATATGAATAGAAGCATCCTGTTGTAATTTAGGAATCAACGAGTATTCTTGTAAAGTTGGTGTTTGAAATTTATCTTTTGCCATTGCGATACCTATTCTTTCATTGATTCAAGTTTTCGAGCCCATTCTGAAATATGCCTATGTTCTCTGGCAGTATCAGTCTGATTTCTGGTAGGGCTAAAAAATAATCCTGGTGCATGTAAAAGCTTGCTATAAGGAAAAATAATCATGAGAAGAATTACTAAAAATAAATGTACTAGCAGTACTGCATCAGTTGGAAGTTCAGACCATTCAAAATACATTAAGCCTAAAAAGAATTGTCTAACAGCCAAAACATCTGTTTGAAACCACTTCATCATTAAACCTGACATAGCTATACCTATTATAAGAATTAAAATTAAATAATCTGATGGAGCAGATATATATCTAACCCTGTCTACAAATATTCTTCTAGCAAAGAGACCAAATAAACCAAATAACATCATATAAGCACCATAATGGCCAGCAGCTTGGACGATTTCTAACGAAACAAATGTCCAGACAGGATCAGTAAAATACTTAAGATGTCTAAACAAAGCTAACAACAATGCAAAGTGGAACAGCCAACTAAATAACCAAGTCCATTTAGTAGCACTGAACAAACTTTCAAAAAAAACAACTTCACGAAATATTCTCACGGCTACTCCTCTTTTTGTTTTGGGAGCTGGTGGTGTTGGTATTTTTAAAGGGGCAGGTATTTTTGCATATTCATAGATTCGGTATGCTAAACCAAAGAATAATATGGCGGCAGCAAAATAGAACAAGGTTCCATATAAAATCGTAACAAAAGACATGCTGCCTTTCTCCTAATTAATCCTTAACTCTTTATACGCAGCCAGTAGGTTTTGGTAAGCCAGCAAATTTACAGGCTTGTTTAGCAGGTCCATAAGGGAATAACTCATAAAGATATTTACTATTTCCTTTGTCCGCACCAAGTTTTTTCCCTACTGCTTTTGTAAGAACACGTACAGCTGGAGCAATCTGATATTCCTCATAATACTCACGTAAGAAATTGATGATTTCCCAGTGGTCATCAGATAATTCTAAATCTTCTTCCTTAGCCATAACTGTAGCTACATCTTTTTCCCAATCATTAAGATTGGCAAGATATCCTTCTTCATCTGTTTCCAATGTCTTACCATTTACTTCAATTGTCATATTTGTCTCCTTGTTTATAACCAGTTCTGAACTCTAGCATTCTCAACTGCTAATTTTACAAAACCTTTATAATCTATAATGTCTATATTAGGGATAAGAGATTTAATATCAAGTCCTCTTGCTTTTAAGTCTGGTTCAAGTACATAAAATTTATGTATTTTTTGTCCCTCTAATATATTCTTTTCAAAATCAGTATTTTTAAGTGCTGCATAAACCCCATCTTCTATTAACAAAATATCAGACTTATCTGGCGCAACCCTAAGACAAGTCTGCAAACTATTTTTTTCATAAGGTGATTTATTAATTGTGTGCAACATTAAAAATTTAATATAACCTCGCTTTCATTTATAAGTTTTTTCATTTCATCTGCATTTATAATCTTTACATCTACGGATAAATCATCAGCCGTCATTCCTCTTTGATCAAGAGATTCTTTCTCTACATAAAGTTTTTCCACATCATACATCTCTAAGGCAGCATAAGTTTTAGAAAAGTTTTTTGTTCCTATTTCAGATGTATCTTGATTTTTCTTCAACTGAAAAACTCCATCATCCAAAAAAGCCAAAGTTACATCTTGTTCGAAGGCAGCACCTATAAGTACAGTCTCAAGAGCTTCATGAGCATAAATGGTTCCATGGGGTGCTCTTCTATTGATGTATAGGAACTTCTTAATGACACCTGAACTTTGTGCTTCTTCTTCCATATCAATCACCAAAAGTTATTAATCTGTCAGCCTGAATTCCAGCTTCTATTAATTGCCCTAATCCAGAAATTCGAAAATTTTCCGCAAGATTATTAGCGTCTTTACCATTTCTTTTCATTTCATCTGGATCAACCATACCTCTGCGTTGTGCTGCGGCTACACAAACAACTAAATCTATTCCATTTTCTTTAGCTAATTCTGTCCATCTATTTGGGATATGCCTATCATCTTGAGGTGGAGTTGCTAATCTAGTTCCATTATTAACACCATCGTGATAAAAAAAGATTCTATAGATTTCATGGCCATCTTCGATAGCCGCTTTAGTAAATAAGTATGCGCTATCAGATGCTTGATGTGTGTAAGGTCCTTCGTTGACAAGAATTCCAAATTTCATAAATTATGATACTTTTAAAATCTAATATAAGTAGATGAATTGAGGGTTTTTCTACCACCACGCCAATTATCAATGTGATATTTTGTAAATGGCAATTCCGTTAGTTCAAAAAATCTTGGCCATCCTATTCTTTCAATCCAATCATTTATTCTTTCCCAATCTCTCGCATCTTCTTTATATGCTTTAAGTATGCGCTTAACTATTGCTGTTGCTTCTGGCCATCTTGGTGGATTATTTGGAATGCCAGCAGCAACTAATTTTTGGAAAGTTGGTTTACTTCTAGCATTAGAATGATTCCCGCCAACCCAAATTGCAAGTTTACTATGCTCTGGATCATTAATCTGCATTGGTGGACAAGGCGGGTAACAAGCACCGCAACAAATACATTTCTTTTCATCCACTTCCAATGATGGTTTACCATTAACCATAGCTGGTCTGATAGCTGCAACCGGACATCTAGCAACAACTGATGGTCTCTCACAAACATTTGAAACTAAATCATGATTTATTTTAGGAGGTTTTGTATGTTGAATATTGATTGCTATATCACCTTGACCCCCACAGTTAATTTGACAACATGATGTTGTCATGTGAACTCTATTAGGCATTTCATTATTTTTAAACTCATCAATGAGTTCATCCATCATAGATTTCACTACACCAGATGCATCTGTTCCTGGTATATCACAATGTAACCATCCTTGTGTGTGGGCAATCATCGCAACTGAATTTTTGGTCCCCCCCACAACAAAACCTTCTTTTTCCAACGCATTAATTAGAGGATCAACTTTTTCTGAATCCTTCACCATATACTCAATATTACTTCTTATAGTAAATCTGACATATCCATCTGCAAATTTATCTCCAATATCACAGAGTTTTCTCAGTGTATAGACATCTAAAATTCTTTGTGTTCCAGCTCTAATCGTCCAAATTTCTTCACCATCTTTAGAAACATGTTTCAGTACTCCAGACTTTGGATGTTCATGATATTGCCAACGTCCAAAATTTTTACGCATAGTTGGATGCATATATGCAAACCCATCAGGACATCCACTTTCTATAGGAGTTCGGGGTTTAGCTTTTTCTTCTTTTTTGATTTCTTCGGACATATCTTTAATCTAACTAGGCTGTATCTTTTTTGGCATCAGCTCTTTCATACCATTTGACTGCTTCGTCATCCCAATCATCTAATCTTACATAAGAGCTTTCTCTAGGATGTGCAACCATATTTGGTTCAGCATCAACACCTATCCCTTCAAGGAAATTAATTAACCCTATTCTTTCAATCATTTCTCCACATCTTTCATGTTCAAGAGCATTTTCAGCCCAGAAATCTATTGTGTTTTCAGCCATTTCAACCAACTTTTGCCAGTCTTCTTCTGACTCCAGTTTCATGAATGGAACTATAACAGTCCCCATTAAATCACCGATCTTAAGAGTTCTTTTCCCACCAATTAAAACAGTAGCCCCTTTATCATCACCTGGGTGTAAAGCCTTTGGCACAACATTTAAACAATGCATACATTTGACACAATTTTTATTATCTATATCAATACTGTCGTCATCATTCAATGAGATTGCATTAGTTGGGCATCTTGTAACAATATTATCTATTACATATTTTCTTCCCTTTAATCCTACATACTTCTTAAATTCATCTTGATCAACTTTAATATCATCACGCCATGTACCAATCACTGACATATCAGCACGCTCAATACTATTCATGCAATCATTAGGGCATCCGGATATTTTAAATTTAAATTTATATGGTAACGCTGGTCTATGTACATCATCAGTAAAATTATTTACCAATAAACGATGGGCTTTATGCTCATTAATATTTGACATTTCACATCTGCCAGCTCCTACACATGACATGCCTGTTCTAACACAAGGTCCGGCTCCACCAAGATCGAAACCATAACTATTAATATCATCAAAAAAGTGTTGGGTATTTTCTGTGGTAGCCCCTATGAACATAATATTGCCTGTTTGTCCGTGGAAAGTTACAAGCCCAGAACCCCATTTTTCCCAACTGTCAGCCAGCTTTCTCAGCATATCTGTAGTGTAGTAATTACCTGCAGGTGGCTGCACTCTCAATGTGTGGAATTCTTTAGATGCTGGAAATTGTTGTCCTACTTCACTAAATCTAGGGATTATACCGCCTCCATATCCATAAACAGAGACCGTGCCGCCTTTCCAGTACCCCTTTCTGGTTTCATATGAATGCTCCAATTGCCCTAAAAGGTCATTATTCATGGCATTTACCCTGTCATCAGGGTGATCATCTCTTAATTTTTTAATACCTGATATGAAAGACGGCCATGGACCCTCTTCCAAATTATCTAGCATAGGAGTATCATGTTTTTTCATTAATAACCTCTATATTATTGGCTTATAATGTTTATCATTTTATCATTGTTTTCTAATATAGATATTATAATTTTGCATTTTTTTGGATTAAAATCAAGGACATAAACCATATAAAAAAAATGGACATAAAGAATACAACTAGAGATGATTATCAACGATGGGCAGAAAAAAAACTAAATAGTTTTCAATCCAGTCCAGAGGGCCTGATGGTTGAAATTAAAGACGCAGGCGCAATAACAAAATCTGAAAGACTAAAAATTAAAGATTTGCTTGCACAACAAAATCTAGTTTTTTATGAATTTAAAATTGTAAAGAAATCAACACCAGATGCTTTAATCTCATTTTCTAAACAACTAGGGTTAGAAGATTTTGATTATAATCCAAGAGCTGATAAAACTGGCTTAACCCCAATAACAGCCAACGCAAATATTGATAAGCAGGATGAATATGTTCCGTTTACAACAAAGGGTTTAAATTGGCATACTGATGGTTATTATAATCTCCCAGCTGAATCAATACACTCATGGCTATTGCATTGTGAAGAGCCAGCACAAGAAGGTGGAGAAAATGAATTTCTAGATCATGAAATGGCATATATATTATTCAATCAAAAGAATAAAAAAATAATTAATTTGATGGATGATCAGGCTTATACAATTCCAAAAAATGAGAAAACAGGTAGAAAGAGTATAAGTGGCTATGTTTTTTCATTTAAAAACAAATATAAAAAGCTGCATATGAGATTTACTATGAGAGAAAATAATATACAGTGGAATGAAAAAATTAATAAAGAAATAAATCAATTAAAAGAAATCATTAAAGAATCGAGAAAATATCATATCAGATATAAATTAGACTATAAGCAAGGTGCTATAACAAATAATATCCTCCACAATCGAACATCATTTACAAACATAAATAATCAGACTAGGCTGATATATAGGATAAGATCAAAACAAAGAGTTAATTTATAAATGTTATATTTAAGTAGTTTATTAATTGAACATAAGGAAGTAGAAAATTTTAATCAACTAATAGATGTAGTTAAAGAAAAAGCAAAACAAGGCGAGATATTTATTAAAATAGATTTAAAGCCTCCTTATCCTGATACACCAGAAGATTGGGAAGATAAAATTGAGTCGGCATTTAATGGATATCAACAGAAATAAATATCATGCAAGAAAATAAACCTATATTCACTTCTTCAATGATTGATATTGCCTATACAATTGATTGTAAAACGCTTGTGTACGATCATGCTTTTGAACTTTCCAATCAAATTACAAAAATTCTACCATGGTTGAAAGATAACAAGCAAAATGGCATTCATATGTTACATGGCCCTGATGCAGGCAATGGATGGGTACGTTCTACAGCTGACACTATTTTTTTATCTAAAAGGACAAGGTTAATAATTAGAATCTCAAAAAAAAATATTGAATTAGCAAAAAAATTAGAAGGGGTTAAGTTGAAAGTTTTTGATGACAACATAATTGTTGGGAAATCATATGAAAAACCCTTGATAGCAGCAAGGGATTTATTCTCAAAATTTGTCATGATTGATAATAAAATTACTGAAGAAAAATTTTTGGAGTTGTCTAATAATGAGTTAGAGAAGAATGGTTTGTCTCTCAATAATGCAATCTGTGGTAAAACCCATACATTAGAAATCAATAAGAAAACTGTCCATACACGAAGTATCATGTTACCAAGCCTTTCAAAACAACAATCTTTAATTATGCAAGAGATGGGGTTAGGAGATGGAAGGATTTTTGGTTGTGGATTATTTGTCCCACACAAATCAATTGATGCTGTTTCAAATTTTAAAGAAGAAGATTGATTTGCTACTCTTGCTAAAGCCAGTAGACTTCTTGCACTTAGTATATTAGAATTCTGTCATATAGATTAATCAAACTTTAATAAGAAATGAAAGTTGAAATTGAAGGGAAGGAAATTGAAGCAACTGAAACAGGTTTTCTTGTAAATATAGAAGACTGGAATGAAGATATTGCTATGGTAATTGCTCAACAAGAAGGAATTGAGCTAACTGAAAAACACTGGGATGTAATTAAATATCTTAGGGATGAGTTCATAAATAATAAAGAAAACCAACCTAACACAAGAACCATGGTAAAAGATCTTGGTAAACTTTGGGGTGAAAATATCGATAGTAAAGCCCTGTTTGATTTATTTCCTGGAAACCCAAGTAAGCAAGCTGGCAGGATTGGTGGTTTACCTGAAAGCAGAAGAAAGGGAGGTTATTAAATGTCAGATACAAAATCATTACAGAGTGAAAGAAAAAAAATAATTGCAAGGTTATTAGAAATTCAGAAAAAATTCATGGAATTAGAAAGAGAAAAAGGCGTGACTGAAAAAGACCTTCATGTTAATCCAGTTGGTATTCTTAAAGAATATAAAGAAGAACATGAAAAGCTTGCTAATAGACTTGTTGATATTGCTCACGAATTAAAGGGGTCAATTAGGACATAATGAACGAAGAATATTTTAAGACCGTTTCAAAACTAGAAGAGATGGGTGTAGCAGACGACTACATAATTGGATGGCAAGAAGGTTATCAGGGTAGTCCTAAAATAGAAGAACAAAGAGTTACCGAAGCTTACGAGTCTGGATACATAGATGGTGAAAAACACACCACTGATAAAGCAGAAAATTTTAAAAAATAATCATTATCCTTTTTTAAGAGAATTATAAACTTCTATTATTTTCTTGAAAACATCTACGGCATCTATGTCTACAATTTGATCCATCACCCATTTATTTGTTTGGCTTAACCCCATCGCATCTTGTACTTTTTTTGATAGATGTCTAAAAATTCAATAGTTGGTGCCTTCTTTAGAAAAATCAAATTCTGAATATTCCGTGGATCTCATATTTAGTGTATTGATATATCCTTTTTTATAATCACCCAAACCAAACAGGTCTTCACAGTTTTCTTGCATTATACGCGCAGATTGTTTTCCTAAATTATTCATTATTTCATTTCTTTTATCTGTTTTAGTTTCATCAATGAATAATAGTCTATCTACTAGATGAATCTGAAAGGACATAAATTCAACTATTACAGTTACCCTTTGATGATCAGAGCTATATTCGAAATCTTCGCCATGCAGGTTTCTTGCTTTATCTAGCGATAACTTCCAAGCAATATAAGACAAAGCGCTTGCCATATCTTCAGCTGTTTTAGGTTTTGAAGAAGTTTTCGACCACTTACTTTTGATTCTAATAGCCATATAGTTTAATGTTTAATACAAAATTACATTATTTTATACTATACACTTATCCGAAAATTATATAAATGAACACACAAATAGAAAAAAGGTTAATTGAATTAAAGGAAGGCAGTTTTATTTTTGAATTCAATGATTCTCTTAATAATGAACAATGCAATGATATGATTGAAAGATTTGAAAATTCATCTGAAGATCATTACCAAGGCCGCATTGGTCAAAAATTTAAACAGGATAATACGATAAAAAAATCAACTGATATGGTGATAAGCGGTAAAGAGAAATGGAAAGATGTGGATGAACTACTATTTACAAGTCTTGCAAAAGCCCTCAGTAAAATAAAGAAACAGTTTGATTTTTTCAATGGCCCCTTTAAGGATGTTGGTTATGCTATACAAAGAACCAACCCAGATGAATATTACCACTGGCATATTGATGGAGGTAGTCACCAATTTAGTGATCGACAATTAGTTGCAATATGGTATTTGAATGATGTTGATGGCCCAGGCGGTGAAACAGAATTTCTCAATCAAAACGTAAAAGTTAAGCCTGAAACAGGAAAATTAATTCTCTTCCCTCCTTTTTGGACACATGAACATAGAGGCGTTAAACTTCAAAAAGGCGTTAAGTATATTGCAACAACCTGGATAGTTTTTAAATAATGACAGACAAGAGCACACAAAATTTATCACCAAATGATTTGATGAAATCTGTAATTCAGAGAATCGCTACCGGCCCAGAAATGAGTAAAGATATTTCAAGAGAAGAAGCTAAGCTCTGCATGTCTTCAATTCTAAAAGGTGAGATAGATGAAACAAGAGCCGCCATTTTTCTCATTGCTCTGAGAATGAAAAGAGAAACAGATGATGAGGTTTTAGGTGTTCATGATGCTATCAAAGAAGTTACTAAATCAATTAAAAGCACACAAAATAATATAATAAATATTGGTGACCCATATGATGGGTTCACTCGGAACATTCCTTCTTCAGCTTTTTTATTACCAGTATTAGCAGAACTTGGATACCCAGTTTTCTCCCATGGAATAGAATGTATCGGCCCAAAGTTTGGATGTACTCATAACATCACATATAAATTACTTGGCCTTAATGTGAATATGTCTATTGAAGAAGCTGCAGAGAGATTAGAAAATAATAAAATTGCCTGGGCTTATCTTGATCAAAGCCAATTTTGTCCTGCCCTACACAAATTATTAAATCTAAGAGAAAAAATAATTAAAAGACCTGTTATAACAACAATTGAGGTCCTTGCAAATCCAATCATTGGAAAGCAGACGCATTTTGTTACAGGATATGTACATAAAGCATACCCTCCTGTTTACTTAAATCTCTCTAGGAATGCTGACTTTAATACTGCATTGGTTATACGTGGGACAGAAGGTGGAGTGATACCTGCCCTCAACAAAAATGGAAAAGTCCATTTTTATAAAGATAAAAATAATGACAATGAATCAGCAGAAGTTGATCCTCTAAAGGATTTAAACATAGATCAAAAAGTTCGTGCAGTCGAGGTACCAAATAATATTCAAAAACTAAATCCATCAGACAAAATAGAATCTAAAGTTGATCCAAATAATCTTGCATCTGAAAGCATTAAGCTTGGATTAGATGCTTTATCAGGCAAAGATGGCGTAATGAAAGACTGTATAATTTATGGAGCTTCATTAATATTAAGCAATATTACAAACGATGACTTACCCCATTGCAAAAAAACGGTTAAAGAAGTAATAGAATCTGGAAGTTGTCTAAAAAGAATTAAACAATAATTTTAGGAAAGAAATGGATATTGATGATTCAGGATTTTTAGAAGACCCAGATAATTGGGATGAAAAATTTGCATCACAAACTGCTGAATTATTTGATCTCTATTTAACTAAAGAACACTGGGAAGTTATTAAATTTATCAGAAACTACTATACTAAACATAACAAGGTGCCAGAGTTGAGAGAATTATTAAAAAGCTTTGAAGTAAATTTTGGGAAGGAAAAATCTTCTAGAAAGTACATTTATAATCTTTTCCCTTATGGCTACGGGCAACAGGCATGTAGAATTGCTGGTATGAGACAACCCAAAAAACTTTGGTTGGACCTTTAGATGAATATGGGAACAGATACAACATTTGATTGGGCTTGTAAATCAACTTGGAAAACTTCTGCGTATAATACCATGTGGTGTTTGATAGGCTGCAGCATTGGTGATTTTGGAACAATTTATTATTTTCAAATTTCAGGTATCCCTTGGCCCACACTCCATATCATGTTATTAGCAATTTTCAATGGAATCCTAACAAGCATTCTTCTTGAAACAATAATTCTTCTAAATCAAATGGGTTTGGTAAAAGCATTTAAAACTGCAATTGGGATGAGTTTAATTTCAATGATTAGTATGGAAATTGCTATGAATACTGTTGATGTTTTAATTACTGGTGGAGCGCAATTAAATTTATTTGTCCTACCAATTATGTTAATTGTCGGATTCTTAACTCCATGGCCATATAACTATTGGAGGTTAAAAAAATTTGGAATTAGTTGTTGTCCCTCAGATGATATGGGAAGTGAAGATTTGAGTAATTGAACTCTCAATTTTTAGTTTTAATTTTTCAATTAATCCTCTAAACCAGGATTCAAAAATCACTACGGGTATTGCAATACTGAGCCCTGCTGCAGTTGTTAACAAGGCTTCCCAAATACCTCCTGAAAGAATTGCAGGATCTACATTTTTACCCGCATTCTCTAACTGCTGAAAGGCGTCAATCATTCCAAATATAGTTCCAAGTAAACCTGCTAAAGGTGCCACAGCAGCTATTACCTGTAATCCAGTAAGTTTGGAATTATAATAGTCTACCCTCTCATCACTCAGCCTGATTATTTCTTCTTTTAAGACATCTTCGGTTTTAGATGATGGTTTATTATTTTTTATAAGCTGGTACATTGCAAATGATGCAACCTCCTCAACCGGGTGCTCTGCTTTTTTGATTAGATTATAAGCATCATCTTTTTTCCCAGATTTCCAAAGGCCCAAGCTGCTTTCAAGTTTTTCACTTCTGAAAAAATCTGCTTTCCTAAAAACGTGAATTTTATATAGGATAACAGCTAAAGCATATATTGATAGGAGAACAAGAAAATACATGACTGGTCCGCCCAGATTAAAAAGAGTATGCATTGTCATAATTTCATCATCCTCATTCTATATAGTTAGATAAAAATGCCATGTTACATTAATTATTGTGTTTTGTCTCGAAATACAGGGGTTGTTATATCAATGATGTGATGATGGTCTGGGGAAAATTCAGACCATCACTTTTCACTTATCATCATACGGAAACCCGAGAGGGAGCTCTCGGGTACCTGTACTTCATCGGAGAAATTGATGAAAGTTACGTTCTTTTTAAAAGTCGAAACTGAAACCCGCCATAAAAGTTTGTGGCTTATTAGGTCTCTTTCCATAGTTGTGTTCTGATGCAACGATTACTTTGTCAAATAAGTTGTCTACATTTAAAAATAATCTTGCATTGCTTATGCCATATGAATTAACTGGCACATTCATTCCTGAATTAAGATCAAATATCCATGCTTTTCCAGTTTTATATGTATTGCTTGCATTTGTAAAAGTATCATCAAGATACTTCGCACCTATTGAGATATCCCAAGTTGGTGTTGCCATGCCCATTGATACATACATCTGAAAGTCAGGAATATACTTAATTGATTTACCCATTTGATTTACTTCATCATCTGTATTTGTTTTGTATTCAGAATTTTGAACCAAACCAGAAATAAGAAGAGGATATCTAATACCAGTATTGATTATACCTCCGCCTTTCATTTGTGGGCCTGGGAACATGTCAGAAAGTCTGTATTGAAACTCAATACCATGGACTTCAGCTTTACCAGCATTCAATGAATCACCAGTATTACCTGTACATCCATTAGCAACTAAACATGATTCTAATAGATTGTTATAATCTACAAGAAATGCTATCGCTTCAAAATAACTACCAGGTGAGCTAATTCTCATTCCAACTTCATAGTTATCAGATGATTCTGGATTACCAGAACTATAACCAGTCGGCGAATATCCTTCATGATATCCGGCAAACATCTGTACATCATTAGGAAAACTGTAAACAGTTGAAAGCCCTAACATTGTTTCATCGTTACTAGCTGTTCCAGTTGATCCAGGAGTAGCCATGGTTCCTTTATTATATTCTACATCTTCATAACGAAGACCGATTGTAGATGTAAAGTTACCATGTGTAATAACATCTTTAATATGCCAAGACTCGGCGTCAGCATCTTTAAGCTCAGATCCTGTTTGGGCACCTGGTCCAGTTGCTCCACCGATTGTACGTGTCATTGTGTTATTTGAATCAATTGTAAAGTTTTCTTGATAAGATGAATCCATTCTTTGACGATAGTCTTTATGCCTACGATAGCCATATTCTAAGTCGTGATTACCGACTTGGTGACTAACAACAAATTGAACACCAGTCATTCCATAGTCACGATGACCCATAGATCTCTTGATGTATTCATTATCGCCCATTGCGGTAGTACCGGTTAAAATATTACATGCTCTTAATTCCATTCCAAGGTCGCCATTACAAGCTCCTTGCATATCAAGTGCACTTAAGCTGACTTTAGTAACAGATCCAACTCCATTCGCCTCAGGATCAATATATACTTCACCAACTTTACCCCAAAGACGACTATATCTGGTTTTATAAAGCTTTGATGTAATCGACATATTTGGCATTGGTTCCATATAATGAGTGAAGATGTAACGGTGGTAATCATTGTCCATTTGGTCAAATGCTGACATACCGTATCTTTGATATGGATCTGCTGCAAATGCAGCTGTAGTCAAACCAATATAACTTTCATTTGAAGTTTCAGTGGTATTTTGACTAGATAATTCAAAATATTGATTCCATGAACTACCTTGCGGTGTATATCGTATCTTAAATAAATCAGATTGTTTATCAAATCCAGTATCTCCTGGGTTTCCAGTTCCTTTAATTGATTTGAACCCATCTGATCTATAATCATGATATTCAAAAACATACCCTAGCGATGGTGTTATGTTACCTCCATAATAAGTATGATTACGAGTATAACCATCATCACCAAATGTAACAGAGTAATGTCCTTCACTTTGAGCAGTTGGAATTGATCTTGAGATAAAATTTATAGTACCAGCAGTTGTTCTTGGTCCAGTTCCTATTGAAGTCGGTCCTTTTAACACCTCTATGCCTTCCATACGCCCTGAATCAGGGAAAAAGTACATCGAGAAGTTAGAGTAAACAGCAGGTCCTTGTAAAATTCCATCTTCCAAGATATTTACTTTTTGAGTTCTAAGCGTTGCAACACCTCTCATACCGATATTTGATCTAAGACCAAATCCATCTTCAGTTTGAGAATAAACACCAGGAATCCTATTAAGAAGTCTCTCTGGGTCTGTGTAGCCAGATGCTTTAATCTCTTCATCACTTATAAAGTGAGCTGAACCAGCTTGTTGAGTTTCATCTTGTGAACCAAATACACTAACAGGCGACATATTTTGCTCTGAAAAAGCATTGCCTGCTGTAAATGTAGTTAAGACAAAAACAACTGCTAGTTGTAGCTTGGATGTTTTTTTCATATATAACTCCCTTATTTATACTAATGATAATCATTATCATTTATTAATGATTCTCATTATCTTTATTTTAAAAGGTTTGTCAAGTAAAATAGTGGAAAAATAGGGTATTTTCAGTAGAATCAATAAATCTTGCTTGGATGGGAAAAGTTATGACGAAAATTAGTTTAACTCCAATTATTGATGTCGTTTTCATCTTATTGATATTTTTTATGTTAGCCACTAACTTCCAAAAATTTAATCAGATGGACATAAATATTGCTACTGAATCAGCCGCACCATCTGTGCTAGATAAGGAATTTTTTATTATAGAGTTTAATAATGCAGGTAATTATAAAATGAATGGTGAATCTTATGAATTAGATGATTTAAAGAAAGTTATTTCACAATCAGTCGTTAATACACCTGATTATATGGTAATTCTAAAACCATCCGAAAAAACACAACTTCAATCTATCTTTACGCTATTAGAAAGTTTACATAAAGATGAGATAAAAAATATCTCTATTGGTGTTAAAAAAAATGAAACTCAAAAATAGAATTGCTAATGATAATAAGATCACTGATAGTAATTTACTTCCTCTAGTAAATATTATCTTTCTGTTATTAATATTTTTTTTACTAGCAGGAGTGATTGAAAAGAAAAGAGATTTATTGGGGGTTGAAATTCCGCAGGCTACCCTACAGCAATTTACTGAAAAAGAGCAACCTGAACTTCATCTATATTCTAATGGGACAATTAAATTTGATGGTGCTACGGTCACTCTCAAAAATCTTACAAAAAATATGAAAAATAAATATCCCCAAATTAATGAATTAGAATTATTAGTTACCGCAGATTCCTCTGTTACATCTAAAAGCTTAAATGAGGTTTTGCTTGCACTTGATAAATCAAAAATTAAAAAGATAAACTTGCTGACGCTAAAAAATGAATGATCAACAGACATTTCTAAATTATTTTATTTTAGCCTTTGTGCTACATCTGATGGTACTTGTTAGCCTGACTACTATTCATTTTACATCTGATGTTACTAGAACCGGTGAAACAGGGATGGAGCTACAAATTTTCATAATGAAACAAGAAGTAAATCCTGTAGAAGAAACAAATATTGCTGAATCAATTGAAAAGAAAATTGAGGAAAAAGTAGATGAGCAGCAAATTATGCTTGATGATCGAAAAGCTGGCGATAAAACCCAACAAACTTTTGATACTTGGCATGGAAGAGTTAGACAAATCATTGATAGTAATAAATCTTACCCCCTGCTTTCACGTCAAAGAAAAGAAGAAGGGACTGTGGTTGTTAAATTTACAATCTTAAAAAATGGTTCGGTGGAAAACTTAACGCTTAGAAGCTCAGGCTACCGTGGTCTTGATAGGGAAGCGAGAAGAATGATTATGACATCTGAACCTTTCCCAAAAATCCCTAGCTCAGCTAATAAGGAATCAATCACTCTCACAGTTCCAATCAATTTTTCATTAGAAAAGAATTAATTAGTTTTATACCAACTCAATTTATCTCTTAATTTTACAACGTTACCAACTATAAGAAGTGTGGGGGCTTGTGGCTTTTCTTTTTTTACTACTTCAGGCATTTTACTTAAAGTTGAAATATACTCTTTTTGTTCGGGGGTGGTACCTTGTTGAATTATTGCACAAGGTGTAGAACCATCTAGCCCATTCTTTTGTAATTCTTCACAGATAATATCTATAGTGACTAATCCCATATAAAAAACAATAGTATGGTCTTTTTGAATTAATTTTTCCCAATTTAAATTGAGTTTTCCTTCCTTCAAATGTCCTGTGACAAAACTGCATGATTGTGCATAATCACGATGAGTTAAAGGAATACCTGCATAGGCAGCACAACCTGAGGCAGCTGTGATTCCAGGTACTACTTGAAAAGATACTTTTTCATCTACTAAAGTATCTATTTCTTCTCCACCTCTACCAAAAATAAATGGGTCCCCTCCTTTTAATCTTAAAACTCTTTTTCCTTCTTTGGCGTATTTAACAAGTAATTGATTAATTTCTTCTTGTCGTACCGCGTGTATATCTCGTTGCTTACCAACATATATCTTCTTTGCATCCCTTCGGATTAAATCGATAATTGACGGATGTACCAAACGGTCATACAGCGCTACATCAGCTTGTTGCATCAATCTCAAAGCTCTAAATGTTAACAGATCTGGATCTCCTGGTCCTGCACCTACTATGTATACCTCTCCCTTATTTTTCACTTCTTCATCAAATGAATCAATTTCAGATTTTAAATAAGCAACTGCCTCCTCATCCTGTCCACTTAGGACTAGTTCAACAAATTTACTATTCAACATCTGTTCCCAAAAAATTCTATTCGACTTAGAGTTTTTTAATTTTTTTCTTATCGGAACTCTATTTTCTGAAACTATTTTAGCTAGCCTTCCATATGAACCGGGTATCATGGTTTCTAATTTTGTTCTTAACATACGAGCTAATACTGGAGATGAACCTCCTGTTGAGACCGCTACCGTGATTGGCCCTCTTTCAAGAATAGAAGGAAAAATAAAATCACATAAATCAGTCTGGTCTACTACATTAATTAAAATATTGCTCTTTCTTGCATCATCAGCAATCTGAACATTTAGCTCTTTATCATTGGTGGCAACAACAATAAATTTAAATTTTTTAGAATCTAAAATTTTTTTATCATATTTCTCTTTTTGGCAACTAATTTTTTTTTCTTTTTCTAGGTTTAAAAGGTAATCAGAAATTTCTGGTGCAATCAAAGTAATATTTGCATTTGCTTTAATTAATAAATCTACCTTTCTTTCCGCAACGTCTCCTCCGCCAATAATTAAACAATTTTGATTATCTAGTTTGAAAAAAAAGGGGAAATATTTCATTATTATTTTTCTATCCCTGCTTTTTTGTACCAATATTGAGCTTTTTCTAGATCCTGTGTTACTTTTTTTCCTTCTTCATAAATCATAGCAAGCGTTGTAGCAGAACCCATTAATCCTTGTTCTGCAGCTTTAGTAAACCACTCTATACTTTTATTTATATCTGCTTCTACGCACTCACCTTCGAGATACATAAATCCCAATGCATGTTGTGCTAAAGCAAAATTTTTTTCTGCAGATTTTGTCATATAATCCAATGCTTTTTTTGTATTGTCATCACTGCTGACGCAACCCAATCCATTTTGCAACATAATAGCCATTCTATACATAGCATCAGCATTATCTTCTTCAGCTAATGGATGAAGTAGTTTAAAAGCATGAGCAAAGTTTTTAGTTTCAAAAGCTGCAATACC